>NZ_LATL02000014.1 GCF_000972705.2 Limnoraphis robusta CS-951 | reverse complement strand
ATTGAATATCAACAGGGAGAATTGCCGGGTTATGAAGTGCGTGAATATCTATTACAGAAGTGGAGTCGTCAATGTACATACTGTGGTACAAAGAATACCCCTCTCCAAATCGAGCATATTCACCCCAAATCAAAGGGAGGAACTAATCGGATTTCTAATCTCTGTATTGCTTGTGAATCTTGTAATACCAGTAAAGGAACTCAGGACATTAAAGACTTTCTTTCTGGAAAACAAAATTTATTAAAACAAATCTTAAGCCAAGCAAAAACGCCCCTAAAAGATGCGGCGGCGGTTAACTCTACTCGCTGGGCTTTGTTTAATGCTTTAAAAGCGACTGGATTATCTGTTTCTACTGGTTCTGGTGGACAGACCAAGTTTAATCGAACCCGATTAAATATTCTAAAATCTCATTGGTTAGATGCAGCTTGTGTTGGAAAAGTTGAATCTCTAAAAGTTTTAACGAAACAACCTTTGCTGCTCAAAGCGATGGGACACGGAACTCGTCAACGATGCCGAGTAAATCGGTTTGGATTCCCGGTTGGACACGCTCCTAAAGCTAAGTTCTTTCAAGGATTTCAAACAGGTGATATCGTAAAAGCTGCTATCCCAAAAGGGAAGTTTTCTGGACATTATGTTGGGCGTATTGCCATTCGATTCCGTCCTTCTTTTGTTTTGCAACTTCCCAACTCTAAGTTTGATGTTCACCCTAAATACTTGATTCCTGTTCAAAAACATGACGGATTCTCCTACTCCTTTTAACAATGATTCTCGCTCCGCTCAGTTTTCTTTGGGCGGCAATTTCTCTCCCGCTAACCCTGTCGGGTATAACGGGAGTCCCCTTGCCGCATCTCAGATGGATATTTTACCAACTCCATTAGAGCAACCATCAGCGCATTCTCTATCCTCCGAAACTGTCAAACCCCTCAATGTTTCTATTGTTGTTCCGATTTACAATGAGGTCGAAAGTTTACCTAAACTGATTGAGGCGATTCAAGCCAGCTTAGAGTCCACAGGTCTCACTTATGAATTGATTTGTGTCGATGATGGTTCTCGAGACGGATCAACCGATCTCCTCAAACAACTCGCTGCCATTAACCCCATTTTAAAAGCGGTGATTCTCCGACGCAACTATGGTCAGACTCCGGCGATGTCGGCGGGATTTGATCAGGCTCGCGGAGAGGTGATCATTACCCTTGATGGAGACTTGCAAAATGATCCGGCCGATATTCCCATGTTGTTAGATAAATTAGCGGAAGGCTACGACGTGGTGAGTGGCTGGCGCAAAAACCGACAGGATAAGGCTTTAACACGATTACTTCCGTCCAAGATTGCCAACTGGATCATCGGACAGATGACCAACGTTAAACTCCATGACTATGGCTGTTCTTTGAAAGCTTACCGGGCTGAAGTAGCGGCGGACCTCAAACTCTATGGGGAGTTACACCGATTTTTACCCGCTTTGGCTGTAATTGAAGGGGCGAGAATTACAGAAGTTCCTGTGCGTCATCATGCGCGTCAGTTTGGTAGCAGCAAGTATGGCTTGGATCGCACTTTCCGGGTCGTGATGGATTTGTTGACGATTTCCTTTATGAAAAAGTTCTTGACTCGGCCGATGCACGTCTTTGGGTTACTGGGTATGGTGTCGCTGTTGATTGGTGTTCTTTCTGGACTGTACTTGACCTTCCTCAAATACGGTTTGGGTGAAAGCATTGCCGATCGGCCTCTGTTGATCCTAGCAGTTTTACTGACTTTAACCGGAATTCAACTGTTTAGCTTTGGCCTATTGGCTGAGGTGTTGATGCGAACCTACCACGAGTCTCAAAATCGACCGATTTATCGAGTTCGAGAAGTGGTCAGCGCGACCAACTCTCAGTCACAGCGTCCCAAACATTCCTAGTCAGTCTCCTGATCGACCTCTGAAGGAATCGGAAAGATTTTACAAGCCATGTGACTGGGTGGAACGTTAGGAGAAGGTTCAGGTTTTTCTGAGGCGTTCAAACGGTTTACTATTTCTTGAGGGGGAGCAATGCAAACTGCTACTTGTCCTACTCCTGCCATAAGGGTGCTGACTCGCTGCAAAATTGAATGAATCTCTTGAACTAATTGTTCAGCTATCAGCCGAGAGGGGGCGATGATCAAAAAGGTCTTCACTCCTGTCGGACTCGGTGCCATGCCATAGCTACATTCCCCGAGTAGGGTTTGTGTTGCTAGGTTCAGGGAATGATGAAAGCGATTGACTAAAGCTTGATAGAAAGATTCGCTCAGAGCGCGATTGTTGAAAATTGGTTGCGGCAGCATAATTAAATCCCTTGTGCAGTACATCCTCTGTTGCAGCGTTTTCAGCCTCTACTCTTTGATTTTAACATTTATTAACATATTTGCATCAAGTAATCATTCGCTGACTCATTTCACCCTAGAGTCCTCACCCCTGGGACTTCTGAGTGAAGGCTTGAAAGAGCTAAATCTCTGGAAAAAAAATAAAAATCACCGTGAATCTGACCTTCCTTGACCCTATTTTTGCGTGAATTTTGCCCGATCAATGATCAACTGTCCTTTCAGGCATTGACAGAAGGAAAAAATCCTGAAAAGCTAGTCGCTAATAACAGTTATTTTGGCGAATCTCCTTCGGAGACGCGACGCAAACACAATTTGAAACAGTCGTCTTCCTACTGGCAACTTCTCCCCTTTCTCCGTCCCCACTGGCCAACGATCTCGAAAGCTTTGGTTTGTACCCTGGGGTTTACAGCATTCTGGCCCTTACTCGCCTGGTTGGTCGGCAAAATTGCAGGTTATATTGGTCAAGGCAATGTTAGTGCGATCGCCCAATTTGCAGGTGTTACTGCGATTATTTTTCTGGTTCGGGGTGGGGTTCAATACGCTCAAGATACGTTAATGGCAAAGGCGGCTTTAGCGATCGCTTTTGATTTGCGAAAACAGGTTTATACCCATCTCCATCAACTCAGTGTCGGTTATTTTGAAACGGCTAAAACAGGCGATCTTTCTTACCGTCTCACCGAAGAAATTGATCGGGTCGGGGAAGTGATTTATAAGTTTTTTCATCAGTTTATTCCCTGTATTTTACAACTGATTGTAGTTTTAGGCTACATGATTTATATTAACTGGCAACTCACCCTCGCAACGTTCATTATTGCGCCATTGATGGCGGTCTTAATTGGTTGGTTTGGAGAAAAGTTACTCAGCTTGAGTCGCCATAGTCAAACCCGTATTTCTAACTTAGCTTCTTTATTAACAGAAGTTTTCAACGGGATTCGCTTAGTACAAGCTTTTGCCGCCCAAGACTATGAAATTGCTCGTTTTTCTCTAGAAGCAGAACACAACCGACGAGCCAAATATCGCGCTGAACAAATCAAAGCCCTTCAGTTTGTGGTGGTTGGTTTTTTAGAAGCGATGAGTGTAGTCTTTCTATTTTTATTAGGAGGTTGGCAAATCTCCCAAAATAATCTCACGGGAACCGAGTTTATTAGCTATGTTACGGCTGTTGCCTTATTAATTGATCCGATTGGTTTAACAACCAGTAACTACAGCGAATTTAAACAGGGTGAAGCTTCTTGCGATCGCCTATTTGAACTCTTAGCCATCCAGCCAGAAATTAAAGAAAAATCAGATGCGATTATCCTACCATCCGTTCAAGGAAAAGTAGACTATCAGAATATTGACTTTGCCTATATTCCGGGAAAACCTGTCTTAAAAAACCTCAATTTGCGGGTTCAAGCGGGAGAAATGATCGCCTTAGTGGGGGCTTCTGGGGCCGGGAAAACAACATTAGTTAATTTATTACCTCGATTTTATCATCCCCAAGCAGGTGAAATTTTAATTGATGGAATTAATATTCAAGATGTGACTCTCAGCAGTCTGCGACGACAAATAGGGATTGTTCCGCAAGAGGTGATTATTTTCTCGGGAACGGTGGCTCAAAATATTGCGTTTGGTCAGGTTTATTATGATCTCAAAGAGGTACAAATGGCGGCAGAAATTGCCAATGTTCACCAGTTTATTAGTCAACTTCCCGAGGGCTATCAAACTTTAGTGGGGGAACGGGGGGTGAATTTATCGGGCGGACAAAGACAGCGAATTGCGATCGCCAGGGCGGTATTATTAAACCCAAGAATATTAATTTTAGATGAAGCCACTTCAGCGTTAGACTCAGAATCTGAAGCTTTAGTTCAGGAGGCTTTAGAACGATTAATGGAAAATCGAACGGTTTTTATTATTGCTCATCGTTTGGCAACGGTACGACGGGCTGATCGGATTTTAGTCATAGAAGGCGGTAAAATTATGGAGTCGGGAACCCATGATCAGTTGCTTGAAAAAGGTGAGCGATATGCCCGATATTATGCTCAACAATTTAGTTAATGATATGAAATACTTCAATGTTGGCTACAGAAGTTTGGGAGAAAAACAAACTGTCAGCGTAGGGGCGGGTTCTGAAAAAATTTATGTTTCCTATCAATAATCTAGATCAACCCGCCCTCTTGTCTATGAGCTTTTGTAGCCTTATTTTTTAAATTTTAGCATCAATAACATGAAAATTTTTATCAGTACAGGTGAAGTGTCTGGAGATTTACAAGGGGCGATGTTAATTGAAGCTTTGCACCGTCAAGCCGATATTTTAGACCGAGAATTAGAAATTATTGCATTAGGCGGAACTCGCATGGAAAAAGCGGGTGCAGATCTTTTAGGAAATACTTTGAGTATGGGTTCTGTCGGGATTTGGGAATCTTTGCCCTATGTGTTTCCGACTCTAAAAATGCAGCAGCAAGTTGAGCAATATTTACAGCAAAATCCTCCTGATTTAGTTGTTCTGATTGACTACATGGGGCCGAATCTTAAGATAGGCAATTATATTCGTCGTCATTTTTCTTCGATTCCGATTATTTACTATATTGCTCCCCAAGAATGGGTGTGGTCATTGGGTTCAGGAAATACCGCCGAAATTGTTAAAATTACAAACCGATTATTAGCCATTTTTCCTGAAGAAGCCCGTTATTTTCGAGAAAAAGGAGCAAATGTAACTTGGGTGGGTCATCCTTTAATGGATCGAATGCAAACCGCCCCCAGTCGAGAACAAGCGAGAACAATATTAGGTATTAAACCGGATGAAATCGCGATCGCCCTTTTACCTGCTTCTCGTTGGCAAGAAATCAAGTATTTAATGCCTGTGATGTTTGAGGCAGCGAAAATGATTCAGTCAAAATTGCCTCAAGTTTGTTTCTGGATTCCCCTCTCATTACCAGAATACCAAGATTCCATTGAAAAGTCAATCCAAAAATACGGTTTAAATGCTAAATTAGTCACGACTGACTCTGATCAAAATCAGACTTTAAAGGTTCTAGCCGCAGCCGATTTAGCGATTACGAAATCAGGAACGGTTAACTTAGAAATTGCGTTGTTAAATGTTCCGCAAGTCGTGATTTATCGGGTGAGTTCGATCACGGCTTGGATAGCCCGAAATATTCTCAAATTTTCGATTCCGTTTATGTCACCGCCCAATTTAGTCCAAATGAAATCGATTGTTCCCGAATTACTCCAAGAAGAAGCTACACCTGAAAGGATTGTTGGTGAAGTAATGGAACTGTTAAACAATCCCCAAAGACGACAAAAAATGCAAGCTGACTATCAAGAAATGCAACAAGCTTTAGGAGAAGTAGGCGTTTGCGATCGCGTTGCGGCTGAGATTTTAAACAATATATCGAGAGAAAATTAAGCGTTTTAAAAGCGATATTCAAGTGAACTTATAGAATTATACTAGGACAAGCTGGCGATCGCCTGTTATCTGTACCCGCCAAAACCAAGCTAAAGATTGAATTTATATTTTTCTTCCGGTATGACTCAATGCAGCCCCGAAGTAGACAAAAGATTTTGCAAATACATCTGTTTAACCTGACAACTCCATTTCACTCTCAACTCTAAAATTTTTGGACTTATGAGAACTATTGCTGTTGCTATCTTGCTGCTGATCCTATCGTTTACGACACCTGCTTTTGCGGATCAAACTAAAATTCCCAACTACAACAAAGCCCAAGATTTATTTTGGGGAGAACTTTATTCAAAAGGTGGTGAAGATCTCTACTGTGGGGAAAAAATAACCCCTGGTGATCGTTCTTTTAATATTGAACACGTTTATCCTGCTTCCTGGATGAAAGAAGCCGCAGGTTGTGAGGGAGTTTCTCGCAAAAAATGTCGTAAAGCGAGCGCTCGCTTTAATCGGATGGAAGGAGATTTACATAATCTCTATCCTTCTTTAACTTATTATAACAGCAAACGCTCCAGTTATAGCTTTGCAATTATTCCCGGAAATTCCACAATTCAAGGCTGTGATTTTGAACTGAATGGTAAACAAGAATCTGTTGAACCTCAGCCCATTTCTCGCGGAAATATTGCTCGTTCTATCTTTTACATGAACAAAGAATATGGGGCTAAAATTGCGCCTCCGGGTGGTGATCCTGAATTGAAAGACTTATTAACAGCTTGGCATTGTGCTGATCCTGTAGATGAAGCTGAACGAGTTCGTAATGATCGCATCGAACAACTACAAGGAAATCGTAATCCTTTCATCGATAATCCCGATTTAATTTCTTGTTCAAATATAAAACAATTCCCGGAAGACTAAGCCTGAAAAAACTCAGATATCAACCCGGTTTATACAGTAAGCTTCAATCTCTTATAATAAACCGGATTTTTACTTTCTTTAAAACGAGATTAAATTCTGTGAAAACAATGAAACAAGAAACAACTGAACAACCTTTTTCTTTCCTAACTCCCGATGAAATCTGGTTAGATATTAAAAATTATTGGGCAGAAAACTGTCTAAAAGAGTTAGGATATTCTGGTTTATTTAATGGTTATCCTGATGGTAAGTTTAAACCCGATAACTTAATGACACGGGCGGAATTTGCAGCCGCTTTAAAGAAAGCCTTTCCTGATATTCCGGCTAAACGAGAAGCGATTAAATTTTCCGATGTTTCATCTAAGTTTTGGGCGTTTGAAGCCATTCGTTGGGCTTATGAACGAAAGTTTATTTCGGGTTATCCCGGTAATCTTTTTAAACCCCAACAAAATATTCCCAGAGTTCAAGCTTTAGTCGCTTTAGCAAGTGGGTTAAATTTGCAAGCAAATCCTCAACTGATTAACTCTTTTAGTCAACTTTTTGAGGATGCAAAAGATATTCCAAATTATGCTAATTCTGGTGTGGCTGCAACTTTAGAAAAACGAATTATTGCCAGTCCAAATAATCCTAAAAAACTCACACCCAATCAACCCGCAACACGAGCGGAAATTGCTGTTTTTATCGCCCAATCTCGTTTACAACCTGGACAAATAGATCGAGTCAATTCTCAAGTGATTATTGAACCTGTTATTTCTCCTGATTTTCTTCCGGCTAACCCCTGGAAAAATAATAAATTTGAACGAAAATTATCTCAATCTGCATCTAAAATTGATTGGAGTTATAACGAAGAAGTTTTAGCTGGTTATCAGCCAAAAACCGGAATTCAACTTTGGGATGTTAAAACGGGAGATTCTCTTAATTTAATTGCCGAAGAACCCAATCAAATTTATCATAGCTTTGCCCTGAATAACAACGCTGAAATTATCGCATTTTACGTTTACGACACCGAGAAAAAGCAACTGAGTCTGAAACTTTTAAATCGAACTAGCCAAGTTATTCAAAACTTTGAAACTATCCAATTCTTAGATTATTTCACCCTAGACGAAAAATTTTTAACCTTGTTAGAGTTTAGCCCAAATGGAGAATTTTTGGCATCATTTGCTGGAAGTATTGATGATCAATATCCTGATAATGGAGACATTCAAATTTGGGATGTAAAACAGGGTAAAACTATCCGAACTTTGACGTTTAACCCTCCGAAGTTAGAAAAACTGGTGTTTAGTCATAATAATGAAAAATTCGCCAGTTATAACAGCAAAGGACAAGTTAAAGTTTGGAATGTTAGCACAGGTGAATTGCTGTATACCTTGAATGAAGAAACAGTTATTGATAACATTACATTTAGTCTGGATAGTCAATTTTTACTCAGTTCAGTTTTAACTATTGTTAGCGGTTTTCCCATCGTTACTCATGTGCGAGTTTGGCAGATATCAACGGGAATGTTACGCTTTAACTTCAGTTTATCTGTAGATAGAACCAGCAGAAATAGAACTCTTTCTGGGGATGGAATGACTTATTTTGCCAGTGGAGAAGTAGCCGGGGCAAGCTTTTTTTATGTCGGAAGCCGTGAGACTTTTGACTTAGCTTTTCCGCCGAATATTTCTCCAATGGTAATCTATGATGCCCGACAAAATTTATTTAGTCCACAAGGGAATTTGTTTTCCATCGCAACTTCTGAGGGAATTTTGATCTGGAATTCCTCTTATTAATCTCCTCATCATCAATCGGGTTTATTGCTATAGTCAACCTCGTAGGGTGTATCAAAAATTATTTGGTTATCCTGCCAACAAATTTCCCTAATTTGATGCACCCTACACATTTGGAATAGAAACCCGGTTTCTCAGAGTACACATTTTTAAGAATATGTTTTAAGCTTTTCTAGTAGTGCTAGAATGCCATCACCCATGTCTGAATCTCAAAATTCCCATCCCCAAGCTTTATCGCCCACTTTAACCGCTTTGCAAGGTTTAATTGATGTTGTCGCCCAGTTGCGATCGCCGGATAGGGGTTGTCCTTGGGATCTCGCCCAAACGCCGCAAACCCTGACGCCCTATGTGATCGAAGAAGCCTATGAGGTGGTGGATGCTATTCGCAGTGGGGATATCGAAGCGATCGCAGAGGAATTAGGAGATTTATTGCTTCAGGTGGTTTTACAAGCCCAAATAGCTAGTGAGTCTCAACAATTTTCCCTCGAAGATGTTGCTAACCGCATCACCGAAAAAATGATTCGTCGTCATCCTCATGTCTTTGCAGAAGTTGAAGTTGAAACGATAGAAGAAGTCCATGAAAATTGGGAACAAATCAAAGCAGCCGAAAAGGGAGAAAACCCCGAAACCCAACCGTTATCGTCTAAACTCAGTCGGTATGCCCGTCAACTTCCGCCATTGATGGCAGGAATGAAAATCTCTCAAAAAGCGGCATCTGTTGGGTTTGAGTGGGAGAATATTCAGGGAGTTTGGGAGAAGTTTCACGAAGAATTAGCGGAGTTTGAACACGCGCTTTTACACGAAGAAAAAGCTAATCAAGAAGCAGAATTAGGAGATGTTTTATTTACGTTGATTAATTTAGCCCGATGGTATGAACTTGATCCAGAAGCGGCGTTACAGGGTACAAATCATCGGTTTATTCAGCGATTTTCCCGACTTGAACAAGCTTGCGATCGCCCGTTATCTGAATACACATTAGAAGAATTTGAAGCCCTTTGGCAAAAGATTAAAGCTCAATTAGCCCAATCCAGTTAGTCTGTTTGACATCATCTCGGCACAGCCCATGTGCCTCTGTTTTTACTTTTGCTTTGGACTTTCTTCAAGCTACAAGGCATTAGCCACAGAAGGTCCATATTATTACTGTAACTACAGTTTAACACAGACCTCGAACAATTGCCAAATTTCGGGGGATTTTCTGTTAATAATTTTAAACTAAATAGATAAATATGCTCAATCTAGAGGAAAATAAAATTGGAAATAGAATTTTGATTTTCAGCCGTTTTGCTCTTGAGTCCTGATCAGAGTGTAAATGGCGGTGTTTGATTCTTTTAATAAAAGGCGAGAGAGAGGAACAATGCTTCAAACTAAAGTTTATTCCATTAATGTGATCAAAGATGAAGCCCGTCACTTAGTTTGTCAGGGGGTTGTTGGCTGTCATCAACCAATTTATACCTTGTGTCAATATATTCCAGCCCGAGACTGGGAAGGTGTTGAGTGTGAATTAGAAGACAATGACTTTTTACTGCGAGATCGGATTATTGATTTGATTGGTTATGAAGAGTGGCGAGAAGACTAAGCATATTTACTAATAGCAAGACTGCATTTCATAACAATCAGTTGATCTGAGTTGAAATCTTACCTAACCCTGATTTTTGGGGTTGGGTTTATTTTTTTTTGAGAGAAAATTATCAGTCTTGAATGCTGAGAGTTCATCACAGTCAGGGGTTTGTAAATAAACTTAAAATAGCTATCTAAAATCACCACTTTCGGCGACAATGGAGATGGATCTGTAGAACAGGCTACCAATTATCACTCAAAATCTGAATAAATTCCTAAAAAATCTCTTTCCGGTCAAGCTGGCTCAGAAACCCGGTTTCTCCTGGCTGTACAGTGCCTCAAATGCAGAAGTAATATCACATCCAATTAATTAATGATCATTATGTAGGGGCGCGGCTAGAGCGATAGCGAGGTCTGGGAGGAAAAATTTAGTGAAACCCGCCCTACACCCATAACGCAATTAATCAACCGGACATGATATAACGATGAGAAACTGGGTGGATCTGTCACTCGCCTTGAGACAAAATTGGTATTTTTGAAGCTTGAGTTTACTGTCAATATCTAATCTTAAAAGAGGAAAAATAATGACTTTTCATAAAATTTTAGTCGCCCTCGATATTTCATCTCCAGAAGTAGAAAGAGTTTTTCAAGAGGCGCTCAAAGTCGCCAAAACTGAAGGAAGTCACCTGATGTTATTTCATTGTATTTCTTGGGAGAACGAAGAAAAAATCAATCCCTTAGCTGGAATTGGGACTTTAGGAAATGTGAATTTACACACAATCCTAAAACAATTCTCCCAGGCAAGTTGGACAGAGCAAGTGAAGCAAGTTCGTTCGCAATTACAACGTTATTGTGATACAGCCAAATCTCAAGGAATTTCTGTAGAATATCAATATCAAGTGGGAAATCCCAGTGCGTTAATTTGTGAGCAAGCGAAAGATTGGAATGCCGATCTAGTGATTGTTGGACGACGAAACCGCATGAAATGGTCAGAATTCCTTTTAAAAAGTGTGAGTAGCTCTGTTTTGCATCATGCGTCTTGTTCAGTTTTTGTCATTCAAACGGAAACCGCCTGTACTAAACATCAATCAGCTTCTCAGACTCAACCTGTCTATAATTAATAGGAATGAGTGATAACTGATCACTGGTTACTGTCATTCCCCCGCCGACAATGGTGACAATTTCCAGGACATCTCCGGCTTTCATCTCTGTCGTTTCCCAAAATTGTCGGTGCAGAATTTCGCCGTTATATTCCACAGCCACCAAACGGGGATTTAATCCCATCTGTTCTAAAAAATCGGGTAATTTCGTGTGAGGAGAACAGGTTTTGAGTTCTCCGTTAACCTGAAGTTGGATTGAATCAGACATGAGATTTTAACGGTTAATTTCAAGAAGGATTTGGTAAAATATTGTAAGTCCGTAAGGTTTGAATTCGCGTCAGTTGAGACAGAAAATATTGCGTCACTAGCGTCGGTTGTTCGGCTTCCATAATCGCTCGGACTACCGCAATCCGTTCCCCACCAATAGACATGACATCATCAAAATTATTCATATCAATTCCGCCAATGGCAAACCAAGGAATCGAACAATTGTCAGCCGCATGACGCACATATTCCAAGCCAGCAGCAGGTTTATCCGCCTTCGTGGGAGTTTCATACACAGGCCCAACCCCAATATAATCGGCACCGGCGTCAATTGCCTTTTGCATTTCTTGGGGGTTCGTCGTTGAACGTCCGATAATTCGTTGCGGGCCGAGTAACTGACGCGCTAAACTAATCGGAATATCTTTTTGTCCGAGATGAACCCCATCAGCGTTAGAAGCGATCGCTAAATCCACGCGATCATTCATAATAAACAGGGCATCATAACGATGACAAAGTTGAGAGAGCTTTTCTGCATTCTGAAGTCGAGTTTCATCATCGTTTTGTTTGTCGCGATACTGCACCAATTTCAGTCCGCCTTGCAACGCCGCTTCTACAATCGAGAACATTTTATCCGATGGAGAAGTCACTAAATACAAATAGGCATCATTGAGAAGTTGATAACGTCGATAAGCCAATAATCGACTTTCTAGGGTATAAACTCGATAGCGCATCTGCTTAAACGATACGCCCATATCCGGGTGATAAATTTTGCCGTATTCTTCCAGTACCCGTAGAGCTTCTTCGATGCGACAAAAATTCGCCTGTAATACGCTATCAATCCCCTCGCGTCTTTCTTCTTGGGGGTGCGTGAGTTCCGTACCCAAATCTCCAGGCGTGTTTCTCGACAACCGGAGTTCCATCGTATGCCACTGAGCCAATTCTTGTCGCAACTGTTTGCACTCCTCAGCCAATTCTGCGCTATCGAGTCCAAAGCGACACCATTCTTCAATAATTCTCAATCCCTCACGAGCGCGATCTAAATTTGCATCTAGAATGCGACAGAGGGCGGGTTGCACCTGTTTATTCCAACTTTGTTGATCGACCATCAAACCTACCTCAATCTGTACTTAGCTTACCCGATTGCAGAAGAACCGCAGGCTACTATAGCAGATTTTCGAGATCAAGTTAGAGGGGCAAATGTAGCGTAAGTTCGTTTTGAGACTCTGAAGTCGTGGCGCGGAGTGTCAAAATTCGCCAATTTGGTATACAATTCACAAGCATCAACATCACTAGGGTGAATTATGCTAGTCCAAGAGCAATCCATTACTGAGCAAGAGTTTTTAACTCAAATTGACGCGATTATTGATGGAAATCATCTGCTGAAGCATCCTTTCTATCAACTCTGGAATGAAGGCAAACTGACGCTAGGGATGCTGCAAGAGTACGCCCAAGAATATTATTTGCAAGTTCATCACTTCCCCACCTACGTTAGTGCTACTCACGCCGCTTGTGATGACTTAGAAATTCGTCGGATGTTGCTGGAAAATTTAATCGAAGAAGAACGGGGTTCTGCCAATCATCCTGAACTTTGGTTGCGGTTTGCTGAAGGATTAGGCGTTGACAGAAAAGCAGTCAAGGAACGTCAACATCTCAAACAAACCCAACAATCGGTTAGCATTTTAAAAGAACTGTCTCGCAGTGAAAATCCAGTCAAAGGTTTGGCTGCGCTTTATGCTTATGAAGCCCAAATTCCCGAAGTTTCTACAACTAAAATTGCCGGACTGAACACCTATTATGGCATTACTTCATCCGATGCAGTTGCATTTTTTCAAGTCCATGAAAAAGCCGATGAAGTTCACTCTCAGATGACTCGTGATGCTTTGGTTAAACTCTGTCAAACGGACGAACAAAAACAAGAGGCGATTTCAGCGACAGAAGAAGCTGTTTTTGCTTTTAATTTGTTGTTAGATGGAATCTACAAAAAATACTGTCAAGCTGCTTAATTTGTGAACGGTAGGATGGGTTAGCATGGGCGTAACCCATCTTTCGTTAGTCACCGAGTCAGGAGTCAGGAGTCAGGAGTCAGGAGTCAGGAGGAAATAAAGAAGAAGAAAGAGGAGGAGCGGTGCGACCCCGCGCCCTTCGGGTTCGGCAGTTGCTTCAAGTCGGGGAACCCGCCCAACGCACTGCTCTCACCACCTGCGGGCGAATCGGGAACGCGCACCAAGAGATTATGAGAAAGTTTTTGATCACTAATTATCCGGACATGATATCACCTGTAATCTGTTCCCTATTCTTCAGTGTAAACTTGAGAAGAAACTGCGGTTTCTTTCATCTCAACAACAGGAAGATGAGCAGGTGTTAACTCGGGAACGGGCATATTGCGAATTTCCCAAGTTTTTAGTACAATTAAATATTCATAAAATGCTTGTAATGTACACCAAGCAAACCCGGAGCGACCATCTAACCAACCACCCAACATAACATACATATAAAAAAAGCGGATAAACGGCCTAAAGGGTAAACGCAGAGAAAAGTCTTTCAGCGCTCGGCGTCGTTCAACTTCTGATTTTCCAAAGAACAAATCTCCCCAATTAACAGTTCCTAATTCCAACTGCTTAACGGTTTCTGCGGCTTCATCGGTTGAGTAACGGTTGTGTTTTTCCAGCCAACGGGATAACCCTTTACTACAGGTATAATGGGGATAGGTTTCTTTTAAAAAACTGGTCGGCCCTTGACAAACTTCTCGTTCTGTGTGACCGTAATCGGTAAACCAGACTTTCTCCTTATGAAATAAACGCATTTGATAACGGGGATATTGGGTACTGCGACGAATCCAAGACCCGAGAAATATCACCCGTTCTGCGACATAATAACCAATATATTCAGAGCTTTTCATCGCTTCTAAACACTCAGAAAACAGCTCGGTCGTCATCCGTTCATCGGACTCTAGAATATAAACCCATTCGTATTTGCAGGGAACTTCCTGAAGCATCCAAGTTCGTTGACGTCCGTGACTTTCAAAAGCATGAGGGATGACGCGCACCGGATAACGTTGGGCGATTTCAACCGTGCGATCGCTACTTAAAGAGTCTACAACAATAATATCATCAGATAACATCGCCGACTCAATGCAAGCCGCAATATCAATTTCATCGTTGTAAGTCAGGATATAAATTGAAAACATTAGTTTTTGAGGAATTTAAAAACTTACCAATGAGAATAAAAAATTTAACAGAAAAAACACAGTTTATAATCAGTAATCAGTGATCAGTTTTTTTCCGCTTATCCTGATACTGATTACTGTTAGCAAAATGCTTTGAGACTAACCCGCAGGAGGTTTACGACGACCCCCACCCAAAATTCCAACCCCTTTTAAACCAGTAAAACCGACTCCAATATAACCAATTGCGAGTAATAAACTGCTAATTCCGGTTTGTAAGCTGGACTTCAAAGAACGAGTTTTAGCCTGTTCTTCGAGTTGTTGCTGACGTTCTCTAATTTGAGTTAAAAGCTGAGTCGGTAGACTATCAGCTTGCTGTTCTAAAAATTGTTCGAGAACTTGAGGATTTGTTTTGGATTGTTCGAGAACGTCTTTAACTTGCTGAGGCAGATCTTCTCGAGCCAAAAGTTGATTCAACTGTTCCTCATTTTGAATCACACTACTAAACTGATTTTTGAGTAGATTTTTCCGTTGTTCAACCTGTTGTTGAAACTGATCGCTTCCCAGTTGGGTTTCCAGTTGAGTTTCCGCTTGAGAAGCTTGTTGCTGAATTTGACTCAACGCTTCCGCCCGCGCTAAACGAGTATTATTCAAATGGAGGGGAAATAACAACAGATAAAGCAGTCCCAATACACTGGCGAGGAGTGCTATCCAAAATCTCAAATCAACTAAAGGTTTAATCGGTTTTTGACTTCCTCCAGAAGTAACGCTATCCATCCAAAAACCAATCAAAACTAAACCCATTCCGACCATGGGGACAATACCGCGATCAACCAATTGGCTCGTAACACTCAGTTGCCATCCTCGATTGAGTAAATTGGGCGGAATTAACAAGATCAGGTAGTCTACTAAAGAAGAGACAATCAAGATAGCCCCGATCAGTTTAACACTCCAAGCGGCGAGTGAGGGAAATTGACGGCTAGTAGTTGCTTTCATAGGATTGAGTGAACTCAGTGATCATCTGCATAAGCAGCAGGGTGGAATAATTTGGGGGCGAGTCAAGATAGTTTTTGGCTTCTCAAACCCGCAAAAGGAGAATGCAGATTTTCAAGTTGTTATAGACTGATGCAGGAGCCTATCGGGTTAGCTTAACGCCGGAGTCAAATGACCTGGGCTAACGATATAACTTGATTAACGCTAGCCTAGCATACCGACTGTAACTTTCTTTACCCCGTGAACCCGTAAGCATCGGGTTTACAAGTGTGACCTCAATATGGAGATCACCGACAATCAAATCGCGCTCCCTAATGAAATTCAGACTATCATTATTACGGATCAAAACTCATGGCAAATCCCGATTCATTAAATCTCAAAAATCTTTACACCTTGGAACAATTACAACAGGCGATCGCTTCAGATCCAGCGGCTTGGCGTCCTTTGGTTTTAACCAATGGTTGTTTTGATTTGATCCACGCCGGACATATTCGTTATCTACAGCAAGCTAAAACTTTGGGGCGATCGCTAATTGTCGGCTTAAATAGCGATCGCTCAGTTCAAAGCCTCAAACCTGCAAAACCTGGATTTCCACCTCGTCCAATTGTATCGCAAATGCAAAGAGCCGAAGTTCTAGCCGCCCTCAAACCTGTAGATGCAGTGGTGATTTTCAGTGAAGCTACGGCGACTCAACTGATCGAAACGTTAAAACCCGAAATCTACGCCAAAGGTGGCGACTACACCCTAGAAACGTTACCCGAAACCCCTGCTATTTTAGCCTATGGGGGGAAGATTAGTTTGATTCAAGTCGAAGTTCCCCTCTCGACTAGCACAATTGTTAATCAGATTTTGCAACGATCATAGAATAAGGAGACATACACCTGTACAATAGTTGAGGATCTACACACCAGTGTCATGTAGATTGCTCACCCCAAAACGCCTCCTATGACTGATTCGACCCTATTCAAAGCACAGGACGCATCACTCAACCCGGATGATGTTCGCTCTCAACTCAACTCGGGTTCTGAGAAAACGAAGCTACAACTGATTCAAACATTAGCGGAGGCGGGGGAAGTCGGTATACCCGTATTAATGGAGTTTTTGTTAGAACGTCAATCTGCTTCTCCGACTCCTGTTGAGGGTAAAGCGTATCAGATTCTTTATACCGCCAACTCCTCTGAGGTTCAAGATTTTCTACAAGCTCATTTTCCCAAAGGTTTACTCTCAGCCAACCCGGAAGCAGAAGCGGACTACAGTCAGCTTCAAACACTCCTCGCTCAACAAGACTTTCAAGAAGCGGACAAATTAACCCTGCAAAAGTTGTGCGAACTTGCCGGCCAAGCTGCTGTTGAACGAAAATGGGTTTATTTTTCGGAAGTCAAACGCTTCTCTACGGCTGACTTACATACCCTTGATTTGTTCTGGCGGATCTATTCTGAAGGAAAATTTGGTTACTCTGTACAACGACAGCTTTGGTTAGGTGTTGGGAGAAACTGGGAGAAACTTTGGCCAAAAATTGGCTGGCGTCAGAATGGAAATTGGACTCGCTACCCGCAAGAGTTTACCTGGGATTTAACTGCACCTGTGGGTCATTTACCCCTGTCTAACCAACTGCGAGGCGTCAGGTTGATTGAAGCGTTGTTCTCCCATCCAGCTTGGTCAGAGCCGTAAAATTCGCGAAAAATGCAGTATCCAGGGGTAAATCTAGAAGCTTTTACCGGATTTACCCCCGTTTTCATCAAACTTTTATTCCCTGCTGGTTGTTGTTGGGAGACTGCTTGTTTTTTCTTAGCTTCCCATCGCAACGGCGTATCGTACCAGCCCAACTATAAACTAGCCATTCCCCGTTTCAAAGCAACGAGCGCCGCCTGGGTTCTATCCTTGACATTCAACTTACTCAAAATATTGTTGACGTGAAACTTCACTTGGAAATTTTTCCAATTATCGCTGAACCGAAACCCGAATTTCTGTTCCTCGTCCAACTTCGCTCGTGATCATCAGTTGAGCGTGAATGCGATCGGCTCGTTCTTTCATTCCCAAAAAACCAAAACCGTTCAGAAAACAAGGACTCTCTACATCAAATCCCTGTCCGTTATCTTGCACTCGCAAAGAAAACTGTTCGGGTTCATAAATTAGCTCAATATTAATTGTACTCGCTTTCGCATATTTAAAAGCATTGGTTAGTGCTTCTTGTGCAATTCGCAGCAAGTTATTTTCAACCTCTAAAGGGAGAGAATCTACGGTACCCATGACTTCTAAAACAATGCGCGTCTGGCTATGGGATGACATCCGTGTAGCAATCAGGTTAAGAGCGCTATACAAATCGCCATTTTCTAACAATTGTGGGCGCAAAGCTGTTACTGAACGTCGGGCTTCTGCTAGTCCAGTCTTGGCGAGTTCGCGCACAGTTTTCAGATGTGAAACTGCTTGATCTGGAGTCTTTTCCATCGCTCGTTCAGCCGCTCCTAAATTTAGGATAATTCCTGTAAAGGCTTGTGCTAAAACATCATGAATTTCTCGCGCCATCCGGTTACGTTCTTCTAATATATTTTTTTCTATGAGTTGTTGAGAAAGCCTTCTCAGACGCAATTGATTTTCGACGCGAACCAAAACTTCTTGTTCTTTAAAAGGTTTAGTAATGTAGTCTACTCCCCCCAAAGAAAACGCTTTAACTTTGTCAAATACATCATGCAAAGCACTGATGAAAATAACGGGTATATCTTTGTGTTCCTCAGCTTTTTTGAACTGCTCAAAAACGGTATAGCCATCCATTTGAGGCATCATAATATCCAGTAAAATTAAGTCGGGTAAATTCAACTCGATGAATTTTAGGGCTAATTTACCACTCGGAGCCAGATGAACTTTATATCCAGCATGAGATAAAATTTCGCTTAATAGGTGCAAATTATCAGGGCAATCGTCAATAATTAAAATTGTTTCTTTGTCGTCTAGATTGAGATTATTATTCATAATTTATCACTCAAAGAAGTTATTAAATCCAACAATTTTTCGTACTGAAATTTTTTCAAACAAGCCTCTATAGCCTTTGCTAATGATTGTTCAATTTTCCCAATTTTCTCGATAACGGCTTGCATTTGTTCTAAATCAAGATTGATAATGGCTTGCTGGAGATTAACCAACAACTCCGAAGGTAATGCAGCTAAAGCCGATTTTGTCAAGACATTCACCTCCAAATCATTGCTCACAGAAATCGGATTAACGTCTTCAAAAATGAATTCTACACCCAGATGTTTATGCAGAATATTAAGGATATTTTCTTCTCTAAAAGGTTTACGAACAAAATCATCGCAACCACAAGATAATACAACCGCTTTCTCTTCTTCAAAACTACTAGCTGTTACTGCTATAATGGCTGTAGCTTGACCTTTTATCCCCCCTTCACCCCCCTTAAAAAAAGGGGAATCAGATGAGAGTTTGTGTTCCTTTTCTCTAGTTTTAATACGTTGGGCGGCTTCATATCCATCCATGACTGGCATTCGCATATCCATAAAAATTAAATGGGGTGAATATTCCTCCCACATTTGAACTGCTTCTACCCCGTTACTGGCTTCTGTTAGTTCAAAGCCAAAGGGAGAAAGTAATTTAACTAATAACTGACGATTATCCCAACGATCATCTACAATTAAAAGGCGATAACGAGGTTGATTGGGTGCAATTTCAATCACTCGACGAGAGGGTTCTTCTTGTTCAATATCAGCAACTTCTACTGAGTTAGCTTTAATATTAAACTTGAACAAAGTCCCTCGCCCAACTTGCGATTTCACCGTCATCTCACCCCCCATTAACTGAATAAAAGAGCGGGCTATAGTTAACCCGAGTCCCGTTCCTTCTTGAGATTTTGTCCCCGTTTGAGTTTGTACAAAAGCTTCAAATAAAGTCTTCAGTTCATCCTCGGCTATTCCCTCGCCCGTATCTTCGATTTCAAAATAGATTCGAGACTCTAAATGTTCGGCTCTAATTCTCACAGAAACACCCCCAACCGAGGTAAACTTTATGGCGTTAGAAAGGAGGTTAATTAAAACTTGGCGGAGTTTAGTTTCATCGGTTTGGAGGTACTGAGGAACGTCTGGAGTTCGTTCGATTAATAACTGCAATCCTTTAGTCTCAGCCGATAATTTAAACAAATCTTCGAGGTCATTTAATAGGCGATGAAAGTCAAAGTTGGTTTCGTTGAGTGTCGCACGTCCAGCTTCAAGTTTAGATAAATCTAAGACTTGATTAATCAGAGTTAGTAGGTGTTCTCCATTGCGAGAAATAATTCCTAAATAGTCTTGAAATTCTCCAGAAAGTGATGAAGAACGATTCATTAATTGAGAAAAACCTAGAATTGCATTGAGGGGAGTTCGCAATTCATGGCTCATATTGGCGAGGAACGTGCTTTTAGCTTTATTAGCGGCTTGTGCGGCTTCTTCGGCTCGTTTTCGCTCGATAATTTCTCTTTGTAATTCTTGAGTACGTTCGGTGACTTGTTGCTCTAAAGTGCGGTTATAATCGGCTAACAGTTTTTCTGCTTTTTTGCGTTCGGTGATGTCTTGAAAGGCTGCGATCGCATAATTTATTTTACCCGTTTCATCAACAATGGGCGTACTCGACACCTCCAAAGAAAGAATCTTATCTCCTCCGTGAAACTCCATATCCTCAATTTTAACCGTTTCACCCCTTAAAGAACGAACAATGGGTAGATTTTCAGTAGGGTATAACTTGTTAGTTCCAGCTTGATAAAGTTGGTAAATTTCGGCTAATTGTTCAGAACTCGCTTTTGGTATTGTGTAAATGCGACTAAGTTCGCACGCGGTTTGATTCGTATAGGTGATTTGCCCAGTATTATCATGTACAATGACCCCAATTGGCATAGCATCAATAAATTGAGTCAAACGATTTTCACGTTCTTTGACTTCGCTATAAAGTTTAGCATTGGCAATGGCGATCGCCGCTTGTCCTGATAATAATTTTAAAACTTCTAATCGTTCGGGCGTAAAGGCTTGGGCTGTTTGTCGATTTTCTAAATAAACAATTGCACTGAGTTGTCCTTGATTCATCAAAGCTGTACATAAAATAGATTTAGCTTGTGTTTTTTTGATATAAGGATCGTTGGTAAAGTTGCCTTCAGCAGTCGCATTATTTAAAACTACTTTTTCTTGAGTTCTCGCCACATAACTCACAATAGATTCGGCGAGTTTTTGACAAGTTTCAACGGGGATGGATTGTAAAACCGTTACTTCTTCATTTTCCGAGAAACATTCAGCTTCAATTCTTAATGTTCCTTCGTTCTCTAAGATTAAATAACCCAGTTCAGCCCCAATATTTTCTATCAAAATTTTCATTAATTTTGACAAGAGTTTTTCAATGACAATTTCGCCAGCAATAGCTTCAGACGCTTTCATAATCGCAGCGATATCTAAGGAAGAATTAGAATGATTTCCGGTTGTTGAGATCGGGTTTGAGACTTCTGAATGGGTTCGTTTATTAATGACGAATAACTGGGGGTATTGAGTTTCTAAATGTTTGACTTTTGCTGTTGCACCCCAGAGTTGATAATGATAACGGGCTTCCTGCATATAAGCCTTAGCCGTGAGTTCTTTATCTTTAGATAAATAAAACTTGGCGGCGAGTTCGTAAGCGAGGGCGGCTTCATTAATATATTCATGTTCTTTAGCGAGGGAAATTGCGCGATCATAATAATCCATTGCTTCGAGAAATTGATCTAAAATTCGTGCTTTTTCTGCCTCTACCAGATAAAATTTATGTAAATAATTCATTGGGGCGCTTTCCGCCCATTTTTGCAGACTTTCTTGATTTTTGTTGACTTTTACCAGCAAACAATCTTGCTGGGACTGATCGGCAGATAAATACACAGCCAGTTGAACTAAGGAATCGTAGAAGAAGAACAGAGGAACATAAATCATTCCGGGTATTTCATCTAAATACTGTTCGGCAGAAATAGCATTTTTCAAGGCTTCAGGAAATTTATAAAAGAGATAACACAAGACAACTTGATTCAAATAAACGATACAAGTATCGACTTTTGAATAAGCGATTTGAGAATCAATGATTTGGCTATTTGTAAAATATTGACTAATTAATTGTTTTTCATTTACATCGGTCAATGTCAAGATAATTTGCCGATAAAATTGATAAATTTTTAAACTTATTCTGGGTTTACATTCGGTTAGAATATTACTGTAAATTGCTGTTTCCCTTTCTAGTTTGCTTAGTTCTAAACCACTGAAATATGAATACTGACATTTAAAATAAGCCGCAACAACTGCATAAGTTAAATGACCGTTTTGTATTCCACTTAAGCAAGATTCTTCGAGGAGTGCTAATGATTCTCTAAGATGAGACTTTGCATGAATCAAGGTTGTTGCTACTCCTTGAAGTGTAATTATTCTGAATTCCTGAGTTGTAAAACCCGCCACTAATTTTAAAGCTAAGACTCCCAATTCATAAGCTGCATCAAAATCTTGAAAAACCCGGTTTATAAGAGTACCAAAACAATTGTAAATAAGGGCAGATTGAGGACAATTACCATATTTTATCAGCAAATCTATTTGTTCGCAGACCACTAATAGCCATAATTCTCGTCCAACCATATTAATGGCAGGAGTTATAGTTGAGAAGATACGCATCACTGCTAATTTTTCGGGATCTGTCATCACAGGTAAATTCATTAAATCTTCTATATTTCTACCTTTTAAAGTTTCCCGAGTTTGCTGTAAACGTTGCCGAACATATAATGGGCTAGGCGAAGAAGGAAAAGATACTCCCAGCAACTCTAATACTTTTAGCCCAATTTTTACATTGTCTGAAACTCTTGCGAGAGAGATACAACTTTGGATTTGTATTTCATAAACTTTTATTTTTTCCAGAATATTTTTGGTTCTTTGAAGTACAACATTTATATGGGTTTCCATCTGTTCAAAATCTCCACATAGATAAGCGACTTCTGCGGCTTCTTCATACAACGCTAAAGTCAGTTCATACTGTTGTTGCCAGCTATTAGTTGCTAGTAGTTTTCTACCTATATTTAAGTATTCTTGTGCCGCATTATAAGCCACAGCAGCTTTAGCTTTTTGAGCAGCAATAAGATTTAACTGAGCTAATTCATCTTTCTCTTGTTGCTTAGAGAGTAACTGATCAGCAAAATTCAGTTGATTAACAATTTCAAAGATTTTTTCTTCTCGCTTTTCAGAGGGAATAATTTTGAGTAAGATTTGACCAATTTTTTGATGAACAAATGGTTTTTCAGGTTCGGGAATAAGCAAATAGGCGGCTTGCTGGATTCTGTCGTGAACAAATTTGTAGGATAAGGGCTGGTTGTCGGGTAATTTTCCGGCTATTGCTAATTCCACATCGCCCATATTATGTAGGGGTAAAATTAGGTTCTCTGCAATAGCGTTGTGCAAGCTATCTGCCATCTCTGGCAAGGATTTTTGACAAAGAGTAGCTAAAGTTTGCAATTCAAATTGATTGCCCATACAAGCTGCTATTTTGAGTGTTTCTTGTGTATTTTCTGGCAACCTTTGAATTTTAAACACCATCAAGTCAACGACATTATCCGTATAATTCTTTTCTTGTATTTCTTCTATGTTCCATTTCCATTGGCGAGAAATCATATCAAAGTTCAACAATCCCTCAACATACAGCGAGTTGAGAAACTCATTCATAAAAAAAGGATTACCGCCTGTTTTATTGAAAACCAATTCAGCGATATCCCTAACTTCATCTTGACGTAAATTTAGAGTGTCAGAAACGAATTGAGTAACCGTTGGTAACTCCAAAGGCGAGAGTAAAATCCCGTTGATACTGGCGCCTGTTTTGCGAATTTCTTCGATGGTTAAGCTTAAGGGATGAGCCGCAGAAACTTCGTTATCTCGATAGGCACCGATTAAAAATAAACCGGGTGTTGTTTCACTCATTAACAGTTCAATTAACTTTAGAGATGCTCCATCCGCCCACTGTAAATCATCTAGAAATAGGGTGAGAGGATGTGAGGGTTTGAGAAAAACTTTGATGAAATTCTGAAACACTAAGTTAAAGCGATTTTGACTCTCACTCAACCCCACTTCTGGAACTTTGGGTTGTTTCCCAATGATGAATTCAACTTCGGGAATAACATCAATAATAATTCTACCATTGATCCCTAAAGCTGCTAGTAATTTTTCTCGCCATTCTATTAGCTTTGCTTCATTTTCCGCTAACAGTTGTTTAATTAATTCTAGAAAGGCAATAACAACGGCACTGTAGGGAATATTGCGTTGATATTGGTCAAATTTACCGGAGATAAAATAACCCCGTTTTTCAGTAATCGGTTTATAGAGTTCTTGAACGAAAGCTGATTTACCAATCCCCGAATAACCCGCAATTAAAAACAGTTGATTTTTTTCATAAACCCGTTCAAAAGTTGTTAGCAGTGTTTCAATTTCTTGTTCTCTCCCATAGAGTTTTTGCGGGATTTGAAATTGTTCAGAAATATCTTGACGAGCCAGGGGAAATTTTGATAAGATTTGAGTAGTAGTTAATTGATTTAAGCAGTTTTCTAAATCGGCTTTGATTCCGAAGGCACTTTGATAGCGTTCCTCGGCGTTTTTTGCCATTAATTTTATGATAATCTCTGACAATACTGGAGGAATTTCTGGATTAATTTCTGAGGGCGATAACGCTTGTTTTGCCAGATGACAATGAACTAACTCTAATACATCGATGCTCTCAAAAGGCAGTTGATGAGTCAGCAGTTCATAAAAGGTAATTCCCAGTGAATAAAAGTCCGTTCTATAATCTAAACTCCGATTCATTCTTCCCGTTTGTTCGGGGGAAATATAGAGAAGGGTTCCTTCTAAGACGTTCGGATTTTTTAGGATTGGATTTTCTCGGGTAAATTTTGTAGAAATGCCAAAATCAATAAGTTTTAGTTTTTGAGTATCTGGGTTGAAAACAATATTTGAGGGGTTAATATCTTTGTGAATAATATGGGCAGCGTGAAGATCTGCTAAACTGTCTGTTATGGCGATCGCTATTTTCAAAAATTCTTCTAAACTCAACGGTTTCTGCTGCATCAAAATCTTTAATGATTCCCCGCCAAAATCCTCTATAAACATCACGAGGGTATTTTGATAGGGCTGCAAATCATAGGCTTTAATACAGCCTGTTAAATTCAAGGATTTAGTAATCTGATATTCGGTACGATAACGAGCAAGTTCTTGTGGCGTGGGATAATTTTCTTTGAGGATTTTCAGGATAACAGGTTCGTTGTCTGGCTGTCGAAGAGCGCGATAAACTAAAGAATTGGCACTTTCGTAGATGCGTGTTTTGACTTCAACGCCAGGAACGATAAGCATAGAGTAGCTGTTCTCGTGAAAAGGCAGACGAGGCTCAATCCGTCATTGGGTCAATACTTGTCTAAACCGTAGCACAAATATTTGACCCCTTGGGGGGGAACATAGCACAAATCGGCTTTCTCGGCTAGAGGGGTGTCACCCATCGTCCAGTCAAATTCATTGAAGAACAGCTATTTTGAAGTGAGGACAGGTTTGCCAACTGATCAAAAATTCTCGGCTTAATAAGTTAGGTTGCCATTGTTGTTATTTGCCTTTCCAATCGCTTGAGTAATCCGATCAAGCAGGATTGCCAACAAAACAATTCCTAGTCCCCCCACAGCCGCCATCCCTACATCCAAACGCCCCATTCCTTGTAATACGGTTAAACCCAGCCCTGGAACTGCAATCATCGAAGCAATCACCGACATCCCCAAAGCAAATAAAACCGTTTGATTCACTCCAGCCAAAATCGTTGGGATAGCCAGAGGAATTTGCACTTCCCACAGGATTTGTCTGGGCGTTGAACCAAAAGCACCAGCAACTTCCACAATCTCGGTCGAGACTTGTCGAATGCCCAAATTTGTAAAGCGAATTAAGGGGGGAAGCGCATAGATAATTGTAGCAATCACCCCTGGAACTTCTCCAATTCCAAATAGCATAATCACCGGAACCAGATAAACAAAGGTTGGCAGGGTTTGCATGGTATCTAGGAGGATGAGAAACGCTTGCTCAAATCGATCACTCCGCGCACAAGCCACACCCAAAGGAATGCCCACAATAATGCAGAAGATCACGGCTGTAACCACGAGAGCCAGAGTAACCATCGCCGCTTCCCACAACCCCACAAAACCAATCAAAGTGAGAGCCAGCAGGCTGTAAATTCCTACACTTTGTCCGGCCAGTTTCCAGGTCATCAAGCCAACCAGCAATAGGAAAATTACAGGAGGAATTGCCAGCAATAAACCGCGAATTTGTGTCAGTACCCAACTAATAGGAATCCGAATGGTTTGGAATAGGGGACGAAAGTGATCGACAAGGAAATTAATACTGGCGGTAATCCACTGATCCAGAGGAATGGTGTAAAATTGGAAGGGATTTAATAAGATATTCAGTCCTTTTAAACTTTTGCTAGTAGTATTATCGCCCATACTTGAGGGTTGTTCCCCTAGATTGTTGCTGGTCTGATTAATTTCAGCTAACCATCCATCAAACAGGTCTTGATTATCCTTAACCCATTCTTCAGCATGACGACGAATATCTTTGGGTTTATTTTCACCATTTTTAATGCGATAGCTTTCTCGAATCATATCTTCATAAGGAATTTGAACCCGTTCAAAGAAACGTTTTGCAGATGGATTTTTGGCTAAAAATTTCTGGTTGGCAATCACTCGATATTTCCCTTGAACCAGCCCCAGATTTTTTCCGTTTAGCGAGGTATCTTTAGCGGTAAGCTCTCCCATGCGGGAAGTAGTAAAAGGAACTTCCAGCCAAATAACATCTTGATCGACTTTCAGCACCTGACCGAGCCAGAAAGGACTATAAACATAGGAAAAAAATGGTTTTCCTTGTCGGTAACGAGTTAAGGCATCCGCAATTAAGGCGGTATAATTTCCCTGATTGATTTTCACAGTATTCCGCAGTTTGTAAGCATCCAAATGATGCTCCAGTTCTAACTCACAACTCCAACCGGGATCGCAACCAACTAGATCAGCTTTGCCATCTCCATCGCTATCAAATAGCTTGGCAATCTTTGGGTCTTGAAATTGTTGTAAGTTCGTAATTTGATATTGATCTGCCGTTTTTTTATCAATCTGATAGCCCTGGATAAGAGGAAAAAGTAAACCGACTTTCTCTAACTTTTCTTCACCGCCCGCATTTTTATAAAATTCATTATGCCCTGGTTCTCCAAACACGGGCGCAATATCTAAATCCCCATTGGCGACTGCGGTATAGAGGGCTGGATATGCTACTGCTACCAATGGTGCTGTTTTGTAACCGAGTCTCTCCAACCCAATGTTGATAATCTCAGTTTGAAATCGATCCTCAATCCAATCGCTTGTCCCTGAACGAATTATCACACCTTTTCCGGGCAGATCCGAGTGGCTAGGCGTTTGTGCTAAGGAGGAAAAAGTGATTAAACTGATCAACAATAGAGTTGCCAGAACTAACAATTTTGATGATTTTAGGCGTTTTTTTAACATAGATTTTTTCCTCTAAATGTGAGGATTTTAGGCTGTTTTTTTAGTTTAAAGTTCCGCTAAATTTGCTAATACTAGCCAAGACATCCGCCTGTTCTAGAACGCCCTGAAACCTTCCTTTTTCATCAACCACCACTAGGCTGTGTTCCTTGCGGTAAAGGTGAAAAATCTCTTCCAAAGGAACGGTTGCTGGAACTGTGGAAAAGTTGGTTTGCATCAATTGAGTGATGTCTTTAATGTCTTGCTTCTCTAGATTAAGCTGTTCGAGTTTGAGGAAACCAATAGGTTCTCTGTCAGAATTGAGGATATAAATATGCTGGAGGTTTTGGCTTTGTATCTGTTGGAGGGCGACTTGATCTAAGTGTTGACCGAGGGTTAAGGAAATTGTTTGACGAGCAATCATTCCTGCTTTGAGGATTTGCCCTCGATTGACATCTTGAATAAAATCACGGATGTAGTCATTAGCCGGTTGATTTAACAGTTCTTCTGGAGTGCCGATTTGAACAATCACCCCTTCTTTCATCACCGCAATGCGATCGCCTAATTTTAAGGCTTCTTGAGTGTCGTGAGTAATAAAGACAATCGTTTTGTTCAATTCTTTCTGAAGTCGTAATAATTCATTCTGCATCTCCCTGCGAGTTAACGGATCGAGGGCGCTAAACGGTTCATCCATGAGCAAAATCTCAGCATCCGTCGCCAAAGCACGAGCCAGTCCCACCCGTTGCTGCATCCCTCCACTGAGAGTGTCCGGTCGATAATCAGCCCATTGAGCCAGCCCAACGACTTCCAAGGCTTCTAAGGCTTTTCTACGACGTTGGGTTTTGTTCATCCCGCGTAACTTCAGCCCATATTCCACATTATCGGCAACGGTTCTATGAGGAAATAAGCCAAAATGCTGAAACACCATTGACACTTTTGTGAGGCGAATTTGACGAATTCGTTTTTCATCCACATGGGCAATATCTTCATCGTCGAGATAAATCTGTCCACGGGTTGGGGTAATCAAACGATTAATACAACGCAGGAGAGTCGATTTACCAGAACCGGACAACCCCATCACCACAAAAATTTCACCCTGGTTAATGGTAAAAGACACATCTGCAATGCCGAGAACCTGACCTGTGGCTTGCAAAATCGCTTCTCGGTTGGCTCCCTGTGAAAACAGTTTCAGTGCAGCACGACAATTATCTCCATAAATCTTGATGAGATGTTCGATGCGAATTTTTGCTTTAGGATCACTCATGAATTACCCACCTGAACCTCATCTGTTTTAATGTCAGCCGAAACGCTTATTTGCAATGGAAGGGCTTGATGTTTGGCTTGGGGAGAATAAATTCACCCTCAACTGAAAAGATTAATCCGTTTCGCGCAATGCCCGACGCGCCAGTTTGGCGTAGGTTTTCACCGTTTCATAGGGCATTTCCAAGTCTACTGCGATCGCAATCAAAGATTCTCCATCTTCGCGACGGGCTAAAATTGTCGCCCAAGTTTCCGCAATTTTTTGAGTGCGATTTCCCCCCGTGCGCTTTCGTTGTGTGGTGAACTGTTCAGCTAACTCGGCAATCCGTTCACCCAATTGTTGTGAACTTGAAGGAATAACTTCTATTTCCTCAACCTGCCACTGGCAAAGGGTTTGTCCCAAGCCAAAGGTTGTTTTATGTCCGGTTCCACAATAAGGAGCAAACCGCCCCAAAGCATAAAATAATTGTTGATTTTCCGCAGAAGCTAAAGAAGATTTTTTCGATAAACCTAATTCAATTGCCCCGGTAAATCCCGTTACCATTCCCCGTTTTCCGGCAGCCACTTTTGCAGAAGCGATCTGATGGCGTTGAATAATCACCGACTCATCCACCCAGTCTAAGAAAGACTCTTGTTCAACAGGAAGATTAGAAAAATCATTCCAACGCCGTAAGTAGCTATGAAACAAATTCGTGGGGAGAGGCAGGGGAAAATGATGACCTTTGCGCCGAAAACTGGTAGGACTCAGAAAACTCAAATTAATCCTAGCAGGTTTCGGAATCGGCGCATCAAAAAGTTGACGATAAGTTGTTGGGGCTAAAGCAATTTGGCAAGATTGAATTGTTAACGGTGCATTTCGCAATTCAACCTGTGGAGGTAAACGTTTAACCCACTCCGCTAACCAGCCTACAACAGGCTTAGACAAAGCCGTAATAGACCAAAGATAAGTCTGTTCTGGTTGCAATTGCAAGTGTTTTCCCGACATTTTCAGCCCACCTTCCAACCCCGAAAGCGTAAAAGGCTTTTCTGACTCTCCATCGTGAAGATAAGCCGATAAGTCCGGGTTCGTTTGTCGCACTTGGTCAAGAAACCAAGCATGAAGCCCGATAGTATATTGAGGATACAGCAAATCTGCACCACTCGGACGCAGAGCTAAAGCTAACCCCACCAATTCAGTTTCAGTAGACCAACTTAAGGAAGTCGTTTTTGTTAAAGACCGTTTCACGCATTGAAGTCCTCATAAAAGAGTGATCTCCAACTCAGTATAAACCGTTTTTTTACCCAATAAACCTTTTTCTCTGGCGAGGGTTCCCCCGAGGGATATTATTAAATTTTTATAACTACTCTAGAAGAAGGTTGTCAATTTTTTTGGCGTTCATTGCCTAGCAATGCCCTAAGTCCCTGCACATGAATCAACGGATCTGTTGTCAGATTACCCTGAGATTAGTGATACTGAATTTGAGAGACGGAAATTGCTAAACCTGTTGTGGGGTCTGTCATTTCGTAGCGAGAAATGGTGACTTTTTCCGGTTTAGTGAGATTGAGTTCTTGGTTGTGATCACTCTTGAAAGATGTTTGAGGCGTTTCAGCAGTTATGCCCATCATACTCATCGTAATTAAGGCAATCGCAGCAGAAAGTTTTAAGGAGGTGTTGAGGTTTTGAGGGTGGGGTCTGATGGATTTACTAAGCATGATCAATTGTCCTAAAAATAATGATGAAATTGAAAGAATGGAATCGTCAATCGCTGAGGGTAATGAACTGTTTCTCGATCTGAGTTGATTTCACCAAACCCTCTTTATGTAGAACGGTCTGTATATTTATATTATGTAGACAGGTCTGTATATTGTCAAGCCAGTTTGGAAAATTGCTTTTGTGTGAGGTTAGCTCTTGGCTCTTGGCTGTGTACCCCTGGAAATTGTCTCCGGGTGCGACTTCAAGGGAGAATGCGATATGATTATATTATACAGACCTGTCTACACAGATGCTATGGTAAAGACAAAATCATCCTCTCGTTCCTCTGTCCGCGATCGCATTTTGGCGACGGCATCTGAACTGTTCTACTCCGAAGGGGTGCAGAATGTCGGCATTGATCGGATTATTGCGGAGTCGGGTGTTGCGAAAATGTCGCTGTATAACCATTTTAAGTCTAAGGATGCCCTAATTGCGGCTTGGCTACAACAGCAGGATGAATGTTGGCGGACTTGGTTTCAAGAGGCGGTGGAACGCTTGGCTACGAAACCAGAAGATCGGGTGTTGGCGATTTTCGATGCGCTGAAAGAATGTTTTGAGCAGCCTGATTTTCGCGGCTGTGCTTTTCTCAACTCGGCGGTTGAGTTAGTTGATCCAGAACATCCGGGTTATCAGGTTTCTTTGGAGCATCAGCAGGCGAATTTTGATTATATTCTCTCTCTGGTGAAAGCGGCTAATTTGCCTGATGCGGAGGAACTAACTCAACAGTTGGTAATTTTGGTGGTGGGTGCGACGGTGGTTGCCATGATGGAGCGTCGTTCCGAAGCGGCTATGCAGGCTAAACAGGCGGCGTCGGTGTTGATTGGGGCTTCTCGATCTAAAAATCTATCTTGACAACATTTTTCATTGCTCTAGTTTAACACAGATAAGATTTGCGATAAACTACATAGACAGTTGTCAATCTGCGCGGAAGAAAGATCCGCTTGATTGACCTGCCTCTCCCGCCCCACCCATGAAGGGATGGGGAATTCCCGGCAGTTTCTATTAAACCCGAACCTAAAACCTATGCAAGCATCAGTCGCTTGGAGTTCCCAATCATCAGTTCTTCGCTTACCCCAACCCGTTCATCGTCATTCTTTGAGACTTGTTGCTTTGGGCGATAGTCTAGTTTATGGCTTTGGTGATCCTGAAGGTGGAGGTTGGGTTGAACGACTGCGACGACAATGGATGTCACCGGGTAGTCCGGGTCATGTCGTTTATAATCTGGGTGTGCGAGGAAATCGAGCGGTTCAGGTGCGAGATCGGCTTGAACACGAATTCCGTCATCGCGGTGAACTGAGAAATCGTTTTCCTGATGTGATTATACTCTCAGTTGGAGTCAATGATAGCGCTAAAGTTCAATCCCCTCAAGGTCGCAGTTATACGGAGATTGAACAATTCCAAACGGTAATCAATAGTTTACTGAATTGCGCCCAAAATCTTTGTCCGGTTTTGTTTGTCGGAATGGTTCCGGTTGATCAGACGAAAATGCCATTTCAAGATTGTTTATATTACAATCACGAAAATCAATTTTGCTACAAAGAAGCGACTCGTTTAGCTTGTTTAGAACGAAATATCCCCTATCTTGATATTTTTCAACAGTGGTTAGAACAAGGTGAAACGTTCTGGAAATCGCGCTTGAGTGTAGATGGTTTACACCCGAACACTATCGGTTATCAAACGTTACTGCAAGATGTCCTCAATTGGGAACCGATTGTTCACTTGAGTCGCACCCATTCTCAGTTCATCTAATTAGAGATCACAAAATTATCTAAACAGATGAGGATATTTTTGAGAAAGATTGTTAAATAAAACGTCTGCGGCTAGTTGATTTCCGGCAATATTCCAGTGAGTATCATTGGGTTTGTAGAGTCGTTGTTGACTAGAAGCGGCGATAAACTCATCCATTACATCAATATAGTCTATCTTGTTTTGTTGAAAGGTTTCCTGTAACATTCGGTTCGGAATTCGGAAATCTAACTTATCTGGATCATCCGAATCAAATCTTTCGACAATTTTGGCTTGCAGCTTTTGATCCACCTGAACTTCATCAGGAATAATCACCACCACTAGCTTAATATTCCGATAGTCGCAGATTTCCTTAATTTTGATAATATCACTGACGGCATCTTCTACATAGCTCTCAAAGATGTCATCAGCCGGATTTTTAACGAACATATTGCTTTTGTTTTTGGTATCCTTTAAGTAAAATTCATCGTTTTGGGTGGGTGCATTGTCAACGTATGTTAAACTATTATTGGGATTGAAAACTAAGCCTTCATACTGGGTTTGAAGTTTAATTAGCGATCGCACAAAAGAAATCACATAGGATTGATATCCTACTCGCTCTTTTGCTTTGAATTGATTATCCATAAAATCATTGCCAATATAAAAGGATAGCAACACCATATCCGGTTGATATTCTAACCCTTCATTGATTAACAAAGACAGATAATCTTTTGGCCCCATTCCAGGAATTCCCATGTTTATTAACTCAATTTTTTGATTGTTTTGATTGAGTTTTTCTTCTAACAGGGTGAGATAATTGTGTTGATAGGGAACAATTCCAAAGCTGAAAGAATCTCCAATGCCGATAATTCTATAAGTTCCGGCGGGTGTTTTTAAGGGATATTCTACATCTTTAAACCCTTGGGAATTTAAGGTGAATTCAAAATCCTGAGAATGGGGTTTTCCTCGCCAACGGTTGTAAGATTGATCGGGAAAGAGAAAGGTTGGGTTGATTTTGTGGTAAATTCTGAAGGTTATTTCTGATAAAATACAGGTAATTGAGGTAATAATTAAGGTTTGCAAGAAGAACGATTTAACTTGTTTGATTTTGATCATTTTCAGTTCCAATTTGTTGACTAAAGATTGATATTGCTACAGAGACTTAAATTCCTAGCTAATTTTTAGTCCTCTGAAGAGGACTGTTACTATCAGACAGGGACTTAAAGTAATTATCCGTATTTTTTCGTAAATTTTCAAACAAAATCTCAGCCGCGAGTTGATTTCCCGCAGAATTCCAATGAGGTTCTTGGAGAAGATAGAGATGTTGTTTTTGTTGTTCGGTTTTGAACCGATCTAAAAAATCGATGTAGGGAATATTCTGGGCTTCTAGATGTTGTTTGAGGATATCTTGCATACAGTTGATTTGATATTTATTGGGGTTCAGTTCAAATTCTTCAATAACTTGATTAAACAGCTTTGGGTTAACCTGAAACTCATCGGGATAAATGGCGACAATAAACTGAATATTTTGGTCTTTGAGGATTTGATTCATTTCTGAAACACTGTTGAGAATGTAGTTAATATTTTTATCTCTCTTTCCCTCGGCTAAGTCATCTTTTCGGCAAAAACTTAAACGATGTTTTTCAACTTCTAAAAAAGCTTCAAGCGAGAGGATACCGGGCGATTTTTCAACGGGAGGAGTAGGGTTAATATTAACAGTTTGAGGACTGGAAGACGCAATTAAACGTTCAGTTGGTTGTAACGCTTGTTTGGATTTTGCAGCTTCTTGAAAGATTTTATATTTTTGTTGGATAAATAGCCATAGCCTCGACTGTCCGATCATGGGATAACCCAAGATTACTAATTCTTCCCGTTTGTCAATATCAATATAAATATCATTGACAATAATTCGTTTACGGTTAGGATCAGCATCAATAAAGTCATTTCCCACAAAAAAACCCAAGACGACTAAATCAGGATTGTATTGTAAACCGAACTTTTTTAACATCTCCAACTGTTCCCCGGTGTGGGTTCCGGGATAACCTGTATTAATCACCTCGACTTGAGATTGACCATAATATTCTGTGAATTTATTTTCTAACAATGTGGTGTAATTTCCCTCTTTTCCCCCCGCCCAGTTAAAAGAATCACTAACAACCAGCATCCGAAATTTATCGGGTTCTTTTTCTAAGGGATAATCTTGGTCATTAAACCCAAATTGATTATTTCCATTGGCGTAGGGACGAATTTTAAAGCCTAAATCTTGGTCGTATTGATAAAGTCCTTTAAATAGATAAGGTTCTAGGACAATCATCAAAAATTCTACTAAAAATAAAGGAACAACTGTCCAACAAAACAGTAAAATTAAAGTTTGACGAACTTGTTTAAGCCGAAGTGACTTGAGAGATTTTAACATAGACTTCAAGATCTAAAATGAGTCAGACATTCTACGATAGCAATCTTTAATCCAACTGTCTAGGGATTGGGTTTCTAGAAATAGGCATGACTAATACTTTATCAACTCGGTTTCCATCCATATCAACCACTTCAATTCTTAAACCCTTCCATTCAAAATGATCTGCAACTGAAGGAGTACGACTGAAATGAGTAATCACAAAACCGCCAACGGTGTGATAATTTCACGGGGACAGTCCGGCGAACCCAATTTTGAGAGCAAATTCATCGGTTTAGCAATAATAACCGCAATCCGTTCAGGATGATTTAACGCTAACCGTTTTGGAACTAATTCCCCAAAAATTAAAGATAAATAAGCAATCAAACTAACCACAACGGCTAAAGCGATGACATCACTATAAGGATCTAAAATAGGAATTTGACTCAGTTCAACCGCTAATTTTTCCGCCAACGTCGCTCCGCCAAACGCTCCCGCTAAAATTCCAATTAGTGTAATCCCTACTTGCACCGTCGTTGACACTCCCTGCGCTCTCTGCGACAGGGATTCTACATTCTACGTCAGAATTTGCTCTAACAGGTTTTCACCAATTAGAGTAGAGACTCCAACTCCTGTAGCGTTAATTCGGGAATGCCCTTCCCTATTTTTAGTTGAATTCAAAATATTTTTAGCAGCGTTTGTGTCTCTATGAAGCTTGCATCCACAACGACAAATATGGGTGCGAGTTGATAGAGACTTTTTAACGATTACCCCACAATTACTGCATTTTTGTGAAGTGTAGTGGGGTGAAACAGCAATTGCTAATTTACCAAATTTAGCTGCAAAATATTCTATCCATTTCCGAAACAAATACCATCCTGCATCGCTAATTGACTTAGCTAAACAATGGTTTTTTATCAAATTTCTAACACTTAAATCTTCGTAGGCGACTACATCGTTTGATGTGCATACGTTACGCGCTAGTCTTTTAGCGTGTTCATTCCGTTGTCTACTTACCTTTAAATGTTTTTTGGCGTAAACTTTTCTACTTTTCCGTCTCCCCGATGAACCTTTGACCTTTTTATAGATTTGTCTCTGAGATTTTTTAATAGACTTTTCGGCTTTTCTCAGAAACTTAGGATTTGGTTCTTGATAACCGTTGGAATCTGTATAGAAAGATTCTACACCAACATCTAGACCAATTTCCTTTCCAGTTTTCGGTTGAATATCGGTAATAGTAATATCCAGACAGAACTGGCAGTAATAACCATCAGCACGACGGAGAAGTCTAACTCGCTTGATAGACTTAACTGGGTACTGATGGATATCCCATTTTCCCAAAAGTTTAAGCTCACCAATCCCTTTTTTGTCAGTTATCGTGATTCGCCTTTTGGTTGGATTAAGCGCCCAACCCGACGTTTTATATTCAACGGAACGACAATCTTTTTGGAAACGAGGATATCCTTTCTTCCCAGGTTTTTTGGATTTACAATTTTCGTAAAAACGAGAAATTGCCAACCATGCTCGTTCAGCAGCAGCTTGTACTGCCATTGAGTTTAGGTCTTTGACAAAGGTGAATTCAGAACGTTGTTCTGTAGAATACTTGTTTAAAGCAAATCGATTAATTTTGGCTTCTTTAGGTGCGTCCATCCAATAACGAATTGACTTGTTTCTAATGAACTGTACCGTTTTAATCGCTTCATCAATCGCTCTGTACTGATGAAGCTTTGCTTTAACTTTGTATTCGAGAACTATCATTGATTCGACCTCTCAATGGGTTGTTTGCTTGCTACTATCAACTTTAACACGGTAAGCTGGTTTTGTCGATAAGAACAAGTAGACAACCCAAGATGAAACTAAAGTCTATAGATTACAAGCATTACAACCATTCAGTCGGATTGGCTTGTGTCCATCTCGTCTGGATTCCAAAAAGAAGAAAGCCTGTGCTAACTGGAGATGTAGCAACACGCTGTCGGGAGATATTTTATGAATTGGCAATTGAGAAAGAATGGGAGATTAAAACCCTGGAAATAGCTCCTGATCATATTCACTTGTTTATCTGTCATCAACCTGATTATGCCATTAATCAGATTGTGCAAGCTTTTAAAGGGAGATCATCACGTTATCTAAGAAGAGAATTTCCTCATTTATTGAAACTTCCTAGTCTATGGACTCGCTCATATTTTCACACTACTGCTGGTAGTGTTAGTTCTAAAGTTATCATGGAATATATTAATGATCCTCATCACAACACGCATTAACAGACAGGCGCTTAAAAGCGCTACCTTGCCTTCGTCCACTCACTAAAGTTACGTGGTTTTCGGCTGCGTCAATAATAAAAAGCGATTTGGGGTATTCGCCAATTCTAGGGCGGTGTGGGCTTTTTGATTCCCGGTATTGGCTAATTGTTGCAAACGAGCCTTGCGAGATGATACGATCGCGATCTCACACATCGCAAACACACCATTGATCAAAACCAACAGCAGCACAATCAAAATTTCACCGAGAACCGTAAACATTTTGAAAATCCCCATTAACGAATCGCTAAATTCTCTACAATGTTAGAACGACTTCCATTGCAGTATCCCTAAAGCGTCTATGACATTTTCTGCGATTGTTCGGGCGACTGCTCGATCGCCGCTAACCCGTGAACTGCTGACCAAACTCAATCAACATCAATCACTGTACCTCAACGGAGTCTCACGGCTACCGAAAGGACTGGTGGCTTCGGCTTTAGCCCAAGAAGCAGGACTGAATTTATTTGTTGTCACCGCCACTCTAGAAGAAGCAGGACGCTGGTCAGCCCAACTGGAAGCGATGGGTTGGTCTTTGGTTCATTTTTATCCGACGTCTGAGGGTTCCCCCTACGAACCTTCCTACTCAGAAGAAATGATCTGGGGTCAAATGCAGGTGTTAGCAGATTTGGTCAACCTCGGTGAAAAAAACCCAGAAAATGGGAAAATTGCGATTGTTGCCACTGAGCGATCGCTACAACCTCATCTTCCCCCAGTAGAAGCCTTTAAACCCTACTGTCTCACCCTCAAACGGGGAATGAGTCAAGACTCCAAACAACTCGATGAACAACTGGCGACTCTGGGTTATGAACGAGTTTCCCTGGTTGAAACTGAAGGTCAATGGAGTCGTCGCGGTGATATTGTTGATATTTTTCCGGTTGCGGCTGAACTCCCGGTGCGTTTAGAATGGTTTGGTGATGAACTTGAACGCATTCGAGAATTTGACCCGACAACTCAGCGATCGCTCGATAAAATAGAGCAATTGGTTCTCACGCCGACTGATTTTACCCCTTGGGGAATTGGGACTGAAAATTGGAAAATCGACCAAAGCGCCTGTTTACTTGATTATTTACCCGAACTAACGTTAGTTGCGGTTGATGAACCGGATCAATGTGCGGCGCATGGCGATCGCTGGTATGATCATATCGAACAGAGTTTGTTAGAACAAAACCCCTCAAATAAACATCCCAAACTTCATCGTTTGTTTAAGGACTCTTTCGCTGACATTTCCGCCCGCTTTGATCGGCTGTATTTGTCGGAACTCACCGAAGTTCATCCTTCTCCATTGGTTGCAGGTTCGCCCAGTCTCAACCTTTCTAGCCGTCCTGTTCCGATCATGCCTCATCAATTTGCCAAACTCGCCGATCTGATTCGTCAAGAGCGTAATCGTCATTTTTCCATATTCTTGGTTTCTGCACAACCGAGTCGTTCTGTCGCCCTGTTGTCTGAACATGACTGTCCATCAAAATTTGTTCCCAACCCTCGCGACTATCCCGCGATTGATGGTTTAATTAAAGATACTCCCGTTGCGCTGAAATATACCGGACTGGCTGAACTTGAAGGGTTTATTTTACCGACCTTTCGGTTAGTTGTGGTGACGGATAGAGAGTTTTATGGTCAACATTCTCTCGCTACTCCCAGTTATATTCGCAAACGGCGTCGGGCGGCTTCTAAACAAGTTGATCCGAATAAACTCCGTCCGGGAGATTATGTGGTTCATCGTCAGCATGGAATTGGGCAGTTTATTAAGTTAGAAAGTCTGACGATTAATAATGAAACCCGCGATTATTTAGTGGTTCAATATGGTGATGGGTTGTTGCGGGTGGCGGCGGATCAATTGGGAACCTTATCTCGGTTTAGAAGTACAGGCGGGAAAGTTCCTATACTGAATAAACTCTCCGGTAAAGCTTGGGAGAAAACCAAAAATAAAGTCAAAAAAGCGATTCAAAAATTAGCCGTTGATTTGCTGAAACTCTACGCCCAACGCGCCCAACAAACGGGGTATAATTATCCTCTAGATACGCCTTGGCAACAAGAACTTGAAGACTCTTTCCCCTATCAACCGACTCCCGATCAACTGAAATCAACTCAAGACGTTAAACGGGATATGGAAGCGGAACGTCCGATGGATCGTCTCGTTTGTGGAGATGTGGGCTTTGGGAAAACTGAAGTGGCAATCAGGGCGATTTTTAAGGCGGTAACTGCTGGAAAACAGGTGGCATTTCTCGCGCCAACCACGATTTTAACGCAACAACATTATCATACTCTAAAAGAACGATTTGCGCCCTATCCCATAGAAATTGCCTTGTTAAATCGCTTTCGCACAACGGCTGAACGCAGAGATATTCAACAACGGTTAACAACTGGGGAAATTGATATTATTGTGGGGACACATTCGATTCTCAGTAAAACAATTCAATTCAAAGATTTGGGCTTATTAGTCGTCGATGAAGAACAACGGTTTGGGGTGAATCAAAAGGAAAAAATTAAACCCCTCAAAACTCATATTGATGTTCTAACATTAACCGCCACTCCTATTCCTCGGACTTTATATATGGCGTTGTCGGGAATAAGAGAAATGAGTTTAATTACCACACCGCCTCCCTCTCGTCGCCCGATTAAAACTCATTTATCTCCCTATAATGAGGAAACGGTTCGCACGGCGATTCGTCAAGAATTAGATAGAGGCGGACAAGTGTTTTATGTAGTTCCGCGTATTGAAGGCATTGAGGAAAAATCAGCTAAAATTCGCGAAATGGTGCCAAGCGCGAGGATAGCTGTTGCTCATGGTCAAATGGATGCGGAAGAATTAGAATCAATTATGCTGACCTTTAATGCGGGGGAAGCTGAGATTTTAGTCTGTACAACGATTATTGAATCGGGCTTAGATATTCCTCGGGTGAATACGATTTTAATCGAAGATGCCCATCGGTTTGGGTTAGCCCAATTGTATCAGTTAAGGGGGCGGGTTGGACGTTCGGGAGTTCAAGCCCATGCTTGGTTATTTTATCCCGTTGCTGCCGATGGACGGGCTATCTTATCGGATGATGCCCGCAAACGGTTAAAAGCCATTCAAGAGTTTACCCAGTTAGGTTCGGGCTATCAACTCGCGATGAGAGACTTAGAAATTCGCGGCGCAGGTGATATACTGGGAGCCGAACAATCGGGTCAAATGGATGTAATTGGATTTGATCTTTATACGGAGATGTTAGAAGAATCGATTCGGGAAATTAAAGGTCAAGAAATCCCGCAAGTGGATGATACGCAAATTGATCTGACTTTAACCGCGTTTATTCCTTCTGATTATATTCCCGATATTGATCAAAAAATGAGCGCTTATCGAGAAGTTGCCTCTTGTAATAGTCGCGATGAACTGGTAAGATTAGAAGAGGATTGGTGCGATCGCTACGGCCCAATACCCACACCCGCCCAACAGTTAATTCGGGTGATGGAACTCAAACAAATTGCCAAAAAACTCGGTTTTTCTCATATCAAACCCGACAAGGAAACCAAACAACATATTATCCTCGAAACGCCAATGGAAGAACCCGCCTGGAATTTGTTAAAAGAGAAGCTTCCGACTCATTTACATTCTCGGTTTGTTTACAGCAAAGGCAAAGTCACGGTTCGGGGTTTAGGGGTGATGAATGCCAGTAAGCAACTGGAATCTTTAATTGAATGGTTAGATAAAATGCAGGATGTTCTCAGCGAGAAGAAGGAAGAAGTGATTCAACTGGGTTAATCTCCTGACATCCTCGGGTTGGGGGTAGACAAAATCAGAAGGCTGTTTTACTATGTAAACAGTTAGATTTTTCGTGAACCGAAGCTACGGCGAAAACCCCAGGGGGTTCACGAAAATCGCCAGAACCTCGACAAATGAATAGTTTCACAGTTTCGGTTGTTGGTAAAAGATGCCGGAGTCGGGATCTTTCGAGGGCTGAAATGAACCTAATTTTTAGGTTTGCCAATTTCGGCTTTAGAATGACTACCCAGACTCACCTTCAGTCGGCGGACTTTCCAACATTAAATTCCCCGCAAGGGGACTGAAACTAACGTGCTGTTGGGGTCAAAAAGAATTGCAGATGCTTTCCAACATTAAATTCCCCGCAAGGGGACTGAAACACAATCTTGTGATTAGCAACCGTAAGAATTTCTTCCTTTCCAACATTAAATTCCCCGCAAGGGGACTGAAACTTCACGGAGTTCGGAGTTACTGATACCCGTTGTTTCTTTCCAACATTAAATTCCCCGCAAGGGGACTGAAACACTTAGCCTGAGTCATATCAGGTAACTTAGCCTGAGTCTTTCCAACATTAAATTCCCCGCAAGGGGACTGAAACCAGTCTTTACTTCAAAAGCAGATGTATCAAAACCAACTTTCCAACATTAAATTCCCCGCAAGGGGACTGAAACATTTCTTATTATTAATTATCCCGGGTTTAAAGTTAGCTTTCCAACATTAAATTCCCCGCAAGGGGACTGAAACAAATTCCGTATCTTTCTCTAAGAATTTTTACCAACTTTCCAACATTAAATTCCCCGCAAGGGGACTGAAACAGTTCTACTAACTTCTGCTCAGTTGGATTTAAACTCTTTCCAACATTAAATTCCCCGCAAGGGGACTGAAACAAGAAGAACTTATCGGCGCGTATCGTTTTCAAGTCTCTTTCCAACATTAAATTCCCCGCAAGGGGACTGAAACAGTCCAGTCACAACGTCCTGACGGCCGTTCGTATTCATCTTTCCAACATTAAATTCCCCGCAAGGGGACTGAAACTTTTATCCGTTGAAGAAGAACATGAATTAGAAGCGGCTTTCCAACATTAAATTCCCCGCAAGGGGACTGAAACTCCTAATTTGTTTAATGTTTTCCCCGCAGATGCTTCACTACGCATCTGTTTTTTATTGTAAGTGGTGTACTAAATTTTGTCAAGTGTCATTTGACAACACTTTACGGATACACCAAAAATAGTGTAAAGTGGGATTTGAAGTTATTGTAGGTATTCAAATGCTGATAAAGCGAACAGTTATCGCCACAGCACCGGATGATTTTGGTGAAAAAGTCAAACACGCTTGTGAGACGTCGCAACTACCGATTGGTGATATCTGCCGGATTGCGGGTATTTCCAGAGAATTCCTTCACGCGGTAACAATTAATAAATACCCTCACATCAGTGAGGATAAATTTAATGCGCTATGCTATGCGCTTGAGAAAAAGCCTGAAGATTTCGGGGTGCGGTGGGAAGACGCGGTAATTCACCGCCCAGATTCTGAGAAAGTCGCTCAAAAGCTTGCAAAGCGTCCCATTGAAAAACCCATTGATTTGGCGCAAATGCACCATATTTTGAAATTAAATCAGCAAAAACCCATGCGTTTAACGGAAAGTCTTATCCGAGCGCATATTGCTAAGGGTGACTTTGAGGAGTGGTCAAAGTCGGTTTGTGGTGTTGCGTACCGAGCTTATCAGCTTGAGAAACATTATCCCTGGCGGTTTGAGAAAGTAGAGGCACAAAGTCATGCAACAGCTTAAGTTAATTTCTCAAAACGATGAAATTTCTCAAAATTGGAGTCCCGACGATTGGGAGACTCCACCGATTTTAGCTGAGAAAATTGTACAATTATTAACCCCGTTTGAAATCACGGTCTTAGAGCCTTGCGCTGGTCGGGGTCGTTTAGTAAAAGCTTTAGCTGAGAAAAACCGATGGGTTGAAGCGTATGAAATTTCTCAAAGTCGTTTTTCTCAGCTTGAGAAATTAGCAACTCATCAAGTTGTTGTCCATCACTATGATTTTCTCAAAGTGGACGCTGAGGCCCGATGTGCTGTTGATGTAGTGGTTGCCAACTTCCCGTTTTCTCAAATTGTAAAATTCATTGAGCATTCAATGAAATTTCTCAAACCCAATGGTCGCCTTCTGATGCTTGCACCATTAGACTGCTTCTGTGCCAAGAAACGAAACGCAGAATTTCTCAAACTCAATTTACATATTCACGCTATCCATCCCATTGTGGGGCGTGTGGCTTACCTGAAAAATGGAAAGTCAGAAAACAATCGTCAAATCTATGATGCAGTTTTTGATATTAGAGATTATCAAACTTTCCAACATTAAATTCCCCGCAAGGGGACTGAAACTCAGCATCACAGAAATATTCTTGCTGATTAGTCTCCTTTCCAACATTAAATTCCCCGCAAGGGGACTGAAACGTCTCTATTTCGGCATTGCAGGCTTGAATCTAAGTGACTTTCCAACATTAATTTCCCCGCAAGGGGACTGAAACTAAACGCGGGACTTTCATAAAAATCCCGAATAGGGACTTTCCAACATTAATTTCCCCGCAAGGGGACTGAAACGTTCGTTCTTCAAAGTCTCGGCACTAGAAACCCGGTTTCTTGAAGAAACCGGGTTTCTGGTTGTTTCTGGTTTGTACCTCATAGGAGCGTACACCGCTATATTAAAGTAGGAATATTTTTTCGATTTCATATAAAATAGATGCACAAACCAGAAAAGTTTCTAATACCAGTAATAGGATTAGTTCGGAGATAGCCTACTTCTATCGGATAATTAAACAGTGCTTGGATAATTGCTTAATGTCGATGGTCAGTAGTAATTCATAAATGTTGACTCTCCCGAGTTAATAGACATCTATACTGCTTCCAACTGCCAGCCCGATGCTTGCACTACTCTATTGCCGAGTTGAACCCCCTTATGCCATGATAGAGAATAAGTCAGAATTTGGTGGAAAGATGGCTCACGATATCCTTTCTGTTGACCGACTCAAACAGTTAACTAACCTATCGATAGAAACTTTAGAATCTCTGCTAAAAAGTCCTGATATTTCTTCTCAACAAAAAGCAGAAATTGCCTTCAAAATATTAGAAATGGTGGGAGTTTCACCTGAAAACTTCAAACCTTCTAGCATTTCTCCCTCAACCAATGGCTTTTCTAAACCCATTCAACCCTCACCCAAAACCGAACCCGTTCCCGCGCCAGACTATCAATCTGTTATCCAAACAGAGTCTTTATTTTTACCCGCAGATCATGTTTTTATTGAAAACTTTTTGTCTCCAGAAGAGAACCAAAAAATATTAGAAATAGCTTTGAGTAAAAGCGATCAGTTCGTCGGTTCAACAACGACAACCCAAGCCGTGAACTACCGTCAGTCTTCTATCTTATACGCGACTTTATTTCCTGATTTTTATAACTTGATGAGAAACAAACTCTTACAAACTTGCCCGGAAATTTGCCCGAAACTCAATCATAAACCCTTTAACGTTTCTCAAGTGGAAATGCAACTCACCGCCCATAACGACGGTTGCTTCTATAAAATTCATAATGACTCAGGCAGTGAAAAAACTTATACTCGTGTGATTACCTATGTCTATTATTTCCACCAAGAACCGAAGCAATTTTCAGGCGGAGAATTAAGACTCTATGAAACTGAACTGAAAGCAGGTTCAGCTATTAGCCATAACAACTACAAAACCATAGAACCTCGCAATAATAGCATCGTCTTTTTTGACAGTCGTTGCAAACATGAAGTTATGCCAGTTTGCTGTCCCTCCCGCAAGTTTGAAGATGGGCGCTTCACCCTCAACGGTTGGTTACGACGAGAAGACAATTAATAAACTTTTACTCAGTTAATTGTTGGATTAGGACTTATGAGGCTGGAAGAATTTAAACAATCCCCCAATAAACCCTAATCCTAAAAGTGCTGAAGGTTCAGGAACGTCTTGAGATTTAGAGGGTAACTCAGCCGTTTGAATTTCAGGCAATTTTCCTGTAAACTGGTAGTTATAAAACTCTACACTGGGCGTTGCTGAATCAGACTATGAATCTATGCCGGCACTGGAACATCGTCAAACTTGAGGTGAGGTAATGAATTAGTAATCGAATCGAATGCTTCAACATTTCCACCCATTTGGAGTAACAGAATGTTTTGCAATACACTCACCAGTGCCGTTCACTTTATTTGTGACGTTCTCTGTTTAAAACAGCTTAAACACTTACAAAGTCATTTGCTGTTAAACTTGTCGCATCCACACTAACTAAGGTTGCCAACACCTCTGAAGTTGAAGTCAAGATAATATTACTACCCGAGAAAGACAGGTCGCCAAATCCGATGCCACCGGACAAACCGATGCTGTCAGGAGTCTGGAAGTCGGTAATGGTATCAGTTCCATTGCCGGGGGCGAGGACAAATACATCGGGTCCCAAACCACCCGTTAAGATATCGTTGCCAAGACCGCCATCGAGGAGATCTGGGCCGTTATCGCTACCGTCACCGCCCAAAGTGTCATCGCCTTCACCTCCGTAGAGTTCATCGGCACCGTTACCGCCGGACATCCAATCGTTACCCCCAGTACCGATGAGGATATCTTTTTGATTTCCGCCATTGAACATACCTCCGACTTCGACTGTCACAGAACCAATATCTGTGTCAGTACCATCGGACACGGTATAGTCAAAACTGGCAGTACCGCTAAATCCGGAGGTCGGAGTGAACACGACATCCCCATTGGCATCCAAGGCAACAGTACCGTTTAGGGGATTACTCACTTCGGTCAGGGTGAGAGGGTCGCCATCTTCGTCGGTGTCGTTGGCGAGTAGGTCGGCGGCGAGGATGGTCTGGGAACTGTTTTGAGCGGCAGTTGCACTATCATCAACGGCAACTGGTGCAATGTTCAGTGGTGCGAACTCAAATGCAAAGTCATCATAACCAATCCCACCCGGATCTGTGATGGTATTGATATTAATGCGGGTAATGTTTGTGAATGTTGATAAATCCACAAGCTCTGGGGTAAAACCGTTACCATCAGTGATCAGATCGACAGTTGTAGTCAATCCATCGGCGGTATAAACATCGATGAGTGCGGCTGTACCATTGGTGTCATCGCCAATCGTGAAAAACGAAAAATTATTGACGGGTGACTCGAAAGCAACGTCAAGGGTTAGGTTTCCATCCAACCCGCCATTTTCATCGAATGTACCGATTAGGTTGGGTGCAGAGGTTCCGAAAATTCCTGCAATTGGAATTGCTACAACAGACCCCGGATCGGTTGAAAATGTGACTCCAGAATATTGATCGCTGACGACTGTATTTCCGGCTAACTCATCGAAATTTATGATTGTTGTCATTTATGGGGTTACTTACCTGCTGTTTAAAACATACAAATTAAACTTTATTTGACAAACTAAAAAAATACAATGACTTTCATCAAATCTTTACATTGGTGGAAATCAAGTGGTGAAAATTTGAGGATGTCGTTAGCTGCTGCGATTGCTCGGGTAACTGGAGTTTCTTGACACTGTTTTGCCAAGGCGCGGGTGCATCAATTTAAGTTAACCGTCAGTCACGGACGGAGCTTGTGTCCCGTTTTTCTTGGTCAAAAGCAAAAAAAACAATGGATTTGGCTTGCAATTGACGCATTGACATACTCCCCATTTCTAAAGAAAGGGGATTCTTAGCTATTGCTAATTCTTGGTTCATCAACACCACTTATTAAGTCGGATATCTCCTCGTCAGCAGAGGCGGAAGTCACGCCCTCGCTTTCCGCTCAACTTTGGTAACGTTCTATCTCTAGAGAGCTAGCTAGAATGAGGAGGCGATCGCATTTTACCCCGTGCGGAAACGCCAAATTAAACCGGAAGACAACTCAGACTCTATCTTTTGAATCAACCTTCTGGAACAATCTAAGCTAAAATACCCTGTGACCTGCACTAAATTCAGAGATTAATGACGGATCGAACTGTAGCCCCCTATGGATCTTGGACATCTCCCATTACAGCCGATCTAATTGTAGCGGGAACGGTTGGACTCGGAAGTGTCGCTTGGGATGGAGAAGATATTTATTGGTTAGAAAGCCGTCCCTCAGAAGCAGGACGCAGTGTATTAGTCCGACTGACTCCCGAGGGTCAGCAACAGGATGTCACCCCCCCACCCTATAACGTTCGGACTCGCGTTCACGAATACGGCGGCGGATCTTATACTGTTCATCAAGGAGTTGTCTATTTCTCCAACTTTGCCGATCAACGTCTCTATCGTCAGGTCATTCACAACAGCCCTATTCCTCACGAAGTCACCCCAGAACCCGTGACACCAGAAGGAAACTATCGTTACGCTGATGCGGTGATTGACACCCAACGTCAACGGTTAATCTGTGTGCGAGAAGACCACACCGCAACAGGTGAACCCGTTAACACCATTGTTAGCATCAATCTCAACAACGCTGAAGACATGATTATTTTAGCTGAGGGAATGGATTTTTATGCCTCTCCTCGCCTCAGTCCCAATGGTTTACAACTCTGTTGGATAAGCTGGAATCATCCGAATATGCCTTGGGATAACAGCGAACTTTGGTTAGCTTCTGTACAAGCGGATGGTTCCCTCGCTAACCCCAAACTGGTGACAGGCGGTAAAGAAGAATCGATTTTTCAACCTCAATGGTCGCCGAAAGGTGTACTGTATTTTGTCAGCGATCGCTCCGAGTGGTGGAACTTTTATCGTTATCGATCGGGTCAAATCGAACCCCTCTATCCCATTCCTGCCGAATTTGGCTTACCGCAATGGGTGTTTGGAATGTCTACCTACGGCTTCGCTACTGCCGATGGGATTATTTGCACCTACACTGAAAAAGGAAACTGGTATCTCGCCACTTTAAATGGTCAGTCCCAACAACTGCAACAGATCCATATTCCCTATACTTCGATCTCGGGAATAAAAGTCTCTGGAGGGCGTATTTTATTTATAGGCGGTTCGGCTACCGAACCCAGTGCAGTTGTCCGACTGAACTTTTCTGATGGGGAAATGTCGGTGTTGAAACGTTCAACCGATATTGACATCGATGAGGGCTATCTGTCTGTCGCCGAACCGATCGAATTTCCCACTGATAACGATCAAACCGCCTTTGGCTTCTTCTATCCTCCTACCAACAAAGATTACATCGCCTCACCCAGCGAAAAACCGCCTCTGTTAGTCAAAAGTCATGGTGGCCCGACGGCAGCGACTTCTAGTAGCCTCAGTTTAAAAATTCAATACTGGACCAGTCGCGGCTTTGCAGTTTTGGATGTTAACTATGGCGGAAGTACAGGCTATGGACGGGAATATCGTCAACGCCTCAAAGATAACTGGGGAATTGTTGATGTCAATGACTGTGCAAATGGGGCGAAATACCTGGCAGGGCAGGGTTTAGTGGATGGCGATCGCATGGCAATTACAGGCGGTAGTGCAGGCGGTTATACAACATTATGCGCCCTAACGTTTACTGATGTGTTTAAAGCAGGGGCGAGTTACTACGGCGTCAGTGATCTAGAAGCGCTCCTTCGAGATACACACAAGTTTGAGTCTCGCTATTTAGATAATTTAATCGGGCCGTACCCTGAAGCGAAAGATCTCTATATTCAGCGATCGCCTATTCATCATACCGAACAGTTGTCCTGTCCGGTGATTTTCTTTCAAGGCTTAGAAGACAAGGTAGTTCCGCCTAACCAAGCCGAAACAATGGTGGAAGTGTTAAAAGCCAAGGGGTTAACGGTTGAATATGTGCCGTTTGAGGATGAACAACATGGGTTCCGCAAAGCTGAGAATATTAAACGGGCGATCAAAGATGAGTTTGGCTTCTATGCTAAGGTGTTCGGTTTTGAACCTGCGGACTCTTAGAGTTGGTGTTAGGTAGACCCGAAAAAAGATCTGTTGTAGGATCAGTTTGATTCGATTTTTGGCAAAGCCAAACGGAGGAAAAACCCCAGGAGGTTTGCCAAAATCGCCAGAACCTTAAAAATTGAATAGTGTCACCGTTTCGGTTGTGGGTTTAGAATGCGGGAGTATGTCAAATATCAAACGCACCATCGGGCTTAAACTCCCACCATTTTTTATGAGTAAAGGGAGAACGTAAAGTATTGGTTCCGCAATGAACTTCCCCTGACATTTCATGGTAGGGATACCAATTGTCAATAAACTTACAGGTTTGTTCAGGAACCGCCTTGCGGAATGCAGCTTCAAAGGCACATTCTCCATTAATGATAGGCCCGTAAGGTTTAGGAACCAGACTGACATTTCCAATCACTAAATGATTGATCATATCAGGGAAGTAAGCGAGAGTTCGTTCTTTAGCAGGAGGATAAAACAAAACCGGAATATCAATCAAATCAGATTCATCTAATCCTAATTCTAGCTTGAGGATTTCTCGATTAAGATCCATGTGGCTTTGAAAAACAGCATTCGCTTCCCAAAATTCTTGATCATCAAGAAGTTGATCAATGGTAATTTCTGCGGAGAAGGAACTGTCTGGACTGTTTCGATTTTGACCTTCAAACATTAAAGTCGAACCATATCCATCATTGCTGAGAGATTGTAATAAGGCTAGACAACTCCCTGGAGAAGCCAGCAATACTTTAAATCCTTTAGCATTATTAGCCGGGATAAAACAAATAATTTCATCAACATGACCAACGGCTAGCCAATCTGTATAGATTTCAATCGGACTTTGGACTTTTTGAGCATAAAGAAAACTCCGAATTTGTGGCATCATTTGTCGGGTTTCTTCTCCAAAATCTCCATATTTTCGACCTCCAAACACGATGCGACCTAAAGGATATTCTCGTCCATTAACGGTAACAGGAGGACTGACTTCTAAGTTTCCAAAAGAATCCAAAGAATTGGGGGTACTTCCGCCAATTTGAAAATGTCCAAAGTCAGGCTTTAGTAATTCGGCTTCGGGAAATCCGTCTAATTCTCGATCACGCGGACTATCAAAAACAACAGGAAGAATATGACTACTACTTTCACAATAGCCAAACTCAATTTCATCTTGAATCCAGCGATCGCCGTTATGTTGAGAAGGGGGTAGAATGATTAGGGGAATGTCTAATTCATCGAGTGCTTCTCGAAGCTGTTTCAGAAAGTTAGTATTAGGATTAAAGAAATCTTCTGAAATTTCACAGGTGTAAACTTTTTCAACGGGGAGAGTATTTGGAGTCATAATCCAAGGTGCGACTCGGAAGACGACTTGATCGGTTCCAATCACAACTCCATTGTGTCGCAAATGAACTTCAATCGTAATTAATCCTTCAAAAAAAGAACCGGGATATTGAAGCGCTTCGACAAAGAATGTTTCCCCAGTCGCAGCAAGAGGGGCTGAGATCGAAATTGCATTGCTATCTGCTAATAGGGGATCTTTCCCTAAAATTCGACGAAACCCATCAATGGTTTTTTTGTAGACACAAAAACGTTTTGCTGCATCGGGTGTAGCGTACAAAACGATTTCTACTCCTTTCGGTAAATCAGTACAGCCTGTTGGTGCAAGCACTAACTCTGAAAGTTCAGAAAGAGATTCGGAACTTGGATTAAAATCTGATAAATCGCGATCATTATTAACCAGTAAAATAGCACCCGGACTATTTTCTCCCCAAACCCAATTGTTACAGTTCGTTTCTGTTAAATCAACTTTGCCATCTCGATTGGCATCATTAATCAGTTGAAGCTTTAGGGTATAGAGTTCGAGTTCTATTTGATTAACAATAGTCTCATTAATCCGATGTTCTAAAACGGCTGTTCCCCGTCCCGGTTGATCGCCATTCACCAGAAGCCGACTTTCTAATTCATCAGCCGCATTAATAGGAGAATTGATCTCAAACGGCATCCAGTCTCTTTGTCCAGAATGATAAACTGTTAAATTCGTTGCTGCCCGTAAAATAATTTGTCCAGATAAAGCTGGAAAATTCGTTCGTGAAGGTTGTCCTAAGACTTGAAATATTGTCCGTTTGTCCACGTTTATGCTTCCTTTAGACGTTCAAAAATAAACGTCAAATTAAATTTGTCTCTAGAGGTTTACTCTTTAGTTCGTCTACAGTTTTTGGGAATCAGGAAAATAATAGTAAAGATATATAAATATTTAGCGAATCAACCCTATTGATTTTCAGCAGAAACCAATATACTCTGATTAACACGTATTTTGTAATATTAGAGTTTTTTGACCTGATATTACTCAAAATACCAGTAGGTTGGGTTGAGGAACGAAACCCAACATCACCATCATCTTTGGTACGCCTTTCCTGCGCGATCGCACCAACGGGTTGGGTTGAGGAACGAAACCCAACATCACCATCATCCCTTACGGTTGAGGAACGAAACCCAACATCACCATCATCCCTTACGGTTGAGGAACGAAACCCAACATCACCATCATCCCTTACGGTTGAGGAACGAAACCCAACATCACCATCATCCCTTACGGTTGAGGAACGAAACCCAACATCACCATCATCCCTTACGGTTGAGGAACGAAACCCAACATCACCATCATCCCTTACGGTTGAGGAACGAAACCCAACATCACCATCATCCCTTACGGTTGAGGAACGAAACCCAACATCACCATCATCCCTTACGGTTGAGGAACGAAACCCAACATCACCATCATCCCTTACGGTTGAGGAACGAAACCCAACATCACCATCATCCCTTACGGTTGAGGAACGAAACCCAACATCACCATCATCCCTGACTCCTGTTGTACATGACACAACTTTGATCAGCGATCGCACTTAACTTTAATAGGGTAAACGGAATGCGATCGCCTTGTAAACTATGATATATAATTGTCTCTTTCTGGGTTAAAATTTAAGTTGTTAAAACAATTATCCCACCCGAGCAATCAATAAATTCTTATTAAAAAGATCTTGAAGTTTTTTATAATCTTTTTTAAGTTGCTTATGATCTTCAGTGCGCTCAGTGTTATAAGTATTTTCTTTTTTATTTTTGGTGTTTTTATTGCTAGTTTTACTTAAAAATCCGTGACGTTTTCCAATAGCTGATAGTATTTCATCCGACATCAGAAAATAACCCGTGTTTTCAAAAAAATCGACCTTATTTTCATTAAAAATTTGAGTAATATCTGGGTCTAAATTATGTAAAACCGGATTAATTTTAACAATTTCTTCAAAGAGAATTTCCTTTAGTTTATCATTTTCTTCTAAATTGCTTTGACCGATTAATGCTTTGAGAGCATCAGAAATATTTTGAGGTTCAAAAGACTCGGCTACCTTTCCCGTAAACACCTTAATCTTATAAAAATATAGCTGTTGTGACATTTTAATTATTTACCTCGTACTCGGTTAATGTAGTTGACTAACTCAGGTAAAGTATTAACTTTTGCTAAACTGTCAACAAGTTTTTGTACATGATCACAATCATAATACCTAATATCTACATCTGGATGACGAGATTGTAAATCCTCTATGACTGCTTTACCTTCATCATTTAGATAGTTGACTGGAAACACATACCGATAGCCGCTAGGCTTACTTCCGCCTTTCCATCTTTGCTCTAAATCCTTGATCGCTGACTTGAGATATGATGTACTGAAATTGCCTCCCATTTGAGTTGGAGATGTTTTGCATTCATAGATATTGTTACCCTGTTGAAAAAATTGTGATTCCATTGTTTTCCTGTTGAATAGAGTTTGACTTTATGACTCATTATTTGATGTGAAGCTGTTTTAAAAATTGACTTGAATCAATTTAAGATGCTTTGCGACGAAAATGTGCTTTTACTGAAGATTGATTCCCTAACTTGCTTGTACGAATGTGGCCGCTAATAGCTATAATTTTTCCTTCCATCAAACCTGTAATTAACTCATCTGCTCTGGGAGATAAAGCTACAAAATCAGTACAGGGTTCATTGGGTTTTAAATTGTCTACATAATCAATCCCCGGTTTCATACCAAATTGATTCATTAAGTCTTTTAGTATAGACTTAAATGTATTATCAATTACGTCACCTTGTTGGAAGGGATTGAGTTTTTTCCAATCCGATAATGATTCAAGAGCTTGACTCAACGCATTTTTGATAGGTTCAAATGAAATTTGCATTGACTTTAATCCTTTAATTTTCTGTTTTGTAGCTTACTGTTTCGATCAAGTTTTCACTCAGTAGAAATACCACTGAATAAAATTCTGCTTTCAAAGAGAATGATGTCTGGTGATGAACTGTATACAAGGCTGATGTGAGCTTCTATATTCAGCATAGACTAGCTAAAAACAGGTTATACCTAACAAAAATCATGAATTGTGTTAGGATTACATCAGGAATTCACTAAACTCTCCTATGTCCACTGACGAACAGTTCAATCAGGCTGCACAAGATTGGGACTTGGAAACCTTGTATATTGACCTCGCCTCCGCAAAAGGTAAGCGTCTAACTCCGATGGAGAAGCTGCATCTGCGAGGGTTGCTGTGTGGTTATAGTCCGGCTGAAATTGCAGAAAAACTGGGTAAAAATCCTAAAGGGGTTGAGACTGATCTCTGTGCGACTTTATATAGGTATATAAAAAGTTTGTTAGATAAGTGTGATGAGAGAATAGAAAACTGGAGAAATGTTGCCGAATGGTTAGATGCTGCGGGATACAAACGTAAATCTTCTTCTGAAGTTCCGCTTGAGAGTTTATTACCGGAAAAGAGTGTTGTTAATATCACGAATATTAATATTGAAAATAATCAATTAGTTATTGCGTTTAATTTGCGGATACCGACTTCAAAAGTCTCTGAACTCTCAATTCCAAATTTAGATTTAGGGGATGAAGGTTTTAAGGTTTAATAAAAGTAGGTTGGGTTAAACGAAGTGCAACCCAACTTTAGCCAGTTTTAAGGTTTAATAAAAGTAGGTTGGGTTAAACGAAGTGCAACCCAACTTTAGCCAGTTTTAAGGTTTAATAAAAGTAGGTTGGGTTAAACGAAGTGCAACCCAACTTTAGCCAGTTTTAAGGTTTAATAAAAGTAGGTTGGGTTAAACGAAGTGCA
>NZ_LATL02000013.1 GCF_000972705.2 Limnoraphis robusta CS-951 | reverse complement strand
GAAAAAGGATGAAAGGTTGTCCTGCGTTAACGCCCAAGTGCTACAGCAAGTGTTGAGGTCGTTGGACAGGGCTTTTGTCGATATGCAGTCAAAGAAGAAAGGGTTTCCTCGCTTCAAGAATAAATATCGACTGCGCTCTTTTGTTTACCCTCAAATGCTCAAGGATTGTGTTCAGGGCAATCAGATCAAACTCCCTCAATTGGGGTGGATTAAATTTAGAAAGTCCAGGGATATTCCCGAAGGTTTCGAGGTTAAACAGGCGAGGATTGTGCGACGGGCATCAGGTTACTTCGTGATGCTTTCTCTACAATTGGATGTCAGTGTCCCTGATGTTCCATTCCACGGGCATCCCTTGGGCATTGACTTGGGGTTAGATAAATTTTTAGCAACCTCCGATGGGGAGCTTGTTGCAAGACCTCGATTCTTGAACCAACTACACCGTGAGCTGAAATTGCTACAACGTAGATTAAGGAACAAGCAAAAAGGGTCTAACAATCGTCACAAGCTCAACCAACGGATTGCTAGGTTACACCAACGCATTTCTGATACTAGAAAAGACTGGCATTTTCAATTGGCTCACCATCTTTGCGACCAAGCCGAAGCCATCTTCATTGAAGACATAAACTTCATCACTTGGGCAAAAGGAATGTTGGGCAAACATACCTTAGATGCTNCCATCTTTGCGACCAAGCCGAAGCCATCTTCATTGAAGACATAAACTTCATCACTTGGGCAAAAGGAATGTTGGGCAAACATACCTTAGATGCTAGTTTTGGACAGTTTGTCACCATCCTTAATTGGGTGGCATGGAAGCGGGATGTTTTTGTCGCCAAGGTGGACAAGAATTATACTTCTCAAATCTGTCCTAACTGCGGGTTCCACACGAGCAAAAAGTTACTCTCCGAAAGAGAACATAATTGTCCTGAATGTGGATATAAAACCAATAGGGATGTGGCTGCCGCACAGGTGATCAGAAATCGTGGTATTGAATATGCGCTAGGGCATGGCGTATCTGAAAATGTCTGTGGAGACGATCTAGCGGGGGCAGNTTGGACAGTTTGTCACCATCCTTAATTGGGTGGCATGGAAGCGGGATGTTTTTGTCGCCAAGGTGGACAAGAATTATACTTCTCAAATCTGTCCTAACTGCGGGTTCCACACGGGCAAAAAGTTACTCTCCGAAAGAGAACATAATTGTCCTGAATGTGGATATAAAACCAATAGGGATGTGGCTGCCGCACAGGTGATCAGAAATCGTGGTATTGAATATGCGCTAGGGCATGGCGTATCTGAAAATGTCTGTGGAGACGATCTAGCGGGGGCAGTAATGCCTAGCCAAGAGTCTGTGAAGCAGAAACTTTTAGGTGTGAATCTAAGAATCCCCCGGAAGAATTGCTTTAGCAATTAACGGTGGGAGTATGTCAATTTTCAGTCACCCGTTATCAGTTGTAGGGGTAATTCAAAAATTACCCGTACCATTGGATGATTGCCTAACCTTTCCGGACAATTAAATGGGTGGGTTTGTAGCGAATAATAAAATTGGTCATCACATCTCGCTCTTCGGGGGTGGGTGTTGCTAAACAGCCGGCTGTTCCGCTTTGGGAGTTGTTTTCAAAGGCGGAAGGGTCGTAGTGAATGCCAAATCCCCCTCGCTGGGTTTCAAAGGTTGGGGTGACAGGCGACCACACGCCCCCAAATTCGCCTTCTGCGTACTCCACATGACCGGGATAATCAAAGCTGTATATCCCAAAGGGTATCGGGGTTTGAGACTCTGGGAAATTGGATGGTTCTTGCAAGCCCACCCGACCGGAAATGCAGCGTATTCGGTTAATCACACGACCTGTACTATCGATTAACTCGGTCTGATAAACCTTTAGCCCTCCAGCAATAGATTGGGAGGTTTGAGTCGCCACGACTTTTGGCCCACTGAGTCCATCGGTTGTTGAAGGCTGGGCTGTGTTGGGAGTGGGGCGCAGGACTAAAAATTCCATCGCGACCCAACGATTCGGGCCAATAGACACCCAATTCCAGTTTCCCACTTTCACCGGAGAACCTATCACTACAACTTCGGTACCGTTGGGGATACTATCGATAATCTCACCATTCGGGCTAGAGCGAACATTTAAGGGATTACCCTCGGTTCTCACAATGGCAGTATCGCTCATCAAAATAAGGGGATAAGGTTAACAAACTGAACACTAAGCCTGTTCAATTCTATACCGTTATTGTGACGAGTGCGGAAAGAACGGACAAGTTTGTATTTATTGGGGAATGGGTACAACAATTGAATTTTGGTTGGGTTCTAGTTTCAAGAGATATTGATGATACTTCAAAATTGTGAGACGATGACTAACACTAATATAGGTGATTTTTAAATCGGTCAGTTGTTGATAAAGGAATTCTTCGTTTTCGGAATCTAAAGCACTGGTAGATTCATCTAATATTGCATAACGAGGTTGATAGAGAAACAGACGCGCAAAGGCTAAACGCTGCTGTTCTCCGGTGGATAAAATTCGACTCCAATCTTCGATTCTATCTAAATCTGAAAGCTTGACTGCTAATTTGTTCAGATTAACTTGTTGTAAAATGTGATAAAGTCTTTCATCAGAAATGTTGGGTTCGGTTTGAGGATAAAGTAATTGACGACGCAAAGACCCTTGAAACACATAAGGACGCTGAGGTAAGAATAAAATCTCTTCCGGTTTGGGTCGAAAAATGACTCCTGAACCCGATTGACCTAACCCTGCAATTGCTCGTAAAAGTGAACTTTTTCCGACACCACTGGCTCCGATAATCAGCAGATTTTCTTGAGGAGAAATCGAAAAAGATAGATGGTTGATGATTGTTCTTTTCTGATCAGGCGTTTGTAAACAAAGGTTTTGAAAAGCGAGTTGAGAACTTTCAATGATTTCAATCGTTGTTTGATCGGATTTGAGAGTCGGAAAGTTGCTCATCAATTGTTTTAATCTTTCTAAGCGATTCGCTGTAGCTGCTAAAAGGCTGAGTTTATCGAGTTGAGCAATCATTAAGGTCAGAGCAATTAAAATGGTTTTAAATGCGGTTCCAGCTTGGGTAACAATTCCGACTTCTAGTTCTCCCGAAAAAATCTGAGGCGCGAGAATTAATCCAGGAATGATAAACGTGATGTATTGGTAACTGTTTTGAAAAAGATTGAGATAGAGTTGCCATGTAATTAAATGTTTGAAGTTGATAAAAACTTGTTGGAATTTATTCCAGGATATATTTAATTCTTGGCTTTGACCTTGATAAAAAGCGATAGACTCTGCTTGTTCTCGAATTTGAATTAATCCATAACGGAAGTCCGCTTCTTTTTGAAGTTGTTTATAGTTTATCCCGACTAAGATTCGACCAAAAAACACGGTTGCAAATACAGTCCCGATGAGAGAATAACTCACGAGAAAAGTCATTAAAAATGGAGAAATTGTCCAGAGTGTACCTGTGAAAGCGATCAGTTGTAAAACGGAGTCGAGTAGACTGGAGAATAAAATAACCGACTGTTGAGTAAAGGTTTTAATATCTTCAGCAATTCTTTGATCAGGATTATCAATCTCCGAAGATTCGCTCAGAAAGTAAAAAGTAGAGTTATTCAGATAGGAATTGATCAAGTAATGCGTTAGCCATCGTCGCCAGTATAGGCTTAATTTTGCTTGACAATACAGTTTGAATGAAGAGGCGAAAGTACCGATGATAATCACGCCGATAAATAAGAGTAAGGCTTGCTGAAAACGTTGGGAGTTTTGAGCAACCAGTGCTGATGTTATTTCTCCTAAAAAAATAGCCACTGCAACTAATAAACCCGAAACCAGCAGTGATAAAATAATAATTACAACTAAAAGAGAGATCGCACCCCATTTTTCAGAAGAAGACCAATAAAGATGAGCAACGGATAACCATTTTTCCCAGAGTTTTAGATTAATTTTTTTGATCATAAAATTGATATTCGTGAGAAGCCAGTAAACGCCAATTCAAATCCACTGATAGTTCTAATACTCGTTGATGATATTTGAAAAGGGTGGAACGATGACCTACACTAATCAAATGAATTCCTGTTTTTTGAAGATGTTGATAGAGTAATTCTTCATTGTCTATATCTAATGCACTGGTTGCTTCATCTAAAATGGCGTATTCGGGTTGATGTAATAGTAATCTCGCAAAAGCTAGACGTTGTTGTTCTCCAATAGAAAGCACTTGTGACCATTTTCTGATGATGTCTAACCCACCGTATTGAGTAGAAATATCGGGTAAATTAACCTGTTTGAGAACATCGAGNGAGTAATTCTTCATTGTCTATATCTAATGCACTGGTTGCTTCATCTAAAATGGCGTATTCGGGTTGATGTAATAGTAATCTCGCAAAAGCTAGACGTTGTTGTTCTCCAATAGAAAGCACTTGTGACCATTTTCTGATGATGTCTAACCCACCGTATTGAGTAGAAATATCGGGTAAATTAACCTGTTTGAGAACATCGAGTAATTGTTGATCATTCAACTGATTTTCTGGATGAGGATAGAGGAGTTGCTGACGTAAAGATCCTAAAATCATATAAGGACGTTGAGGAAGAAAAAGCATTTGTTCTCGCTGGGGTCGAGTTATTTTTCCTTCTCCAGATGTCCATAAACCTGCGATCGCACGCAGTAAAGAACTTTTTCCAACGCCACTCGCTCCGGTAATCAGTAAAGATTCGTTTGATTGAATAATCAGAGATAGGTTTTTAATTAATGTATTTTGATAGTCTGGCGTTTTTAAGGTAAGATTTTCAAGAATAAAGTTTTGACTATCTTGAATTTGTATAACGGAGTTTTTGGACGGTTGACTGGAAGTTTGGAAAGCTTGATGTAGAATAAATAAACGGGTTGTTGATGCGGCTAAAGCACTTAGGTTTTCTAATTCATTTAGAATCAAACTGAGTGCGAACCAAATGCGACCAAATGCAGATTCAGATTGAGCGATAACGCCAATTTCTAATTGTCCTGATAGAATACTCGGTGAAAGAATAATAACAGGTAAAATAAACGTGATGTATTGCAGGCTATTTTGAAATAAGCTGAGATTAAATTCCCATTGAATAAGTCGGCTAAAGTTTTGATAAACTTGTAAGAATCGATGATGGAGTTCTTGGGATTCTTGGGATTGACCCCGATAGAGTGCGATCGCTTCCGCGTAATCTTGAACATGAACTAAACCGGAGCGAAGTTCGGCTTCTTTTTGGAGTTGAATATAATTTATTTTAGCTAAAGTTCGAGTAAAAATCAAGGTGGCGATGAAAGTTGCAACTAAAGCATAAAATACTAAAAATAGCGTTAAAAAGTGAGAGATTGACCACAGCAACCCGATAAAGAAAATGAGCTGTATAACTGCGTTTAAAAATAAAACAAAGAAATAGAGAGATTGTTGAGTAAAAGCGCGAATATCTTCTGAAATTCGTTGGTCTGGGTTATCAATTTCTGAATGGGTGTTGAGGTGATAAAAGGCTTGATGATCTAAGTATCGTTCGAGAAAGTTGCGAGTCATCCAGCGTCGCCAATGTAAGCTTAAATTGGCTTGAATGTAGTTATTAAATCCCAGGCTAGGAACACCGATTAAAATCAAGCTTAAAAACAGTAACGTGGCTTGCCAAAATCTTTGATAATTTTGAGCCGCTAGACCTGATAATATTTCTCCTCTTTGTAANAATGTAAGCTTAAATTGGCTTGAATGTAGTTATTAAATCCCAGGCTAGGAACACCGATTAAAATCAAGCTTAAAAACAGTAACGTGGCTTGCCAAAATCTTTGATAATTTTGAGCCGCTAGACCTGATAATATTTCTCCTCTTTGTAATGTTTCTAGGACGAGAAATCCACTGCTAATAAAGGATAAAGCAATCAGGAGTAAAAGTAATATTTTGGCTTTTTTCTGATTTCTAGAAGACCAATAAAGTTTGGCAATGATCCAGAATTGCTGCCAGAATTTGGGCGATATTTGCTGATTCATCTAAAAGCTAACTCGGTAATTAAAACTAAGGGTTCGACCTCGACCCGGACGACGGTTATCATTACTGGTTCCTCCTAAAACTTGAGACTCTACGGGGAAATAAAAGTTGTCAAATATATTTTCAATTCCAATATTGAACGTTCCCGGCCCGATTTGAATACTACTAATTAAATCAACAACAGTGTAACTTTCTACTGGGGAGGAATCAATGTCATCATCAAAGGCTCTTTGGCGATCGCCAACCACGATTAATTGTAAACGATTAAACCAACCTTTTATAAATTCACTTTCAACATAGGCAGTCACTTTTAAAGGTGAAATTTCTGTACTGGTAATTGCGAGATAATTTCCATCATCTTCTACGTCAACATCTCCTTCTTGCCAACTGACTGTACCTCCTAAACTTAACTTATTAAATGGTTGCCAATNCTCTTTGGCGATCGCCAACCACGATTAATTGTAAACGATTAAACCAACCTTTTATAAATTCACTTTCAACATAGGCAGTCACTTTTAAAGGTGAAATTTCTGTACTGGTAATTGCGAGATAATTTCCATCATCTTCTACGTCAACATCTCCTTCTTGCCAACTGACTGTACCTCCTAAACTTAACTTATTAAATGGTTGCCAATCAACCGTTGCTTCTACGCCATAAATCCGTCTAGGTGCGCGGACAGGTAAGAATAAACCATCCCCCCGATCAATAGAAACGACCCCAAATTTTGAATCATTATAAAAACCTGAAACTGTAAATTCAAAACTTGACCAAGTTCCTCTAACTCCAAGTTCATAATTACTCACTTTTTGAGGCTGAAGATCATCAACATCTTCTGAAATTGAAAATCCTTCTTCTGGAAAAGTCAGTAACTCGCTAAATCGTTGTAAGGAAAATCCCTGAGAAAAGTTGACAAAAATATTAAATTGATCGGTGATTTTATAAACTGTACCCAAGTTAAAGACCACATTACTAAAGTTTAAATCNTAACTCCAAGTTCATAATTACTCACTTTTTGAGGCTGAAGATCATCAACATCTTCTGAAATTGAAAATCCTTCTTCTGGAAAAGTCAGTAACTCGCTAAATCGTTGTAAGGAAAATCCCTGAGAAAAGTTGACAAAAATATTAAATTGATCGGTGATTTTATAAACTGTACCCAAGTTAAAGACCACATTACTAAAGTTTAAATCACCTCCTTCAACATCAATTCCTTCAAAACTCGTATACTGAGGAATACTGACATCAAAATTTGAATAACGCGCACCCGCATTAATCACCCAATCTTGACCCAGTTCCCATTTTAATTGACTAAATATTCCTAACTCTCCAACAGTATATTCAGGAATAAAGGTGCGTTCATCAATTTTGCGAATCGTTCGTCCGCCACTTTCATCAAATTCTTCAGCATCGATAATATCATAGGTATTACTCGGTCGATCATGTTTATAATCTGCTCCCCAAAATAAACTCGCTCCGGTAAATAAAGGCGTATTAACTTGTAAACGTCCGCCCCAGTTTTCGACATCAATTTGACTGACATAAACCTCTTGCAGCAAGACTCGACCATCTTGAACTCCTTGGGACTCTGGTTTAGAGGTATAGTAAGCTTGAAGCTGAACTTGACTATTAAAAAATAAATCGTCATGGCTATAAACTAGATTCGCCAACGTATTACGATTAAACGCTGGATTGGTATCAATAAAGTCTTGATTTCCGACTTCTATCGCTCTAGCTTTACTGGTTCCTGCCGGAAGTTCATTAACACTTTGATCGAGAATTAAATTATTCTCAGCTCGCTCATTATAGTAATAGTTAAACGTGAAATTTAGTCGTTGTTTTTCAGTAAAATAAATCCCTAAACTCGCTAAAGCATTAAAGGCTTCACTTTTATCTAGAGGGCGAAAATTAAAAATCGGATCTCCTTCACCATCATAATAGGTTTCGGTTCGCTCTCGGGAAAAATTTACCCGAAAACCAACTTTAGGAGAAATCGCACCCGACAGAGAATATTCCAGAACATTCCCATCACTATCTCCCTCAAAAAATGAATTATCTGCCCCGGAAAAATCAGCGCCGACTCTAATATTTGTAACAGGTACTTCCGAGGGTCTTCGAGTCACAAAGTTAATGGTTCCGCCTGTTGCTTCTGAACCATAAACGGCGTTTGGGCCGCGTATTACTTCAATTCGTTCAATCGCATCGGGAGAAATATTTAAAAATGAACCTCGAATTCCGTTAGAATCAATCGGTACACCATCAATTAAATAAGAAGGCGGACGTCCTCGCAATGTTCCATTTTGATTTCGTTGTAAATCTGGGGGCGAAAATCCTGGAACTTCTCGAGCGAGAATTTCTCTTAAGTTAATTGACATATTACTCTGTTGTTCAATTTGTTCTCGTTCAATAATGGTAATCGAGCGAGAAATATCGTCAGGATTTTCTTCGGTTCGGGTGGCGGTTACTGTGATTTGAATAATTTCTTCGGGAGTAACACTTAAAACTAAACCGGTATCACGAGGATTAACTGTTACAGTCGGAATCGCATCTTCTCCAACAATAATCACTTGAACGCGATTTTCACCGATTTGTTGGACTCGAACAGAAACTATTCCGGTGGCTGGATTTTCGGCTTGAAAACTTCCCCCACTCGGTAAAGCTAATACGGCATTAGAAACTTCAGTGGTTAATGTATTTCCGTCTACAGAAGTTGATGTTTGTAGGGTCGCTTGAGTAGCGGTTTCTAAGACAATATCTACGCCTCCGGCTGTCGGATTTAAACTCACTCCAATAATTTGTACAACGGCTGATTCGGCTTGGGTTACTTGAAAGGTTTGAGGGGGAGGAGGTGAGAATTCTGGAGAAAGATATTTAGCTTCGGTAAAAGGTTCTTCTATTTCTTGAATACTTGAAACCTCTGAAACTTCTGGTTCATATAAACTGATTGTTAATGGCTGAGTTGCAGTGAGTTGTTCGGAGGGTGATTGACAGTTATTTGCTATTTCATCTTCTGAAGTTAATTCCTCGGCTTGGCGTTCGCCTTCTCCTGCTAAACAAGTGGACTCAGCAAAAGCAACTGGTGTCACCCCCATACTGAGCAAGGTGGCTAAGAAAAATGACAGGTAATTTTCATCTAATTTCATTAGAAAAAATTGAGGCGGCTAAGTCCACAAAACTAAGGCGAACAATCGAGCTAAAGAAAAGGTTTTGAGAGAAAATAGAGGTTTATATAAACTTCTATTTCTATCTCTCTCAACGAAAAGATTTAATGTTTACAACTGTACAGAAATGATGCGACTGGATAAAGATTCAGGAGTTTGATTGACAACTGCCGCTAAGACCTCGCCACTGCTGGTTGAAATTTCTGTATATCTAACACTACCCGCAGCATTAAATAGAGAACTGAGATTAAAAACACCTTGTTCTGCTAAACCTGCCAAATCCAAATCAAAAGGCAACAACTCTAAGGTGTCTTCTATATTAATACTTTCCTCACTAAATCTTAGATTACCTGCGGTTAATCCTGCGGCTAATCCAATCGAATCAGTGTTATCAAAGTCTAGGATAAAATCACCAAATTGATTGGATACTCCCGGCCCTTCCNTCCAAATCAAAAGGCAACAACTCTAAGGTGTCTTCTATATTAATACTTTCCTCACTAAATCTTAGATTACCTGCGGTTAATCCTGCGGCTAATCCAATCGAATCAGTGTTATCAAAGTCTAGGATAAAATCACCAAATTGATTGGATACTCCCGGCCCTTCCGAACTCAAAACAAAGACATCCGCACCTTGATTTCCGATGAGATAATCTTCTCCTCTATCACCGGAGAGGGTATCATTTCCTAAGCCACCCACTAAAGCATCTCGATCTAAACCTCCGAATAACAAATCATTTCCGTCTCCGCCATCGAGGTTATCTAACCCTTTGTTTCCATACAAGGTGTCATTGCCAAGCTGTCCAAACAGTTCATCTTCTCCGATACCGCCAAACAAGGTGTCGTTCCCCCCTCCCCCGGATAGGGTGTCTCGATCTTGATTTCCATTGATCAAGTCGTTACTCGCTGAACCCGTTACACTGTCATTCCCAGCTAAAGCCGCTAAACCTCCTGGGAAGTTGGCAAGCTGTCCTGTGAGTACAGTGAAGACATCGGGGCCTGGAGTCAGTTGGAAAACGTTACTGGAGGGATCAAAGTTACTGGTCATGTTTAAGAATCTTTCTCAATTAATAAAACAGCTTAGATTATAGCGGACTGGATTGAAAGGCTATCAAGATTGAGGAATGCCACTTCAGTCAGTTGCAACAGTTGGCACAATAGATGTTCGAGTCTTACAAATAGATGAGATTAAATCTTTTTAATTTCATTGAGTCTATCAAATATTGGGACTTTCTCTAGACTATTTTTAGTCATTCTCAAGTTTTCTCAAAATTTAACAAGTCTTACTCTCATCTAAATCAGCGACTTTTGACTTCGATCCAACAGCCGAAACTGATCACACTGTTCACCCGTAGGCTCACAGTTCCAACCTCCAAAACTCAGTCATAGCCTTTACTTGAGGTACTTGTAGCCAGTCTGAGAGTATCTTTTTTTGTTGGTCAGACTCAGCAAAGGTAGAGTGTACCGATTCTTTATCCTCTTGTCAACTGCTACTAAATCCTAAAATCTTATTGATAACACTTTTCATTTAGCACAGATAGTGGTATAACGTAAAGCATCCGTTAGGAGTTTCATTGTCTACCTCAGAAAGCGAGTTCCATGCAATTCAGTACCTTAGTGCAAGATGCAGGCATCGTGGCGTGGCCGTTGCTTGTATTCTCTATATTAGCGATCGCCTTTGTGATCGAGCGGGGTTTTTTTTGGTTCCGCATCTGGCGGCGTCAAAGTCAAGTCGTGCGAGAAGCCCTAAAACTCTATAAGTCCTATCCCCAACAGGCTATAGACCTTCTGCAACTGAATGTCGATCTTCCCATTGCGAGAATTTTTCTCGAAGCCCTCGAACTTGAAGAACCGAACCCCGAAGAATTTCGCATCGCGATCGAGAGTGCCGCCCAAGCCGAACTTCCGGTTTTACGCCGCTTTAATAGTGTGTTTGACACCATTATTGCTGTTTCCCCGTTACTGGGATTATTGGGAACCGTTTTAGGATTAATGACTGCATTTTCTTCTCTGCGAATTGGTGATGTTCAAGGAAGTAGCAGTACAGGGGTAACAGGAGGAATTACCGAGGCTTTAGCTTCTACCGTATTGGGGTTGATTGTAGCAATCTTTACCCTTTTATTTGCCAATACCTTTCGCGCCTTTTATAAACGGCAAGTTGCCCTGATTCAAGAATACGGAGGTCAACTCGAACTCCTGTATCGTCGCAAATATGAATATGATAAATTGCGAAATAATGCCCTCGTTCATAAAGCCTAATTCAAAACGTTTTAGATCCTTATAGATAGCTAAATTTATGATCAACCTCATGGATGACGAAGCAGATCGTCCGGCAGAAATTAACATCGTGCCGATGATTGATGTGATTTTCTCAATCTTGGCATTTTTCATTATTTCTAGCCTATTTTTAACCCGATCAGAAGGATTACCCGTTAACCTGCCCAAAGCCTCAACATCTCAACAGCAAAAAACTGAACAAATTGCTGTGACAATTGATAGCGAAGGAAAAGTGGCGCTTAATCGCGAAAGCCTCGCCGTTCAACAATTGGAACAGGAAGTGCGAAAACTTATTCCCCAAAATGATAGTCGCATTGTGATCCTAAATGCGGATGAAGCGGTTAATCACGGAATCGTTGTGGAAGTCATGGATCAAATCCGACGAGTAGAAGGGGCAAAACTGGCGATCGCCACCAAAAAACCTGATTCTCCAGGAGAGAATTAAAGATTTCAAATCCTAATATTCCTCAGAATAGTTGATCTTTCAATTTTTCAGTTATGAGTCTCTCAGAAACTTGCATTGAACAACGACATAAAGACGAGCAAAAAGTCAAACTCTGGATCATCGCAGGTCTAACGATCTCAGCCGTCCTTCATGGGGGACTGTTTGCTTTGGCGTTCAGTGGTTTTCTGGATCGAGAACTCGAAATTGTTGAAGAAGATGCCATAGAATTTATCGTCGTAGAAGAAGAGGTCGTCGAAGAAGAACAAGAGGTTGAACCCTCACCCGAAGAAGTCGTCGAAGAACCCGAAGAAATTGTTGAAGAAATTCCCGAAGAAATTGTTGAAGAACCCGAAGAAATTCCCGAAGAAATTGTTGAAGAAGTTGTTGAAGAATTCGCCTCTGTAGATCCTCCGGTCGATCAACCGGAAACTGAATCATTACAGCCAGCCCCAGCAGACCTACAAAGCCTTCCTGAAGCTGAACCCGAACCCGTCGCCGAACAACCGCCCCCCGAACCTGCACCTATT
>NZ_LATL02000012.1 GCF_000972705.2 Limnoraphis robusta CS-951 | reverse complement strand
ATCTCAATCTCGGAGTAGTGCTAAAGATATTGACTGAACCCGCCCCTACAGAATCATTATTGATTAGTCGGACATGATATTAGATCTTGCATCCCTATCAGAAACAGGGTTTCTTGCTAATTTAGCTGATCGGCTAAATTTTTTGTAGAGAAACCCGGTTTAGAAGGTTTTGTTGAGTTCGGGTACAGAATAGAAGTTATAAGCCACAGTCGTTCAACCTGGATACTAGAGTAGCAAACAACATTGCAGACTCCCTGCTTCGACAGAACCATGAGCGCAATATATCCCAACCTTCGATATCAATCTCAACCCGACAAAATACGGCAAGTGGGGGTTGAGTGTGCCAACATTCATTGTATTCTAACCATTTTCCTGACCTTCTCCAACCCATGCTATCGCCAAAAGTATTCCAAATGTTCTGGTTATACTCTTTGTTTCCCCCCAAATGTTGATAGATTTGCTTTTGCTTAGAGAACCCAAAGTTTCCATTGCTGTGTGTTGTCCAGAGTTGGTCAATCATTTGAAGATCATTACAGGGAAACTTTTCAAAACTCTCGATATCTAAGTAAGCCGTCGCCTGTTTACCTGCAATTTTCAGCATTAATCGATATGTTTCACCATCTGCTTGCTTCCATTGTGCAGCAGCGAGAAGTTCGCGTAGGGGGTTGTAGTCAATCATCGGTTTTTTCAGTTAAGGGGTAATTCATAAATTACCCGTACCTGTTATCAATATTGCCTTTTGCCTTTTATAGCATTATTTTTTCGATTTCATATTACTTTTGATCTTGGCTGTAGTTAACAAAACCCCCTCTAAGACTGCATAAGCGGAGCATGAGGGGGGGGTAGATCCAAACTAATTATCTATTGAATCTCACTCAGATGAATTTTCGCTGAGAAAGAGTTTCAGGGTATTATGGGGTTTGCCAAATGCGTTGATGATATTGCTGCGGATCGGCATAGGGGTCAACAGCCTCATGGGAGTGACCGTGATCATGGCTGTGATGATGGTGATCGTGATGATCGTGATGATGATGACTGTGTGAGTCGCCAGCAACGGCTGCTAACCGGAACTTACAGGCTTCACAGTTCATCTGAACTTGACCGAGTTGGGTTTCAATTTCGCGATCGCGTAAGAGTTGCAACAGTTCGGGTTGAATGCCCATTTCGGGCAAACAAGTCATGCTAATATCGGGATATTGTTCTTGTTGTTGGGCGGTGATATCAAAAATTTTCTTGACTAACAGGCCTGTAAACAAGAAATAAGGCAAGACAATAATCCGTTTGGGCTGATACAAACGGGCGCGACGGAAGCCTTCTTCTAGACGCGGGTGAGTAATTCCAATAAAACAGGTTTCGACGGTTTGATAACCGCTTCCTTCCCACACCATTCGAGCGAGTTTGTAGACATCGCTATTGGCATCAGGATCAGAAGAACCCCGCCCTACAAAGAGGATAACGGTTTCAGAACGATCAATATCAGGGCGATCAAGTTCTGCTAAACGAGTTTTCCACAAGTCAAAAATCAGGGGACTGATACCGAAATGACGCCCATAATGAAACTTGAGTTGCGGATAGGTTTCTCGGGCGCGATCAAGTTCGTTGGTAATATCAAATTTGTTGTGACGGGCTGCAAATAAGAGCAGAGGTAAGGCTGAAAGTTCAGTGTAGCCTTGTTTGAGACAGCGTTCAATGCCTTCTTGAATAGTTGGGCCTGTGAGTTCGAGAAAACAGGGAACAACGGGACGAGAATGGTCAAGGGCTTGATAAGCTTCGGCAAAATCAAGGAAGGTTTGGCGGCCTTCGGTGTCGCGAGTCCCATGTCCGATCAGCAACAAAGGACGTTGCAAGGGTAAAGGGGGAAGACTGAGGTTGAAATTTTGAGTCTGACTAATAAGCATTTAAGCCCCTTTCCTGTGCTTGGCAGGATGTAGAGTGGTCTGTAACGAGTTGGCATTCTGGCTTGTCAATTGGCGAGTCCATGACTTACAGCTGCCGCACAGCCCCGGATTTTAACCGGAGTTTCCCAACAGGTTACTGTTTACTGAGTAATAACTTTTATAGCATAGCAAGTTGAGTGGATTTTGCTGCAAATGTAACGAATCAACATAATTGAAGCGATGGACAAGTTTAATCTTTATTCTCGCGCCTCCCAACTGATAATTTTATTAAGTAACTGATTCGGTTGAATGGGTTTGGTAATAAAATCATCAGCCTGAGTGATTAAGACACTTTCTGGAGATGTAGATTCAGTTTCAGTTGTGATTGCTAAAATTTTGATTTGTTGTGTAGCTTTGGTGTTTTTTAGGTGGTGAATGATTTCATAACCATCTTGACCCGCTATGTACATATCAACAATAAGGGCTGTCGGTTGTAACAATTCAATTTGTCCGAGTGCGGTTAATCCTTCTACTAACCAAACCACTTGATAACCCGCCGCCGTTAGAATTTCACAGATTAGTGTTGCTGTTTCTTCATCATCTTCAATCAGGATAAACCGACCTCGTGGGTTATTAGTGTATATTGTTTGTAGTGAGGTTTTGAATGAAGAAGCTTTCACTCGTTGCTGAGAATTTGGGGAGAGATTAGGTAGAGCGGGAAGGTGAACGGTAAACTTTGAACCAATACCTTCAGTCGAGGTAAATCTAATCGCTCCCCCATGAAGTTCAACTAATTGTTTGGTCAACGCTAAACCTAAACCTGTTCCGCCATATTGACGACGATAGGAAGAATCAAGTTGTTGGAACTTTTCAAATAATAAAGGTTGTTGTTCCTCGGGAATTCCAATTCCAGTATCTTGGATTTGCAAAATCGCTGTGTTCCCATCAACTCGAACTCGTAGAGTAACTCGTCCGCCTTCTGGGGTGAATTTAATCGCATTACTTAATAGATTGGATAAAATTTGTTTGACTCGGTGTTGATCAGCCGAAAATTTATCTTGATCGGGTTTTATCTGAATATCACTGGTGAGGATGATATCCTGTTTTTGCGCTCTTTCTCGAAAGGAATATAAACTCTGTTGAGCGAGTTTAGTCAGAGAAAATTCACTGATTTGTAAGACTGTTTTTCCGGCTTCTACTTGAGAAAGTTCGAGAATATCGTTAATTAGTTCTAATAAATGTTCTCCACTGTCGTGAATTTTTTTTAGATATTCTTGCTGCTTTTCTCGGGGAATTTTTGGCAGTTCTTCACTGTTAGAATAAAGACGTAATAGGGTAGCTGAAATCCCAATGACACAGGTGAGCGGCGTTCGCAATTCATGGCTCATGGTGGCTAAAAATTCGCTTTTCGCTCGATTGGCAGATTGAGCCGCTAATAAGGCGTCGTGAAGGGCTTGTGTGCGTTCTGTAACTCGTCGCTCTAAGGTTTCCTTTTGCTGTTGGAGTTGGGCGTAGAGTTGGGCTTGATAAATTGCGATCGATAAATGTTCGGTTATTTGAGCGAGAAACTTGTTTTCATCCTCAGTCCAAGAACGGGGCTGGAAACATTGATGGGCGATTAATAATCCCCACAATTGATTTTGTACAATGATTGAAAAAACCAGCTTTGAACGAACTTTAATCTGTTTTAAAAACGCCAAAAAACAGGGTGAAGATTGATAGGTATTCTCCACATCTTGAATCATCAAAAACGCCTGACTTTTTTTAAATTTTGCTTGAGCTTCTGGCTTTTCAAAAAAGCAGCTATCTGCTTCGCTTAAGTGAAGAACAGACAAGATTTGATCAGACGAACGAGCTTCGTAGGTGACACATCCTTTGCGACTATTGCTGTTAACTGAAGAGAAACCCGAGGAAGTAGGGAGTCGAGGGGGTGAAGTATTTCGCTTTCGATCCTCTGTTTCCCCTTCTAGTTCTAGGATACATTCGCCTGGAGGAACAGACCATTCAAAGTCAAACTGATAGATCAACAACCGATCAACCTGCAAAAATTGCTGCAACCGTTCAACTGCTGTTGACAAAATAACAGACAAGTCCAGACTTTGGCGAATCTGGCTAGTCACTTGGTTTAAAAGTCTCTCTTGTTCGAGTTGTTGATACAGGGCTTTATCCACAGGTTTGTATCAAAATCAACAGCAAAATGGGTAGAACACAATTGTGTCTGTATTATTGTTATTCTAGTTCTATTGTCAAGATAACACTAAATTGCTTTACTGAGTCCATGACTGAGTTCCCCTAATTATCTTTGCTGAGTTTAGCTCCTATGGAAAGCGAATTGTGTTAACTTTGAATACAATAGCTAGACTTAGGTACAAACAGAGTGTAGACCAAGAGAAGCGGAACCGAAAAATAGGTTGATACTCCTTTGTTCAGCCTGAACAGAACAGAATGTTAAGCGTTGATCGCAGTTGACAGATGTATGGAGTTGGGGCGTTCTTTTTCCGACTTGACAGAATAGGACTGCCGTGACCAATATGTATGATATCAAAAAATGCTTCAGTCCACAATCCCTAGAACGAGTTTAGTTGAATGAGCAGCTCATCTCGGATCACCCTTGAGTCTACCGTTGAAGATCTTATTTCCCATACTTTCCAAGTCAATTCTACCACACCTGGACGAGTGATTGCCCAAGAATTTCATCAAAATCCCGAATTACCGGGTGTAATTGTGGTTGATGATCATCAATTAGTTGGGATGATTTCTAAAGCCAATTTCCGCGAACAGATGAATAATCTCAATCGCAAAAATCTGTATTTTAATCAACCGATTCAATTGCTATTAGATGTCATCCGAATTCCCCCTCTGGTCTTGTCTAAAAACTGTACAATTTTATTCGCTGCGAATCAAGCATTAACTCGACCCAAACAATTCGTTTATGAACCGATAATCATTGAGTTAGATCAAGGAGAATTTAGACTCCTAGATATTTATAACTTACTTTTGGCTCAAAATAATCTGTTAAATTTTTCTTGTCGCCAAATAGAACAACAAAACTTGAAATTACAAACCTTTGAGCAAAAATTGCAGCAAGAAAAAAACAAGGTTATAGAATATGCAGCATCACTCAAACAGGAGAAAGATTTAATTTTTAAGCAATATGATAAAGACTACAGTAAACGCAAAGCTAAACTCGCTCAGTATACTCAACCGATTCTTCAGTTTAATCAGCATTTTCTGAGAATGAGTGAACGGATTTCTGTAGAAACTCGCAAAGCGTTTTATGCGATCTTTGTCGGTTCAAACTCGATCTATCGAAACACGGAACATTTATTTAAAATAAGTCAAGCGATCGCTGACGATCTCGCAGCCATCAATTCGACTTCTCAAATGCTGGGAGAGATTATTCAAAAAGTTCGTCATCTAGCCGTACAAGCCGCCATTGTTACCTATCAATCTGATTCTCCTCAACCCCAGGGATTCAGTCAAATTAGCCTGGAAATTAATCGACTGATTCGTGAAACCTCAAAAGTCAGTGATCAAACTCATACGATTGCAAATCAGCTAAACTTTAACTTACAAGAACTCCAAGAATCTGCCATTGAAGACGCTCGGATTACTTGCTCAATGCTTTCTCAGGTTGAACAGGCTGAAGCCGTTTTAGATGAGTTAGAAAAGCTTGTAAATTCATCCAATCTGCAACATCAAGTCACTCAACAAAATTCCGCAGATGCTGAGTTTATCATCCAAACCATTGAGCGGGTTTTGAAGTACAAACAACAGCCAAAAAATTAAACTTCTACTTCTTCAGGTGTCGCCCCCACTAACAACTCTTCCGCCGCATCCATCAAATCTTGTTCAATCTCTTTGAGATCTTCGCGACTCCCTAAATAGGTTTTTAAAGCGGCGAGGGGATCAAGCGTATGACGATCTAGTTCAGGAATACGAGGACGAGCCAATTGACTGACTAATTCGGCTTGAATACTATAACTATGAGCCGCAGTTAAAGCTTCATGTAAACGAGAGTTTTCAATCAAATCAATCTGTTCTGAACGCAGTTGATAAATTAACCGCACGACTACATCTTCAATCGGTTTTTTCTCAATCGCTTTAAGGAGCATAGCTTGGGGATCTTCAGCTTGAGAAACATCGACTTTTATTGTACAAAAAGAACGCACAGGTAAAGCACAAAACTCCCATTTAACCTGACCTTTTTCCAACTCCACTAATACAAAACCCTTGTCTTCTTTCTCCTCACTAAAATCAACCCGTTCGATACTTCCCGGATAAATAATTGGTGGATCATTAGATTTATTCAAGTTCTGATGTTTATGAACATGACCCAAAGCGACATAATCAAAACAAGGGCGAATCAACAACGATAAGGGAATATTAAACCCTTTCCCAACCGCTAAAAAACGTTCGGCTCCTAAACTGGCTTTATCGATCATTAAATGACCCAGTAAAACCGTCGGAAGTTGAGGATCTAACCGTCGAATTAACCCTTCCATTGCGATTTTTAGTCGTTCAATTAATAACTCATTAACCTGACTTAACGTTAACCCCTCCGTTTCAGGACGAGTTAATAAAGTCGAACGAGTTAACCAAGGAAGTGTGATCACCTGAACTTCCCCATTTCGAGTCTTAATTTTATGGGTTTCTAAGCGATCGCCAACCACAAACCCCGGTACACCTAATGTCCGATAAATTCCTAAACTCGCTCCCCCCTGTCCTTGAGAATATTGATCATGGTTTCCCACTAATAAAACAGTCGGAATTTCAGCATCCACTAACCGTCGAAATTCCTGAGCAAACGCCTGTTTAACAAACGGCGCCGGAGTCGCATCGGGAAACGCATCTCCCCCAAACAACACCAGATCAACCGGTTCTGCGATCGCCCGATCAATACACCGTCCCAGAGTTTTTACAAAGTCTTCTAAACGAGTGTTTAAACCCGTTTCGGGGTTGGTACGTCCGTGGGAGAAGCCACTACCCATATGGATATCAGACAGATGGAGAATTTTAATCATATTGGACAAAGAACTCAATAATTTGGATATAAAATCCGGAAAGAGAGGATGCTAAATTTGTAGTGCTTTGCTAGGATTCTAATAAATCTACTGCTCAATTCACTGATCTACTAAAGGGGTCACTGATTTAATCAGTAATTTTAACAGTTCCTCATCGGACAATCAGGGAAGATCTACTCCAGAATAATGGATTCATTTTGAACTCGTAATCCTATCTATGCCTTTCTTCAAAGCTCTATTACAAGGTGCGTTCGATCATACAATGGAATCACAATCCTTAACTCCAATACAAAGAGCCGTTCTCGATTTAGCGGGTCAATTGCGCCGTAAAACTGCGGCTCATATTTCAGCATACCTCAAAACCTATCTCGATACACCTCACCAAGTTAATCAGATTAACGCCAATGCAATCCGATATGCTCAGATCAATCGCAATAATTTCGAGAGCATACAGCAATATTTTTGGCAACAAATCCAGATTTTTGATAGTGTTAGTGGGATGAACTGGGGTGACAACACCGGGAAATATATCGGGATTACTTTACTCGCGGATCACACACCAACACTCGAAATCAAAACCCCAACAACAGGTGTAAACAAACACATCTATGCTCTCGATGATCGTGGAAATAGCACCTTTGAGCCAATTGGTTTGTGTCCGAACTACGATCCTCGTCATCGGCTTTGGTATCAAACGGCTCAACAGCTTAATTGTGCCACTTGGAGTCCGATTTATCAATATTCCAACACCATTCAAGTTCAACTCGGTTTGATGGCTGTTTTACCGTTATATGATCCAAAAAACTGTTTTATGGGTGTTTTAGGCTGTGATCTGTCTTTATCTCACATCGGTGAATTTCTCAAAACACTCACCGTTGATCAGGGGAGTATTGCTTTTATTGTCGAACCTTCTGGTACATTAGTTGCAAGTTCCTCTATGACTCATCCTTTGACTGTCGATCCGACTCAAACCGCAACCTATTTAAAGGCTATCCACAGTAGCGATCGCTTAATTCAAGCCACCACCCTTTATTTATACCAACATTTTGAAAATCTTGCTGAAATTAACAGGGATCATCAGTTAGAATTCACCTGGAATCAGGAAATTCAGTTAATCGATGTATTTCCCTTTAATGATAGTCGCGGTTTAAACTGGTTAATTGTATTAGTCACACCCGAATCAAAATTTCTCCAAAAAATTCCCCCCGATTATCACCATACCTCAAGTCAAGCCCAGGCGACCCTCGAACGGATTAACCAAAACCTAGAACAGAGAAATCAGCCCCGAAGTAGCAGTTTAAAACAGTTAGATGAAGCCCTCAAAATCAGTGAAGATCGGTGGAAATTAGCCCTTCAGGGAAGCAATGATGGAATTTGGGATTGGAACGTCCAAACCAATGAACTGTTCTTCTCGCCGCGTGCTAAGGAAATGTTAGGCTATGAAGACCACGAAATCAATAACCATCTGGCTGAGTGGGAAAAGCAAATTCACCCCGAAGATCGAGAACGAGTCCTCAAAGCCATTGAAGATCATTTAGACCAAAAAAACCATAACTACAGCACAGAATACCGTATTCGCTGCAAAGATGGCAGCTACAAATGGGTTTTACATCGGGGTCAAGCCCTGTGGAATGATCAGGGTGATCCGATCCGCATGGTGGGTTCTCAAACCGATCTCAGCCAACAGCAAGCTGCACTTCGTGAACGCAAACAAGCCGAAGCTAAACTCTTTTATTTCGCTTATCACGACTCGTTAACTTGTTTACCCAACCGGGCTTTTTTTATGGATAAACTTCAGTTAACCCTCAATCAAGCCCGTCAACATTCTGATCACTTATTTGCCGTTTTATTCATTGATCTAGATCGCTTCAAACTGGTTAATGATGGCTTAGGACATTTAGCCGGAGATGAATTACTGATTCGCGTCGGACAAAAACTGCAACACTGTATTAATAGTAACGATACATTAGCGCGTTTAGGGGGAGATGAATTTGCAATTTTATTAGACAAAATTCAAGGAATTTCTGATAGTATTCTCGTCGCCGAACTCATTCTCGCCACACTGCAAGAACCTTTTCTTCTCGAAGATCAATCGGTGTCAATCAGTGCCAGTATTGGAATTACCCTCAGCCATTACTACGCATCCAATCATTCCTACAAACATAGCACAGATATACTCAGAGATGCTGATCTCGCAATGTACCACGCCAAGCATCATAGTAGCTTACGCTATGCGATTTTTGATAGCAAAATGCAGATGAATACGCTAATGCGACTCCGTTTAGAAAATGATCTACGAGCCGCCATAGAGTCTTCAAAACTCAAAGTTTACTATCAGCCCATCGTTTGTTTTAAAACTGGAAAAATCAAGAGTTTTGAAGCTTTAGTTCGTTTACCCGATCCAAAAAAAGGCTTAATTTCTCCCGGTGAATTTATTCCCATTGCCGAAGAAACCGGGTTAATTGTTCCCCTGGGAGAATGGGTATTACGAGCCGCTTGTCAACAACTTCGACAATGGCAAATTCAAGAGGGATTAGATCCCAATATATCAGTCAGTGTGAACGTCGCCGGACAACAATTTTCTCAAAAGAAAATCGTTCGTCAAGTTCAACAAATTTTGCAGGAAACAGAATTAACCCCAGCCAATTTACGCCTAGAAATTACCGAAAGTGCGATCGCCGAACATTTAGAATGGGTAGCCAAACGCCTAACTCAACTCCAACAAATGGGAATTCAAATTTTAATTGATGATTTTGGCACAGGTTATTCATCCCTAGATCGCTTACAACGTTTTCCCATCGATACCCTCAAAATAGATCGCTCCTTTGTCAGTCAAATGACTTCCCCAAACTCCAATTCAAAATTTGTCGAAGCGATCGCAAATTTCGCTCACAGCTTAGGGTTTAGCATCGTTGCAGAAGGAATAGAAACCCTCGAACAAAAACAAATCATTCAACAAATTGGCTGTGAATACGGACAAGGAAACCTATTTTCCCCGGCTGTTGATGCGGCGACAATGACAGCTTTTATTCAGCGTCATCCCATTTTTTAGGGGAAAAATTCACCACTAAGAAAGGAAGACACAAAGATTTATTCTTGGTGTTATTTGTCTGAAGAAACTCACCACCAAGAAAGGAAGACACAAAGATTTATTCTTAGTGTTCTTTGTGTCTTCGTGTTTTTTTTATTTCACCACCAAGAAAG
>NZ_LATL02000011.1:39400-40019 GCF_000972705.2 Limnoraphis robusta CS-951 | reverse complement strand
CAAGACATTCAGCGTCACAGAACCAGCTACGTTGACATTAGCGCTATCATTATTGGCTACAGGTGCCTGATTCGGCGGTGGAGTAGCAATATTAACCGCCACACTCGCCGATGCTGAAAGCTCTCCATCATTATCCCCAACCCGATAGCTAAAGTTATCAGAACCCGTGCCGGAACCCGTATGAGTATAAGTAATCGTGCCATTATTGTTAACAACTGCTGTTCCTTTTGACGGTTGAGTAACAATATTCACACTAGCGGGATTGAGCGTCCCATCAGCATCCGTATCATTACTCAAGACATTCAGCGTCACAGAACCAGCTACGTTGACATTAGCGCTATCATTATTGGCTACAGGTGCCTGATTCGGCGGTGGAGTAGCAATATTAACCGCCACACTCGCCGATGCTGAAAGCTCTCCATCATTATCCCCAACCCGATAGCTAAAGTTATCAGAACCCGTGCCGGAACCCGTATGAGTATAAGTAATCGTGCCATTATTGTTAACAACTGCTGTTCCTTTTGACGGTTGAGTAACAATATTCACACTAGCGGGATTGAGCGTACCATCGCTATCGCTATCATTATCTAAAACTTTAATCACCACCGACTCACTCGGT
>NZ_LATL02000011.1:0-39390 GCF_000972705.2 Limnoraphis robusta CS-951 | reverse complement strand
ATCATCATTCGCAACGGGGGCTTGGTTGGGAAGGGCGACATCTTCCGGAACGATAGGAGCGGCCGTATTAAAAAAGTAATCGACTTGGCTGGTAAAAGCTGGAGCATTATTACCCGCATTTCCGGCAAATGTTCCGACTGATGTAACATTGAGGGCTTGAGTGAAGCTACCTGCACTCGCCCAGGTTTGTCCATCTGCGGAATATTCTAGCTTCCAAGTTGAGCCTTGACGATTGACTCTTAGATGAGAAGCTTGAGTTGGGTTGATGTTGGCGATCAGTTTTTCTTGGGAAGAACCGTTGATGGTGGCCGCTGCAAAGACTTTGAGTTGACTACCATCGTGAAAGGTGTCAAATCTCAGCCAGTTGGTGGCATTTTGTTGAACTAAAATCCCTTGTATCTGAAATTTTTGGCTGGGTACGGAGGCAAATTTGGCCTCGAGTTCAAAGTCGCTGTTTGTCGCTGGTTGCATCACCCGTGCGGCTTTGACGTTATTGTTCCACAGATCGTGAGATGAACCGCTAGGAACCGATAGGTTTAAATAGGCATCTTCGGTGTTGGTGCCAGTCAGACTATAGGAGCTATTACCAACAGGGTCAACAAAACTCCATTGGGACTTGAGACTGCTGTTATTGAAGTCATCGGATAAAAATGTGGTCATATTTTGAGAGGGAGTTTCAATCGTTAGGTTTACACTTGCAACATTAGATTGAGCAGCTTCATCGTCTCGAACGGCGTAAGTGAAGCTATCACTGGTTGTGTTCGAGCCATTGTGGGTATAACTGATGGTGCCGTTGCTATTCACCAACACTTCCCCATAGGCTGGCGGTTGAGCGATCTCCACAGTCAGGGGGTCAACAGTCCCATCACTGTCGCTGTCGTTTGCCAATACATTGATCTCAACGAATTGCCCACGGGAGACAGAAGCTGTATCGTTGTTGGCAACGGTCGCTTGATTGGCATCCAAGGTAATGCTGACTGTTGCTACGTTGGAGGTTTCGCCATCATCATCTTGAACCGTGTAGGTAAAGCTATCGTTATTGGTAAAACTGGCATCGGGAGTATAGGTTATTGCTCCTGTCGTTAAATCAACACTGACCTCACCCTGACTCGGTTGATTATTAATCGTGACGCTCGTCGGATCGAGACGACCATCGCGATCGCTATCATTACTCAACACATCGATAACAATTGATTCAACACTATCAATCGTCAAAGAATCATTAACAGCGACGGGGGCTTGATTAAGGTTCCCACTACTGTCTTGAAAGCCTGTATAGAGGGGAATTTCAAAACCCTGTCCCCGTCTGAGAATATTGCTATCGTTGAGCAAAGTTTCAGTCACCCCATTGCGGGTTTCCTCAACTAAAATGTTGTAGCTACCCACGTTGTATCGAGATTCACCCACGCCTGCGATCGTCAGTTGGGACTCATCATTAATAAAAGCAGGCTGTTGGGAAGGAATCAAATCACCTCGGCTGGCGGGATAAATTAACCCCCCAAGAACTTCTGTCTGTCCTCCTGCTGTGGTTTCGATGATCGTGCCTTCTTTCTCGGTTTTGAGTCCGAGAACCCAGAGTTGTCCGCCATTGTTGGTAATTTTGGTGGTGAAGCCTTCTGGATTGAGTTGCCAAGCCCAAACCTTTTGTTCGTCAAACACCCAATCACTAGCTGCAACATCTTCAATAATCAGTTCACCGGGAACGCTGTTGCGGTACGCTGAACCGGAACCAACGGCAAAATTTCTCAGAACAAGAGTGTTTGGGGAGGCTTGTTCAACCCAATGAAAGTTTCCGCCTCCATAGTCCCCAAAAAAGCGTTCCAATGTGACTGTATCTTGATTAGTAGACTCAAACCGGAATACGGGTTGATCCTGATTTTTTAAGTTCCCTCCAACGGTGAGAACGGTTTGATAAGATGCTCCGGTGATTAGCTTGACGTTGCCCCCGACTTCGAGAGTATTGTTGATGTTGTATCGACCACCCGGAAAGTAAATGGTAGATTTTCCAGAGTTGAGTGCGGCTTGAATGGCGGCGCTATCGTCTTGATTGTCGGAAGCAATGGCACCAAAATCGGTAACGTTCGCCCAGTTACTCAGGTTGTCATAGCGAATTTCCGGTAACTCCGGTACATCGAGTTGTAAAGAGGTTTGCGGAGAGGGGAAAAGGCTATAAGCTGGACTGGAAACGTATTCAGAGATGGAGTTACCTGAAACGATGCTGTTGCCTTTTTTGAGAGCGGACTGATAGCCTTCAGTGGTAATATTGCGGGCATATAACGTCCCGGCTTTGAGGTTAATGGCTGAGGTTTGTGACGAACCGCCCTCGAAGTTGCCATCAATTAGGGTGATCATTCCTTTATCATCATTATTCTCGATCACCGGAACGGAATTGTTGCTGGTTAATCCCCGGATGCTGAGAATATTGCCATTGTTGCTAATACCTGCAATTTTCTGATCGCGCAGGGTTAAATTTTCAAAAACGTTACTATATTCGGGATGATTAACTTCCACCCCATAATTAAACCCTTCAACGGTGACGTTCTTGAATAAAGATGGACCCGGCCAGGGTTTTGTCAGAGCGAGTCCAGTTTTACCTAAATTATTGGGGTCGCTGGAGCGAATCGTAACATCGCGAAGACCACCTTGATTATTACTGGTAAACCGGATACCAATTGCACCGGCATTTCCGGCTCCGACATCAACACTCAGGTTGTAAATTGAGTTTTGAAACGCTTGTCCTGTACTCTGCCCTTCAAAGGTTGTCAGCAGGGGTTTAGGGCTACTGGAGTTGTTGAAGGCAGCGAGGTTATCTTTGAGTTTAATAATCGTTTTATCTTGACTTTCTCCCTGCAACACCAGTCGTTTTGTATCTCCCCATTGCAGGGTATCACTGACTAGATAGGTGCCATTGGGAAAGTGGATGACCCGATTTTCTGCCAGGGCTTGCTGAATGGCTGCGGTATCATCTGTAACTCCATCCCCTTTGGCTCCATAATCTTTGATATTCACCATTCCCGCATCATCGGGAAATTTCACTTGCGGGAAGTTTGAGTCAACATCATCATCGGTAATGGTGACGATAGCTTGACTATCACCGATAGAAGCATTACTGGGATTAAACAGGTTGACGAAAAAGCTTTCATAAGGCTCAATATTTTCGTCGCCTTGCACTTCAACTGAAATCGTTTGTTCAGTGACGCCCGGTGCAAAGCTAAGAGTTCCACTGCTGCCTAGATAATCGACTCCCTCAGTCGCCGTCGCAGATTCGGTGGAAAAATCTACGGTTACAACTTCATCACTGGCTTCTAATAAGCTGACGGTAAAGTTCAGGGTCGTTGTACCTGTATCATTTTCAGTGACAGAAATATCATTGTCAATGGAGAGCTGATTTCCATCTTCTAAACGAATGGGAGCGGCGGTATTAAAAAAGTAATCGACTTGACTGGTAAAAGCTGGATTATTATTACCTGCATTCCCCGCAAATGTTCCGACGGATGTGACATTGAGGGCTTGAGTAAAACTGCCTGCACTCGCCCAGGTTTGTCCATCTGCCGAATACTCTAATGTCCATGTTGACCCTTGACGATTGACTCTCAGATGAGACGCTTCACCGGAGTCAATTTCGGCGAGCATTTTTTCTTGGGAAGAACCGTTGATGGTTGCTGCGGCAAATACAAACAGTTGGCTACCATCGTGAAAGGTGTCAAATCTCAGCCAGTTGTTGGCATTTTGTTCGACTAAGATGCCTTGTATTTGATATCTTTGGGCGGGTTCGGAGGCAAATTTGACTTCCAGTTCAAAGTCGGTATTTGTCGCCGGTTGCATCACTCGTGCGGCTGTGAGGGTGTTGTTCCAGATGTCGTGAGATGAACCACTAGGAACGGATAGGTTTAAATAAGCATCTTTTGTATTTGTGCCACTCAGGCTATAAGAACTATTACCAACGGGGTCAATAAAACTCCACTGAGAACTGAGGCTGCTGTTATTAAAGTCATCGGATAAAAATGTGGTCATATCTGGATAGGAGGTTTTTATGTTCTAACTTACAGTTTCAACCTGACTTTACTTTTACTGGAGTGCAGAGATCAGTTCTCTGTTTTCACCATATTGTCATCCTGGTCGTTAATAAAGAGCTAGTAAAAGTATTGATTAAAGTAAATCTATACTGCCATATTTTTGAGGCTCTCATCAGTAGATTTACTGAGATTTTACAATTGCTTTAAAAAACAGGTCATTGTTTAAAGCAATGTCAAAACTTATTCGCAGGTGATTCGCCTGAACCCTACTATTGCAAGCAATTTTTAATATATTTTTACAGTCTCAATTAGGATTAATCACTAAAAATAGAGTGGAATTTCTTGGATATCAACGTTTTAGGGAGGAATTAAAAGGGGTTGAAGAACGGATTTCATAAATAATATTAAAGACTTATATCATGTCCGGATAATTAGTGATAAAAAACTTTCTCATAATCCGACTCTTTCTTCTTCTTGATTTCCTCGGTGACTCGGTGACTCCTCCTCCTCTTTCTTCTTCTTGATTTCCTCCTGACTCCTGACTCCTGACTCCTCTGTCGTTTATTTATAACTGTTCAACCGGACATGATATTAAATGTTTGCTAAATCAAATTAACTTAATCAGTATTCCGGATGCGTTAAAAAACCCATCAAACTTATATCGTTGATGGGTAGGATGCTGGGGATGTTATTTCACCCCTCACTTCTTCTTTAAGCTATTGTGCATTTAAACTCAGGTAAAAAGCGCAAACAATATGCTGACGCTACAAAGATTTCGCGACTTTGGCATAGGTAAATTAAGCTGTAATCAGCTTATTGTTGATCTCAATAACTAGAATTGAGTTTGAGTGCAGCCTACAATTAATAACTCTCAGGTGAGAAAACGAAGAGAAATAATGTCTTTGAGCATTAACTAGACTGTTGAAACAGTAGGAGTTTTCAGCAGTTTAATGATTAGAACTACTCCAACTCCTACGATCAACAACACCATAAAAACAATATCCCGAGTGATCGAGATATTGTTTTAGAATCAATCTTAGACAATATGCGGTTTGGGAATGGGAACAATAAATTTCCCGCCTTGCTGTTGATAGGCTTCTTGCTGTTTCATAATTTCTTCCGCAAAGTTCCAAGCCAAAATTAACACATAATCTGGCTTGTCTTCTAACAGCTTCGTTGGGGGGAAAATCGGTAAATGATTCACGCCCATAAACCGACCTTGTTTGAACTTATTCAGGTCTACAATGTAGTCTAAATGAGTTTTGTTAATTCCCACATAACTCAACATTGTTGTGGCTTTAGCGGCAGCACCATAACCCACAACTCGTTTCCCTTGCTTTTTCAAATCCCACAAGATTTCAAGCAAACCATTCTTAACGGCTTCAACGTTATCTGCAAAGTCTTTGTAGTAGTCAATGCGATCAACGCCCTGTTCTTTTTCCGTTTGGAGTAGAGACTTCACCGAGTCTTTAACGTCTTCTTTGGGTTCTACAAACAAACGTAAAGAACCGCCATGAATCGCTGTGCGTTGAATGTCGTTGAGATAGAGAGAATGTCTTCTAAACAGGTTGTCTAAAGCGGTAACAGAGAAGTAACACAAATGTTGATGATAGATCGTATCGAATTCACAATGTTCGACTAAATCAACCAAATAAGGAGCTTCAATGACTGCTACTCCTGTATCTTTTAGTAGAATACTAATTCCTTCGACAAAACCGTTCAAGTCGGGAACATGAGCCAGTACATTATTCCCTAGAAAAACATCGGCTTGCTTTCCTTGCGATCGCAATTCTTTGGCTAAATCTTGGGTAAAAAAGGTACAAGTTGAAGGAATCCCTGCTTTTTGTGCCGCTTCAACTGGCCCTGAAGCCGGATCAATTCCTAATACTGGAATTCCGACTTCTACAAAGTTTTTCAGCATATAGCCATCGTTACTCGCAGCTTCGATCACAAAGCTGCTACCATCGAGTTTTCTAGACTCAATAATGGCTTTGGCGCTATCTCCAAAGTGTTTGAGTAAAGAGGGAGAAACTGAGGAGAAATAGGGATAATCCCGACAAAACAGAATCTCTGGGGGAACACTAACGGTAATTTGAACTAATCCACAGTCTGGACAAAAAGCCAGTTCTAAAGGAGCAGTATATTCAGGTTGATCGAGTTGATCTTTGGTTAACAGTCCATCTGCCAAAGGAGTATATCCAAAGTCAATAATAGACTGTAAATTTTGGGAACCACAAGAAAGACAAGGGGGCATTGTATCGGGCATGGTTTCTACTCCTGTTCCTTATACGACAGATGCAGCGACATTCGTTTGCCAACGCAGAGCTTCATTTAAGCGTCCTTCAGCCAGTAATTTTTGAATGTGAGCGATGCGTTTGTATTTTGGGCCTTCAAATTCTTCTAAAGTTAAACCGATTTTTTGATAGGCATCATAGAGTTCTTCTGCGCCTTTGCGGGTGTTCCATTGCGGCTGAAACTCGGGTAAGACTCGCAATATTTTACTACAATCTACTCGATAACAACGGGTATCCGGGCCACCATCTGAAGCGTATTCAATTTCGCAGTTGGGAACGACTTCTTTAACGATATTGGCAATGTCTCGAATTTGGTAGTTATCTTCGTTCCGTCCAACGTTAAAGGCTTCGTTATGAACTTTCTCACGAGGCGCTTCTAAAACGGCAATAAAAGCGCGAGAAATGTCTTCAATATGAACAATCGGGCGCCAAGGCGTGCCATCACTCTTGATATAAACTTTGCCCGTTGTCAAAGCCCAAGCGACTAAGTTATTCAGAACTAAATCAAATCGCAGACGAGGAGAAACCCCATAAGCGGTTGAGTTGCGGAGAAAAGTCGGGCTAAAATTGTCATCGGCAAGCTTGGCAACATCTTGCTCAACTAATACTTTAGAATGACCATAGGGCGTAACCGGATTAAAGGCTGATTCTTCAGTTAACCAGTCACTTCCACCTGCACCATAATTACTACAAGAAGAGGAGAAAATATAGCGGGTAATTCCTGCTTCTTTGCTTAATTTTGCCAGATGAACGGAGGCTAAATGATTGATTTCATAGGTTAAATCGGGATTGAGATTTCCCAAAGGATCGTTAGACAGTCCGGCTAAATGCAGAACCGCATCCAATCCTTCTAAATCGGAAATTTCCACATCTCTTACATCTTTAACCATTTCAGGAACTTCTTGAATTCCTTCGCCAAAGGTACTCTGCTGATAGAGATCACTATCTAAGCCGACTACTTCATGTCCTTTATTCAGTAACATTGGCACTAAGACTGTGCCGATATACCCTTTATGACCTGTTACTAAAACTCTCATTTTTTGATTTATTCCTCCCAAGTTTTCCAAGGTGCATTGCCAGTTTCCCACAGGCTTTCTAACCGACGTTTATCTCGCAAAGTATCCATACATTGCCAGAAACCTGTGTATTTGTAGGCCATTAACTGACCCTCTTTTGCTAAATTCTCAAGGGGTGCTTTTTCCCACTGAGTATCATCGCCCTCAATATAGTCGAATACTTCCGGTTCTAACACAAAGAAAGCTCCATTGATCCAACCTTCTTGAGTTTGGGGCTTTTCTGAAAATTCTACGATTTGATCCCCGTCGAGTTCTAAGTGACCAAAACGAGCGGCAGGACGAACAGCAGTCAGCGTTGCTAACTTACCATGTGAGCGATGAAAAGCCAGCAAATCATGTAAGTTTAAATCGGTGACTCCATCCCCCCAAGTTAGCATAAAAGTCTCATTACCCATATAGGGAGCGAGACGCTTGATCCGGCCTCCTGTATTAGTGTTAAGTCCTGTATCAATCAGGTCAACATTCCAGTCGGGTTTGACTCCTCCGTGCATCTCGAAAGCGCCTGTCTGTACATTAACGGTGAGGTTACTGTTAAGAGAACAGTAATCAACCATGTACTTTTTGATCACCTCTGCTTTGTATCCCAGAGCAATCACGAAGTTTTTAAAACTGTGGTGGGAGTAGTGCATCATAATGTGCCACAGAATGGGTTTCCCACCGATCTCCACCATAGGTTTAGGCTTTTCTACTGTCTCTTCTGAAAGACGAGTCCCTAAGCCACCTGCAAGTATTCCAACTTTCATATGAAAAATTTTTAACTTTAACACCCGCCATAACTGAGGTTCACACTTCAGAAGAGCATTGTCAAGAGACTGTTCGACTCCTTCATTAAATCTTTACAAAACTCTAGCCGTCCGATCTCGACTTTCTGTAAACCTTTACTAAAGTTCATCAACTTGAGCCAGGATTGTATGCAATTCTAGCCACAAGGTAAGTTGTTGAGTTATAATCTCATCGTACTACTTCTGATGTATAATTTCAGAGCTGACCAGTCTCAAGTATCAAATCAAACTAAGCTGTTGAGCCTCGAAACTTTTTATCAGTAAAAACCTCAACCTTTGTAGATGCGCCTATAGAGAAAATTGAACTCAGTCATGTCCGCATAAAACAGCTTAATTTACTAGAATAATCCGGATTACAAAAGCCCTCTTTTACGTCTGATTTTAGAGTTTATTTTTCCAATTAACTCCGCAAGATTATCCGAGATTAGAGTAAAATAAAGCCCGAGAGAGATTGAGAAATAAACACCTATTGTCATCGATAATATATGTTCAGTTACTTGTCTAAATTTTTATATGTTCTACCTGCCAAAAAGAGCAGCTTGGTATTAATGCTGGTCTTATTTACATTTGTCTCGACAATTGAGGTGATTGGCATTGGTTTAATTGGACCATTTATTAGTTTAGCGAGTCGTCCGGAAGCTGTTGTTAAAGAAAGCAGTCAGATTGCTTGGCTCTACAAACAGTTAGGCTTCACTCAGCCGAGCCAAATGGTGGCATTCATTGGAATTTTAGTCATTATTATCTTCTGTGTAAAATCCTTGATAAGTTGGTCTATTCAATCCTATATTTTTAAATACAGCTACATTCAGAGAGGCCGATTAGTCTCTAAACTGATGACGGCTTATATAGAAGCTCCCTATACTTTCTATCTCAGCAAAAATAGCGCTCACTTAATTGATCATATAGTCGGAGAAACAACGAAGTTTGCAGATGCGGTTTTAAGTACACTTCTGAGCAGCACGGCTAACTTTATCACTTTAATCGCGATTTCTGTATTGCTGTGTTTCGCGAGTCCTCTAGCGGTAGCTTCTCTAATTTTTATCATGCTACCTCTGATCTTTCTATTTAATGCTTTTAAAGACAAAGTGCGCTTTTGGGGTAAAGAACTTTATGAAGCCAATCAAGGAATTATACGAGGGGTTAACCACGGTTTAGGTGGATTTAAGGAAACTAGAATTATCGGTTGCGGCCCTTATTTTGAACAGGAATGTACTTTACAAGCTCAAAGATATGCCGACGCTTCCATTGGCTTCTATGCTTTTAAGCTATCTCCTCGTTTTATTACAGAAACGATGTTAGTCGTGTTTTTAGTCGGCTTTACATCAATCAATCTTTTTTTAAACCGAGATATGTCGGAACTGACATCAACTTTAAGCATTTTTGCTCTAGCTTCTATTCGCCTAATTCCTGCTTTCTCTAATCTCACCAGTGGTTTGAGTGTGCTGAAAAACTCTAGCTATGCTTTAAATCAACTCTACACCGATCTCAAAGAGTTAGAAACCCTAGAGTCTGATCCGAGTTTCCATCAAGAACAGCATTCTCATTCTTCTTTAACAGAGGCGAATCATACCATACCCTTTGAGCAAAAAATCGTCTTAGATCAAGTGACCTATTCCTATCCGAAGACCTCAGAAATCGCATTAGAAAAAATCTCAATGACACTTGAAAAAGGTCAATCTATTGCTTTTATTGGTAAATCGGGAGCAGGTAAAACAACCTTGGTTGATGTGATTTTAGGCTTATTAGTTCCTCAGTCTGGTGATATTCAGGTTGATGGACAATCAATCTATAAAAACTTGCGTTCTTGGCAAAATCTCATCGGTTACATACCCCAGTCAATTTTTTTGATAGACGACACACTGGAGCGAAATATTGCTTTTGGTCTTCCGGATCATTTAATTGATGAAAACAAATTGAATAAAGCCATAGAGGGAGCGCAACTCAAAGAAGTCGTAGCCAATTTACCCGAGGGTATGAAAACAAGAGTGGGAGAAAGAGGAGTTCGTCTATCTGGAGGTCAACGCCAACGAGTGGGAATTGCTCGCGCACTTTATCACGAACGAGAAATATTAGTTCTTGATGAAGCAACGTCAGCTCTTGATAACGAAACGGAAACTCTAGTTACAGAAGCGATTAAATCATTGAGTGGAGCTAAAACTATGATCATCATTGCTCATCGTCTCACAACGGTTGAACATTGTAATTTTATCTATCGCTTGGAGAAAGGGCGAGTCGTTGAGTCTGGTAGCTACAAAGAAGTTGTTCTGAAAGATAACCTCTCGTAAAACACTTCATGGCAACCCGAATAGCAATTGATATGCTCATCAAACAGAGCAATTTACCAACAGTATTTTTTGGCTCTGAACTGACTAATTAGCTCGATGATCAAAGCCAATCAAAGGACTGAAATCAGAATAATTTAACTCCTGTTTAACTCATGGAAAAAAAACAACGACTCACGGGTATAGATCTATTCCGAGGTATAGCTGTCTATGGTGTAGTTGTATTGCATTCCGATGGAGGCTTCACGGTTAAACCTCCCCTCTGGGAGTTGATTCGTCAATTTGCATCTTTTGCTGTTCCCTTTTTTCTAGCAACATCTTTTTATTTAGCGACTGATAAACTCTATTCAGGTAGTCAGTTTAAACTCAAGCCTAGACTGATTCGCCTTCTGATTCCTTATGGATTTTGGACATTATTTTATCTGTTGTATAAAGCAGCTAAGTATGCCATTGATCGAGATTATGATCAGTTAAGTCATTTATTAGAAGATCCTGTTTCGATCCTATTTTTTGGAGGAGCAGCATTTCACTTGTATTTTTTACCGCTTCTGATTATTGGAACTATCACGGTTAAAGGATGTGAATTTTTAGTTCACAGAAAAGTTGCATTAAAAACTTTGGTTTTATTCTGTGTATTGAGTTTGATCATCTATGAATTGATCCTGAAGACAGGAAATGCTTTTGAGTTGGGTGAGAATGTGGCTTTTCAAAACTTTCTAGAAACATTTTTTGATCAGGCTAAAGATAATAGTATTGTTCGCATTGCATTAGTCCAATTATCTTGGATTATCAGATGTCTACCGTATATTTTTGTAGCGATGTTATTGAACTATCCAAGTTGGAAAGCACCTTTGAATAAAAGACTTCAGGAGAAAGGTTTTACAATTGCCCTTTTGATAACGTTTGTACTCATCGCTTTGGGGGGAACGCTGATTTTACCGGAGTCATTTTCCGAAGTTTATCTGGGATATTCTGCTTTACTGCTAGCAGTTTCTCTGTCTAAATATATTCCTGAAAATCATTTAATTAATCAATCTGGTCTTTATTCTTTCGGGATTTATCTGATTCATCTCATCGTGGTTGAGATTTTAATAATTCTGCTGAATCGAATGAATCCAAACTCGACTTTTGAGGGTTCAACTTTGCTGTTCTTAGCAATTTCTATCTTCAGTTTTATCATAAGTTGGCTGGTGACATCGTTGCTGATGAAAAGAAAATCACTCTCTCGGCTGATGTTCGGTGTATAGTGGTGTCTAAATTAATCTGAAATATTAAGAGGTTGATGATGAAAATCCTGCATTTAAGCAGCACAGATATTGAAGGAGGGGCAGCACGCGCTGCTTACCGACTCCACCAAGGACTCTGTTCAGTGGGTATTCATTCACAAATGCTTGTTCGAGGTAAGTTTAGCACGGATCAAACCGTTATTGCGGAGAAAAGTCTCTTAACAAAGTTAGGGCCACCTTCATCTAATATCCCTTTAAAACTTTACCCGAAGCGTCCTAGAACTCGCTTTGCGGTTCAATGGTTTCCAGATATTCTCGCTTCTAAAGTCAGCCAAATTAATCCTGATATTGTTCATTTACATTGGATTTGTAATGGGTTTGTACAAATTGAAACTTTAGCCAAATTTAATCAACCTATTGTTTGGACTCTCCATGATATGTGGCCGTTTACAGGTGGGTGTCATTACGCCCAAGAATGCGATCGCTATAGTGATTCTTGTGGGGCTTGTCCTCAACTGAAAAGTGAGAAAAATCAAGATTTATCCCGTTGGGTTTTACAACGCAAAAAGAAAGCTTGGAAAGCGGCAAATCTCACCATTGTTAGCCCCAGTATTTGGCTGGCTGATTGTGCAGAATCAAGTTCTGTTTTTAAAGATGTCAGAATTGAAGTGATTCCTCATGGACTAGATTTAGAAAAATACAAACCCATTGAGATGTCAATTGCCCGATCACTACTCAATTTACCCCGAGAAAAAAAACTGGTTTTATTTGGGGCATCTCCAGGAACAACAGGGGATTTAAGAAAGGGGTTTCAGCTTTTGCAACCTGCCCTGCAAAGTCTTAGTCAGTCTGTTGGGGAAGATCAAATTGAACTGGTGGTTTTCGGAGATTCTCAACCTGAAAAACCCCTAGATTTAGGATTTAAAACCCATTATCTGGGTCAATTTAACGATGATCTTTCCCTCGCCTTGGTCTATTCCGCAGCAAATGTCATGGTTGTACCGAGCATTCAAGAAGCTTTTGGACAAACGGCTTCTGAGTCTTTAGCTTGTGGAACTCCGGTCGTTGCATTTGCAGCAACTGGACTGAAAGATATTGTCACTCATCAACAGGATGGCTATTTAGCCAAACCTTTTGAAATTGAAGATTTAGCCCAAGGAATTGCTTGGGTACTCGAAGATCGCGATCGCTATCAAATATTACGGACTCAAGCCCGCAAAAAAGCAGAACAAGAGTTAAGTTGGGAGTTACAAGCTCAACGTTATTATACTCTTTATTCTGAGATTAAAAGTTAGTTCAATCCTCCGATTTAAATCCAGATTTGGGTCTGTATTAATCTTGAGTAATTCCCAGAATATCTAGATATCGTTGACTTGAAACTTCCAACGTAAACTGTTTGAGCCAATCGGGATCAATTGGCTTTAAATTCCCCGATAAAACTTTCAGAATTGCCTCGGCCATCGCTTGACTATCACCAACTGGAGTTAACCAGCCATATTCACCACCCTTGAGAATTTCAGAAGGCCCACTTTGACAATCTGTAGAAATCACAGGGACTGCCGTTGCCATCGCTTCAATTAATACATTCGGTAAGCCTTCCCAAGCGGAGGATAATACAAAGACTGCGGATCGTGACATATAGGCATAAGGATTCAATACATGATCCGGTAATGCCACATCATTTTCTAAGCCTAATTCTTGAACTAATGCTTCGAGTTGAGGTCGTTCAGGCCCCCATCCTAAAATCATTAATCGAGCTTCTCGGACTTGTCGGACTTGTGCAAAAGCCCGAATTAGCATTGAAAAATCTTTTTGAATGTGTAATTTACCCACTCCTAAAATGACTGGAGGTTGTCCATCAGCAAACCAAGGATGATCAAGAGGTTCTTTCGCTTTTTCCTGTAACTCTGGAGTGATTGTGGGATTATAAATCGTTTGGATACGTTCTAGGGACAAACCAGAAACCTGAGAAAGATCCTCTGCAACTCCCTTAGAAACAGCTACAATATGATCAGCCCAAGGATAAAAAGATCTGACCAAAAAGGGTAGTAAACGTCTTTTATAGGGTGTCGATGCTTGGGTGTCTCTGGAAAGATTATTTGCCTCACGTACCACCACCCTTGTTGGAGTTCTAGAAAGCTTTTTCGCCAAGAGAGCCACTTCATTGGCATAGTGGAGAGTTGAAAGCATTCCTCTCGGTTGTTCTTGTTTTAAGTAACTGATCAGGGAAGGGAGGCAAGCAGTCAGGCGAGGTGTTTTGAAATCAATAATTCTGACTTGAGGTGATACTTTCTCTAAATGAGGCCCTCCGGCTGAACTTAACACCAAATCTACCTTTAAACCTCGTTCGGCAAAACTCCGAGTCAGATTAATGAAAACTCGCTCCGCTCCACCACCACCTAAGAAACCGAGAAAAAAGGCTACATCAGGTGATCTTTCTAGCATTTGAAAACTTGGCAACTTGTACTTTATTGAGTATATTATAGTATAACGATTAGAATAAAATTTTCTCAAATTCAGACTTCCTTTGTCCAGAGGCAGTCCGTTGAAAAAAAATTGATTTGAATCCGCTCAAACTCACCAACGTTAATTTTTAATCGGGAGATCCAAGTTAAATGTCCACTAAAATTTCAGTCCCCAGTTCAGAGAGTAGAACGGTTGAACAGTTAAAAGAACATTATGAACTCGAAAAACAGTTAGCGAGTCAACTCCTGAACTCTAATAAGGAAGAAAGACGAAATTTATACACCACTTTGTATGATAAGTTATACACCACTCTTCCCCATCATCCCCGATGGACACGCAAATCAAGCCCGGAAATTACGGCTTGGATTGTCACTCAACGAATGTATCTTTTGAAACGATTTTTGACTCCGGAAACAACCTACTTAGAAATCGGCCCCGGAGATTGTAGTTTATCGATGGAAGTGTCTAAATGGGTGAAAAAAGTCTATGCAGTCGATGTGGCAACAGAAGTCACTAAAAATACAACATTTCCAGACAATATGGAGTTTATTGTCTCAGATGGGTGCAGTGTAAATGCTCCAGAAAATAGTGTTGATATTGCTTACAGTCACCAACTGATGGAACATTTGCACCCGGATGATGCAGTCGAACAACTTCAGAATATTTACAAAACACTCGCTCCGAAAGGCAAATATATTTGTATCACGCCTCATCGTTTATCTGGCCCCCATGATATCTCAAAATACTTTGATGAGGTCGCTCGAGGATTTCACCTCAAAGAATACACCGTAACCGAGTTATATAAGCTTTTCCGAAAAGTTGGATTTTCCCAAGTGCTTTGGGTGAAAAGCACAGAAAAATTTCATCTAGAAATTCCTCTGAACATGGCAACACTTCCTTTAATTAGTGGGAGTGAAGTTATTTTGGAAAAGTTCCCCTATGCCCTGCGAAAAAAAGTTGCGAGTACCCCATTGTTATTTAGAGGAATGACGATTGTCGGGATTAAATAGAGAGGTGAAACAAACAATTCAGTGAGGCTCAATTCAGCCGTGAATAAACCGAGTGAAAGAGAAGCAAAAAGCACTCAAAAACTCATGCTTTTTGATCTGTCCGTGAAAGGTCATCATCCCATCTACATTCAACATCTGATTCAGTATTGGCATAAACAGAGCTTTTCAGGGCAGCTTAATGTCGTTGTTTCACCGCGATTTTTTGAGGAACATCGTAATGTTGTAGACTGGGCTGCAACTCATTCGCCGAGTCAAATTAACTTTGTGGGAATTTCCCCCGAAGAAGAAGCCGCTCTCAACTCTAGAAAGTCTAAAATCAAAAGATCTTTGCGGAATTTTCAAGAGTGGGAAATTTTCGGTAAATATGCAGAGAAACTCGCAGCAACTCACGCTCTGATTATGTACTTTGATACCTGTGAGTTTCCACTGGCGTTGGGTAGACCCTCTCCTTGTTCGTTTTCAGGAATTTACTTTCGACCTACATTTCATTATCCTCAAGAACTCACAAACTACAGTCCTACTCAGCAAGAACGCTGGCAACAATGGCGTGAAAAATTACTCCTCTCTCGCATTTTACGACACCCAAAACTACAAAATTTATTCTGTCTCGATCCCTTTGCTATCAATCACTTAAACCGATTTAATACTCATGTAAAAGCGATTCATTTACCCGATCCCGTTGAACTGATTGAACCTGAAAATTCGCCCTGTTCTTTACTGAGAGAAGAGTTAGGAATTGACCCCGAACGAAATATTTTTCTCTTATTTGGAGCCTTAACTCAACGCAAAGGAATTTATCAACTCCTTGATGCGATCGCTCGTTTATCTCCTGAATTGAACCAAAAAATCTGTTTATTATTGGTTGGGGAGTCTAATATTGCCACATCTTTAGACCCAAAGATTGCACAGCTTTGTCAAGATAAGCCCGTGCAAATCATCCGAAGATATGAGTTTATTTCCGATGAAGAAATCCCCGCTTACTTTAACTTAGCGGATGTGGTATTAGCCCCCTATCAGCGTCATGTTGGAATGAGTGGAATTCTCTTACTCGCAGCAGCAGCAGCTAAACCTGTTCTCAGTTCAAACTATGGGTTAATGGGGGAAATGGTCAAACGCTATCAACTGGGCTTAACCGTTGATTCTACAATGCCGAGTGCAATTGCAGAAGGATTAATTCGATTTTTACAAGAAGACTCAGACAAGCTGTGCGATCGCTTACAAATGCGATCTTTTGCTCAACAAAACTCCGCTCAAGCATTTGCTGAGTTAATTTCAAAGCATATACTTATTTAATCGTGATTATCAATAAAAATTCAAAAATTTCAGCAGTTTTCAACCGGATTTGTTTAAGTTATTGCATTTCTGAACATTGAAATGAATTTTACAGATTTTTCTTTTTGGTGGTGGTTGTTGTTAATGGCTATTCCCTTATTAGGAATTCGCTATTTGGGTCAACTTTTCAAGATGTTGCCGTCCTCCTATGATCGTATAGGATTGATGCTCGTTTCATTAATACTCTTCTGGAACGCAGCCCATTCAAGTTTTTTTATTTTTGCTTTGGAGTTGGTCTTCAATTACGTTATGGTTCGCTTGATGCAGAGTCAACCCAAAGTAATAGCCAAACCAATTGCTATAGTAACTATCACAATTAATCTTGCTATTTTGATTAGTTTTAAGTATCTAGACTTTTTGGTTCAAGATGTATTGGGATTAGGGTTTGGAGAAATCGCCGCAGGATGGAATGAAAACACGGGAATTTCCAACATTTCTGGAATTCCTCCGGGCATTTCATTTTATACCTTTCAGATGGTTGCTTTTGTTGTTGATTCCTATAAAACAAATGATCGACACCCCATCAAATTTATCGATTATGTAAATTTTGCTTCCTTTTTTCCCCAGGTTGTCGCTGGCCCGATTGAGCGTCGTTCAGACTTTCTCCCCCAAATAGAAAAATTCCGATTTAACTTTTCTTTTGAAAACATTGATACCGGCTTAAAATGGCTGGTGTTAGGACTGTTTATGAAGATTGTATTGGGCGATAACTTAGCACCCCATATCAACCTTCAAGAAACAGCCAATGCTTGGATAATTTGGTTATCGATTTATCTATTTGGATTAAGAATTTATTTCGATTTTGCCGGATACAGTTTCATTGCGCTTGGCTTGGCTAAAATGATGGGAGTTCAACTCACAGTCAACTTTTTGGCTCCCTATATTTCCCAAAGTGTTCAAGAGTTTTGGCGGCGATGGCACGTTACTTTAAGTGGTTGGTTCCGGGACTACCTTTTTATTCCTTTAGGCGGTTCTAGAGTCGGACGGACTGGATTAAATATTCTCACTGTATTTACAATCTCAGGTCTTTGGCATGGTGCAGGTTGGAATTTTATTTTCTGGGGATTTTATCACGGCGTGCTGCTGATTATTCATCGTTCTATCGGTCGTTTGTTCTCACTTCCTCAGTTCATCGCTTGGATATTAACATTAACATCTGTGATGTTTGGGTGGCTATTTTTTATGGAAAACAATACCAACCAATTGCTGCTTAAATTGCAAACCCTCATCACTCCTTCAGCCTATTCAATTGTCGCTACCCAGGAAAAAATTGCAGCAATCAATAATAAATGGGGCTTAGGTCTTACATTAATGCTCGCTATTATACTACTCGGGTTTGAGCAGATAGCATCTTGGCAAGACCGAGAACAAGTCTACAGATTTTTATTGCGACCGAACGTCTCATTGATGATCCTAAGCTTAGTCATTTTGTTTGCGGCTAAATCTTCTTCTCAATTTGTTTACTTTGCGTTTTAAAAATATTCTACTATGTGGAAAATTATTCGTTGGTTTGCTGTTGCTAGCCTAGTTTGGACTGCGGGTTACATCCATAATCGCTATTTAGATCCAGAAGTCAACTGGATTAAGACAATTTATGAAGAGAAAATTGAGCGGTCAAGTCAGATTAAAGGATCAAAACGAATCTTGATTGTCGGTGGCTCTGGTACGCATTTTGGGATTGATGCTTTACAAATTGAACAACAGGTGGGTATTCCCGTCGTTAACATGGGACTGCACGCAGGTCTAGGTTTAAACACTATTTTAGCTAGCGTTGCTAGTGAGATTCGCCCAGGTGATATTGTTCTTTTAATTCCAGAATATGGACTTCTGGCTGATGATGGAACAGGCTATTTTTCGAGTATGTTTGGAGCCGCCGTTTCACAGCCCGGTTTGGGAGGATTTGGGGTAGAGCAGAGAGCAAAAGAAGTGATGTTGATGGGCGTACCTGGCTCTGATAGAATTGTACAATCAATCAAGAGACTGCAAGAAAACTTGTTTGCCCATTTTAGTGAAAATACCAGTTCTACAAAACCAGATGGGCAGTATCAAACTAATCTTGATCAACGGGGTAGTCCAATGATTTTACCTTCGGGTTCCTCAACACCGGACAGTTTGAAAGTGGAAATCTCAGAACACAGCCTCAAACGATTAAATGTATTTCATCAGGATGTTGAACAGGCTGGAGGAATTCTAGTGTTTGGATTGCCCTGGATCTTATCTAAAAATGATGATCAGTCTGTTGAAGCTGCTCAAACCGTTATATCTGCTTTAAATGAGATAGCCCCGGTAATTTATGATCAAGATCTAAATTTAAAATCCGATCCCTCCCTGTTTGGGGATACAATCTATCACCTCAGCCCTACAGGTAGAAAAATACGATCTTCGGAAATAGTCAACCAGTTACAGTCGATTATCAACTAAACGCTTTGGAATTGAGTTAAAAACATGAGCCTGTTATGATAAAGTCTAATCAAAACTGATCAGCTCAAACAACTACTCCTCTGACTTAACTGAGGGATGACTAAACTCATTATCCAGATTCCTTGCTACAACGAAGAAGAAACGCTCGAGATCGCCCTCGCACAACTACCCCGTCAAATTCCCGGTATTGATACGGTAGAATGGCTGATCATTAACGATGGAAGCTTAGATCGTACCGTCGATGTCGCTCGTGGCTGCGGGGTCGATCATATTGTCAGTTTTGAATACAATCAGGGCTTGGCTAAAGCATTTATGGCGGGAATCGAAGCCTGTCTGAAAGCGGGTGCTGATATTATTGTTAATACTGATGCCGATAATCAATATTGTGCAGAGGATATTCCCCGTTTAATCGAACCTATTTTACTCGGTTATGCCGAAATTGTCGTGGGAGCTAGACCGATTCGCCAGATTAAACACTTTTCCCCCAGTAAAAAGTTCTTGCAACAACTCGGAAGTTGGGTGGTTCGTTTAGCCAGTAGCACTAATATTCCCGATGCACCAAGCGGGTTTCGGGCGTTTAGTCGCAATGCCGCCATGCAAATTAATGTTTTTAACGAATATACTTATACCCTAGAAACCATTATTCAAGCCGGACAAAAAGGAATTGCGATTACTTCGGTTCCCATTCGGACGAATCCAGATTTACGCCCTTCTCGTTTAGTTAAGAGTATTCCCTCTTATATTAAACGATCAATTTTTACGATTCTACGCATTTTTATGACCTACAGACCGTTACGATTTTTTACGGTCTTAGGGAGTATTCCGTTTACAATGGGATTTATGTTGTGTGTGCGTTGGTTGGTGTTATTCTTTGACAATATGACCAAAGCGAGAACACCCAGCTTGATTTTAGCCGCCATTTTAATCTTAATCGGGTTTCAATTGTGGATGTTGGGTTTAGTTGCTGATGTGATGGCTGTGAACCGGAAAATTTTAGAGGATGTGCAGTTACGATTACGACGCTCTGAGTTTGAGAAGTTTACAAATTCCAAGTAATATGGGTTAACTCTTGTGATCAAACGGCTGATTTCTATTGGTATTAGTTTAGTTATTTTAGCAGTTCTTTATTCTCAAATTGATATTGCGGGTTTAATTGAGATTTTTAAAAATTGCGATCGCCAATGGATGATCATCAGCTTAGGAATGGTTATTCCGATTACAATGATTACCGCTTGGCGACTGCAACAACTGATGCCTTTAGGCAGAAGATTGAGGTTTACTGAGGCGAATCGTTTAATTTTAGCCGCTAGTGTGCTGAATATGATCTTACCCTCCAAAATGGGAGATATTGCGAAAGCATACTTCATGCAACAACGGGGACATTTAACAGGTTCACTCTCTTTATCTCTCGTTGTCTTTGAAAAAACTTGCGATCTCTTATCACTATTGTTATGGTGTGTTCTAGGGTTGATCGTTTATCCTGAGAAAGATACCTTATTTTGGACAATGACCCTCGGTGTCAGCTTGGGTTTAATATTGGGACTCTCACTTTTAGGATCTCGAAAACTTGCAGATTACTTTTTTATAAGTCTGAGCAAAATTTCACATAAAAAAATTGGAGATAAACTTAAAAAACTACAAATTTCTTGGGGGGAAATGCACGAATATTTTTGGAGGGATAAAACTCTACTGCTGAAAATTAGTACAACTTCAATTTTTATTTGGTTCCTCCATTTACTCCAAATCTGGTTTTTCATTCTAGCACTGAACGCTTGGACTCCGTTTTGGGCAAACTTAGCCCTTTCTCCCCTCGCTATTTTAGCCGGATTATTACCCTTAACATTTGCAGGAGTTGGAACTCGCGATGCCGCATTAGTCTTATTTTATCAACCCTATTTTGATGCAACAACAGCCGCCGCTTTAGGCTTACTTTGTACCTCTCGATATTTCCTCCCCGCAGTCGGTGGACTTCCCTTTTTAGGACAATATGCCACTACCCGCTCACAAAATTCTACCCTTTCCAAAGATTAAATTCGGTATTTAATAATGAATAATATTCGGATTGCTTGGTTACTCACCTCCGCCTTTTACTATTGGCATCCGCCTCTAGCAGAGTTAGCAAAACTATTTCCTGAAATGACAGCTTTTGTGGCAAACTGGCGAGGTTATGCTCCCGGTTTTGAAGACTCTTTTAAAATTGATATCGTCGGAGAACGAAAAATTATCCCGATTATCAAATCCTCTAAAGGTTATGGCTATAGTTTTACCTATCTGCCGTTAAATATCGTTAATCGATTATTAAAGTTTAAACCCGATGTCATTTTTTCCAACTCCTTTGGCGTTTGGACGATGATTGCTTTACTCTTTAAACCTATCGGAAAATGGAAAGTTGTGATTGCTTATGAAGGAAGTTCACCGAGTATTGATGCTCGAAATTCCGCCCCTCGGTTAACAGTACGACGAGCAATGGTTAAAGCGTCCGATGCTTGTATTACCAATTCAAACGCAGGTAAATCTTATCTAACAGAAGTTCTCAACGCGAAACCCTCACAGGTTTTTGTACATCCCTATGAAGTTCCTGCGGTTCAAGCTCTTTTTAGCCAGTCTGCTAATATTATAGATGCCCTAACCTCTTGGCAAAAACCTATCTTTCTATTTGTCGGAAGTGTGATTCCGAGAAAAGGATTAAATTTTCTCTTAGACGCTTGCACACACTTGAAAAAACAAGGACATACAAACTATACTGTATTAATCGTGGGAGACGGTTCCCAACAGGAAGAACTCCAACAGTTTTGTCAGGAGAATGATTTAACAGATTGCGTTCAATGGGTAGGTCGAGTTAACTATGGAGAACTAGGAGAATATTTTCAGAAAGCAGATGTATTTGTACTACCCACTTTAGAAGATACTTGGGGAATGGTTGTTTTAGAAGCGATGATATTAGGAAAGCCAATTCTTTGCTCAAAATGGGCAGGAGCATCGGAATTAATCACTGATGGTCAGAATGGATACTGTTTTGATCCCTATCACCCAGAACAGCTCGCGAACTTAATGCGTTGTTTTATTGAAAACCCAGAGTTAGTCGTGTCAATGGGCGCTCAATCAGAAGCGTTAATGAATCAATATGCCCCGGATAGGGCTGCTCAGTTTTTGAAGAAAGTCACAGAATCTTTACTCTAAAAAATATCATATAGCTTGATTTCAGGTTATGTGATTTGGGGATTCGGTGCAGATGACAAACAGTGATAAACAACACAGATAAAATCCAAGCATTATGTCAAGTTTAAAGCGTTTTTTTTGGTTATTACATCGTCCTAACTTGTATCCTGAAGCCCTCCGAAGAACTCAAAGAAAAGTCGAAAATACTTTCTGGCCTGAACGTTCGACTTATACAGCACAGTCAAGAGCAAAAGCACAAGAGGAAGCAACAAAATGGTGTGAACAATATGCAATTGACACTCAAACGGCGATTACAAAAATTACAGGTTTACAGCAGTTTGAACCCTTTGAGGAAAAGTTTCAAGAGCAATTGAGTAGAGCTAGAGAAATTACCGAAAAGTCTCCCGTTCAAATGGGAGGAGGTGGAAATCTAGAACTGATTTATCAGCTCGCAGAACACCTGCAAGCCCTACAGGTAATCGAAACTGGAGTATCTTATGGTTGGTCTTCTTTAACCTTATTACTTTCTCTGAGTCAGCGAAGCAATTCTCACCTAATTAGTACCGACCTTCCCTATTTTTTTGAAGGAAGTGAACAGTATGTCGGCTGTGTTGTCCCTTCAGAATTGAAACGTTTTTGGACAATCTTGGCAGCCGCTGACCGAGAAGCCCTTCCTCAAGCCCTAAAAAGGCTGAATGTGATAGATATGGCTCATTATGATAGTGATAAATTTTATGAAGGACGAATGTGGGCTTATCCTAAACTCTGGAATGCTCTTAAACCCGGAGGAATATTAATTTCAGATGATATACATGATGATTTTGCATTCCGTGATTTTTCTGATTCTGTAGGCGAAAATCCAATCATTGTTCAAACACCGATATTGGAAAATGCCAAGTATGTCGGAATTATTATCAAGCCCAATGCTTAAATAACGAGCTGATATTCTCAACCCGAGTCAACGAAATTTAATCAACATTAACTGAGTTTAATTTTCAATACAGATGGGAAAAAATTGCCTAACTACAAATGAGCGAATTTAACCGATTAGAACTTGAAGATAACGTGAACGGTCTGAACGTTTTAATCTCCGCCTATGCCTGTCGTCCCGGAGAAGGTTCAGAACCAGGAGTTGGATGGAACATCGTTCGAGAACTGGTGAAATATCACAAAGTCTGGGTTTTAACGCGAGAAAATAATCGTTCGGAAATCGAAGCTGAACTCCAAAAAAATCCCTTACCAGGCTTAGAATTTATCTACTGTGAACCTTCTCGTTGGGTACAAAAACTGAACCGAAACCAACGACTGGTTTATTTACACTATTATCTCTGGCAAATTTCCGCTTATTTTCTAGGCCGTAAACTGCATCAACAAATCAAGTTTGATATCGTTCATCATGTCACCTACGTTCGCTATGCAACGCCGAGTTTTTTAGCATTACTCCCCGTTCCTTTTGTTTGGGGGCCAGTCGGTGGCGGAGAAGTGGCGCCCCCAGCTTTTCGCAAAGAGTTTAGTGCTTCAGGAAAACGCTATGAAATTCTCCGAGATATTGTCCGAAACTTAGGAGAAATTGACCCCTTTGTTCACCTCACCGCTCAACGCAGTATTTTAGCTAGAGGAACAACAGAAGACACAGCCTCTAGACTGCGAAAACTCGGCGCCACTCATGTCGAAATCATCTCTCAATTAGGACTATCTCAAGAAGAAATTATTCAACTCGGAGAAGCCGTTCAACTTGAGCGAAATACCATCAGATTTGTTAGTATTGGTCGCCTGTTACACTGGAAAGGATTTCACTTAGGATTACAAGCTTTTGCTCAAGCGAATTTACCCAAAAATACAGAATATTGGATGATTGGCGACGGCCCAGAACGCCAAATACTTGAGGATTTAGTTGAGAAATTAGGCATTCAAACTCAAGTTAAATTTTGGAAGAAACTCTCTCGACAAGACACCTTAAATAAGCTCAGACAATGCGTGGCTTTAGTTCATCCTAGCCTGCATGAATCCGGTGGGTTAGTCTGTTTAGAAGCGATGGCAGCAGGTTGTCCTGTTATCTGTTTAGATTTGGGCGGGCCAGCCCTGCAAGTTACAGAAGAAACAGGCTTTAAAATCACGGCTGAAACTCCCGAACAAGCAATAAAAGATTTAGCCTTGGCGATGAAAACTCTAGCTGAAAACCCCGAGTTGCGAACGCAGATGGCAAAAGCCGGACAAAAGCGAGTTCAAGAAGAATTTTCTTGGGAAATTAAAGGTCAAAAATTAGCCCAACTTTATGAAAAAATTATCAGTTGATTTCTAGTTATTTTTCAGTTTAGGAGTTGATTTAATGCAGAACTATACAAGCAAACCCGCCGTCATCTTATTTAACAGCCTTTTGCTTCCTCCCTCCCAGACTTTTATACGAGACCCGGCGGAGAAATTTCAACAATTTACCGCCTATTATGTGGGTTCTCGTCGGGTACAAGGATTAGAATTACCCAGGGAACGAACCTTTGTTATTAATTCCGGGAATTTGAGAGGGAAAATAGAGGAACAACTCTTTAAACTTTCTGGCTTTGCTCCCCAACTTTATCGACAGGTTAAACAGTTAAATCCGGTTTTAATTCATGCTCAATTTGGGTTGAGTGGAGTCTTAGTTTTACCCTGGATAAAATCACTGAATATTCCTCTAATTGTTCACTATCGAGGCGCAGATGCCACCGTTGATGCCGAACATTCCCGCTATACCTCTCTGAATCATTGGATTTATTTTAATCGTTTGGAAAAGCTAAAAGAAAAAACCACTTTATTTTTAACCGTTTCTCAATTTATTCATAAAAAACTCCTAGAAAATGGCTTTCCGCCTGAAAAAATTAGAACCCATTATCATGGCGTAGATGTTAACAAATTCTGCCCCAATTTAGAAATAACTCGCGAACCCATCGTGCTGTTTGTGGGGCGTTTAACCGAGAAAAAAGGCTGTGAATATTTAATCGAAGCAATCAGCCACGTTCAAGCCGAAAAACCAGAGGTTCAACTGGTAATTATTGGGGATGGAACGTTAAAAACTCAGCTTGAAACTTTAGCCGAACAAAAACTGAAAAACTATCAATTTCTCGGAACCCAACCGCCTGAAATTGTGCGAAATTGGATGAATCGCGCTCGTTTACTCGCAACCCCAAGTGTTACCGCATCTCAAGGGGATTCTGAAGGATTACCCAATGTTGTATTAGAGGCGCAAGCAATGGGACTTCCTGTGATTAGTACCTATCATGCGGGAATTCCAGAAGCCGTTATTCATGGAGAAACAGGTTTTCTGACCCCAGAAAAAGATATTAAAGGATTAGCTGAATATAGTTTACAATTATTAAATAACCTAGAATTATGGCAACAGTTTAGTCAGCGAGGACGAGAACAAGTAGAAGTCAATTTTAACCAAGATAAACAAGCTCGTGTTTTAGAAACGATTTATGAATCTATCGTTAACAAAAAATCCTAAATCAACCGAGTTAAAATGAGAGTAAAAAAACGATTAACGGCTCTGATAATTTTGGGGATAATCGTTGTATTCGTCAGTCATACGATAGTTAATCAGGGTTCAGCACAAAGTCAGTTCATGCAACGTCGTCCTAACGAAATCCCCTCTAATTTTTCAGCAGAAATTGTTGCTTCGCCCTCCTTAGCCTTGCCTACAGAATCCGGCTATGTTAACGTTAAAGACTTCGGAGCAAAAGGAGATGGTAAAACGGATGATACCGAAGCTTTCAAAAGTGTTTTTGGTCGAGGAAAATCCGATGAAGGCGGAAGCATTCGTGCCATTTATATTCCCAATGGAGTTTACCTTATTAGTGATACCATTGCATGGGGAGATAAAAAAAAGGATGTTTGGGGTGAAAGTCGTGCAGGTGTTATTATAAAACTCAAAGATAATTGTCCGGGTTTTCAGGATATAAAACATCCGAAAAAAGTTCTTCAAATTGAATATGGTCATGGCGGACAAAATTTCTTTCAACGCATTCGTAACCTGACAATTGATGTGGGAATGGGTAATCCCGGAGCCATTGGTATGGGCTATCATACTAATAATAGTGGTGGCGTTTATCAGGTAACAATTCGTTCAAGTGACCCTCAAAAACAGGGATTTATTGGTTTAAGTTTAGACAAACCTTGGCCGGGGCCGGGGTTAATTCAAAATGTTAATATCGATGGTTTTGATACCGGGATTTTCATCACTCACGACCAATATAGCATGACTTTTGAACACATTACCCTCACTAATCAACGAAAAGTCGGCTTTGTTAATACCTCGAATACTGTAGCCATTCATGATCTGAAAAGTCGCAATCAAGTTCCTGCGATTGAAAATCAAGGCAAAATGGCGCTCATGGTATTAGTTGATGCGGAACTAACAGAGGGGAATCCTGAATCTACAGCTATTCTTAATCACGCTCAAGCGGTTTTATTTGCCCGAGATTTGAAAACCCAAGGCTACAAATGGGCAATTGATAATCAAGCAGGTCAACGCCAAAAACTCCCCGGTTCTCCCATAGAAGAGTTTGTTTCTCATCGAATTTCAAGCCTATTTTCTGAACCTAAAAAATCCCTACAGTTACCCATAGAAGACCCGCCAGAAATTCCCTACGGAGATCCCAATCGTTGGGTGAGTGTTAGGAAATTTGGCGCTCAACCGAATGATCAAAAAGATGATGGAGTAGCCATTCAAAAAGCCATTGATTCCGGGGCGGAAGTGATTTATTTACCTGCGGGGACTTACACTTCTAAGCAAAGTATTCGCGTGCGGGGAAATGTGCGGCGATTATTCGGTCTTCAGGCTCAGGTTATTTTTAATATACCGGGGCAACCTGCCTTTATTATTGAAGATGGCGTCTCAGATGCGATCGCCGTAAATGTGGACACAAACTATGGGAATCAGTGCAGTTATTGGATAGAACACGCCTCGTCAAGAACGTTAGTTATGGGCTATGGTAGTTATATTAATACAGTGCCTGGAGGGAAAGTTTTTATTGAAGATGTCGTTTCTGTTCCCCTGGTATTCGACCATCAAAAAGTTTGGATTCGACAAATTAATACGGAAAGTTATGAACACAATCCTCACATCATCAATAAAGGAAGTGATTTGTGGATTTTGGGACTCAAAACCGAAAAAGATCGGACAATTATTGGCACCTATGAGGGAGGACGAACAGAGGTACTTGGAGGATTACTCTATAAAAATCGGGAACGTATCGGCCCTGCACCTGCATTTATTAATGAAGACTCAAGCGTTAGTTTAATTTATCGCAATAAAGGAGAAGTTTACCAAACTCAGGTTTTAGAAACTCACGATGGTATTTCTAAACAATTTCGCTTTCAAGATCTGCCAGCCTCTCATGGGCGAATGCCTCTGTATGTTGGCTCTGATCAGACTTAATCAGACCAGAAACGAGAGATAATTTACAACAAAAGGAACTGTGCTTCAATGCGTATTTTGAGCATCCATAACAACTATCAAGTGAGGGGCGGAGAAGATGAGTCAACCCAAGCCGAAGCCAATCTTCTTAGAGAAATGGGACATGAAGTTGATCGCTACGAAGAACATAATGATCGCATTGCTAGCTTTAATTCGGCTCATTTAGCCCTGAAAACCATCTGGTCTCAAGAATCCTATCAAATTGTTCAACAAAAGCTCAAGAACTCACCGACAGATATCGTTCACGTTCAGAACTTTTTTCCGCTTATTTCACCTTCGGTTTATTATGCTGCCCGTTCGGCAGGGGTTCCAGTTGTCCAAACCTTACGAAATTATCGGTTAATTTGTCCTAATGGACTGTTTTTTCGTCAAGGTCGAGTTTGTGAAGATTGTCTCGGAAAACCTGTTCCTTATCCCGGATTTTTACACGCTTGCTATCGAGAAAGTCGCCTGGCAACTGCGGGAACTATTGCCATGTTAATGACTCATCAAGTGATGAATACTTGGTTAAGCCAGGTGAATCTTTTTGTCAGTTTAAGTCAGTTTGCTCGACAAAAATTTATTGAAGCGGGATGGCCTGGAGAGAAAATTATAGTCAAACCTAACTTTGTTTCTCCAGACCCCGGAATGGGATCAGGAAGCGGTGGATATGCCCTTTATGTCGGGCGGCTTTCCGTTGAAAAGGGTCTTGATATCTTACTGCAAGCTTGGGAACACCTCAACAGTCCTATCCCGCTTAAAATAGTGGGAGACGGGCCTTTATCGAGTTTAGTGGTTGAAGCGACTCAACGACTGTCTAACGTGGAGTGGTTGGGACGCAAACCGATGGCTGAGGTTTATGACATGATGGGAGAAGCAATGTTTTTGATTTTTCCGTCTAAATGGTATGAAACCTTTGGTCGAGTTGCGGTAGAAGCCTTTGCGAAAGGGACTCCGGTTATTGCTTCTAATTTGGGAGCGATCGCCGAATTAGTTGATAATGATCGTACTGGGTTGCATTTTCGTCCGAGTGATCCTTTAGACTTAGCTGCTATAGTGGAAAAAGCGATCGCTCACCCCAAAGAATTAATCCAAATGCGCCACTCTGCTAGGGCTGAGTATGAGGCGAAATATACTCCTGAGAAAAACTACCATCAGCTTATGGAGATTTATGAAATTGCTCGTTCTCTCTAAGGTTAAAAATTGTGGTTTGAAAGAGGTTAATCGCTTGTGAAATCCTATGAAGACTTAACTCAAACTCCATACTATTATCGACCCCCAAAAAAGCGCAAGGGATTTATTAAGCTGTCTACTCTGGTGCTTTTTGGCTTTTGTTCGGCTTTCTATCCCCGAGTTTTAACCTTATTAAAATTTCCTTCTATTATTAACCTGGCGCATTTGGGTATTATTCCTTGGATCTGTGCATTTGTACTGCTAAAAAGCAAGGTAAAAGATCGGAAACAAATTGCCATTGTTCAGGAATTAACGATAGCGGTTATGCTATTTTTTGCAGTCAACCTTGCCAGTGCAATTTTAAACAATGCAGGTTTCATTAATGCTTGTTTAAATTTCATGTTTTTTTGTGAGCATTTTCTTCTGCTCATTGCAATTGTTAGTCTGCCTCTGACTCCAGAGAAATTATTACAATTTCGCGCCTTTATCATTTTTTCTTCTTTTACCAATACGATCTTTGCTTATGTTCAACATTATGTTTTACAGCTCCATCTTCGCGAAGGCTTAGAAGACAATATTAAAGGTGTATTTATTGGGGGAGGAGCGGGTCACGTTGTTGCGGCTTCCGTTGCCCTAACTTTTGGTGTATACTATTTTTCTGCCGCTAAAAAACTGCCAATTTTATTTCGTGCTGGTGTGGCATTAGCTACATTTTGGCACATGAATATGGCTGATGCTAAACAAGTTATGCTGGTGTTTGGAATAGCGGGTATATTTTTGTTATTGACTAAGTTTCAAAACATTGTACAAGCCCTTCAATATATCATTGGAGGCGTTGTGCTGGGTTATGCGTTCTTCTGGGGTATACATAATATAGAAGCTCTCGAAGCGTTTCAAACTTGGATGAGACCCGAAATTTATGGCCCCGAAGGAGAAGCCACTCTCTTGAAAACAGCAACGTTTCGGATTGTTCCGACCTTCTATGACTCCGTATTGCATCCTTGGTTGGGTTTGGGGCCAGGTCATACAGTTGGACGACTGGGGGGATGGATGCTTCGAGAATACGATAGTCTGTTGCGTCCACTCGGTTCAACCGAACACCCTGCTACCAATGCAATTTGGCAAGCTGTGGGAGCAAGTTGGTTAGGGGATCAATCCAGTATGTTTTCTCCCTTGTTTGGTTGGGCTGGAATTTGGGGAGATGTAGGATGGCTCGGTTTAATTTCATTTCTATATGTTTGGTGGGTGGTTTGGCGACGACTCTGTTTCGATGATGTGTCTAAGTTTATTGCGCTTTGCCCCATCGCTTTCGGTTTAATTTTTACCCAAATGGAAGAACCGGGTTATATGCTTTATGTTGCGAGTATTATTGGTTTGAGATGGCAAGAGCATCACTGTCAAAAGCAAAACAAAGTGAGTGAAATTGCTACCCCACAAACAGCATACCAGCGTCCAAAATCGATTAAAGATCTATTTCAAGTCTTATTGCTTTTAAAATAAATCTGGGTGTTCATTTCAATCAAAATTAAATTTTGACTATCTTTTAGACTCAAGTTACCGGGTGAACCATGATTTACAAAACAATAGCTTTAGTTGTACTAACCTTTTTAGCTTCAAGCTGCGCTTCCGAAGAAATTTTTAGGCAAAATATCTTTCCCAACTCCGAATCAAATTTATCTCAAAACAATCCTGGCCTTAACAGTGCAATGGCAAATTATCCGCCGCAAAGAGAAGTGTTTCCCCCTGTTTCCGAAGCAGAGGGAGGTGTGATTAATGTCAAAGACTACGGCGCAAAAGGTGACGGCATAACCGATGATACAGAAGCCTTTAAACAAGCAATTAGCCGAGATGAAATTGCCAACGGCAGCAAAATTATATATGTTCCCAATGGAACTTATATTGTTAGTGATACGATTGAATGGCCAAAAGGAGCGCATGGCGGACTTTACTATAAACGAACAACCCTTTTAGGTGAAACTCGAGAAGGAAGTATTATTCGCCTTAAAGATAATGCTGATAACTTTTCTAGTGGCGAGAGTAAACCTGTTTTAGACACAAAAGATAATCGAGCTAACGCATTTCGCAACCGCATTGAGAATTTAACCGTTCATGTGGGTTCAGGAAATAAAAATGCAATTGGCATCAAAATGAACTCTAATAATGGCGGAGGTGTGTTTAATGTTGCAATTATTTCCGGTGATGGTCAAGGCGCTCAAGGTCTGAACTTAACTTCTGCTGAAGTCGGGCCTCTTTTGATTAAAAATGTATTTGTAGAAGGCTTTGATCAGGGTATTCTTGTGGGGGGAGGAACGACTAACTCAATCACAATGGAAAACATTACCTTGACCCAACAAAATAAAGTGGGAATTGAGCAGGTTATGCAGGTTCTAACCATTCGGAACTTAAAAAGTATTAACCAAGTTCCTGTTTTATTAGTCAAAGAACATAACGCTACTCTTACTCTGATTGGTGGTGAATTTCAAGGATTGGGTGGAGATAATCAAGCCGCAATTGAAACCCGATATCGAGATAATGGTCAAGCGACAGACGGAGAAAAGCAATCAATTAGCACCTATTTATTTGATATCAAACAAACGGGATATCAAAATACCGCTCAAGTTTATAGCTGCGAAACAGGAGAAGTTGAAACACTTCAGGGAGAGATTGAACAGTGGATGTGTAGATCTCCAATTGTTAATCTTTCAACCCAAACCCAGATGTTATCTATCCCTGTAGAAGAAACACCCTATATTGAACATGATTTGAATAATATTGCAGTTGTAGAGGGTAATTCAGGAGAAGATATTCAAGCCGCAATTGATACTCCCGGAGTGCAGACTGTATTTCTTCCGAATCGTTCTTACCAGGTGAATCAACCTATTTTAATCCGGGGGACTGTCAAAAAAATTATTGGTATGAGAGCAAAATTTACGAGAGATTCAGTTGATCCGGTGTTTCGGTTTGAAGAGGGTGATGAACCGATTGTTGTGATGGAACGAATGGAAGGGCCAAGTATTGAACATAATGCCAATCGTACACTGGTCATTCAGCGAAGTTGGATCACTTCATATCAAAACACGACAGAAGGGAAAGGGAATGTATTTTTTGAAGATGTTGTTTCAGAATCAGTGCAAATTCAAAATCAAAAAGCTTGGGCAAGAAGTTTGAATGTAGAAGGTGTACCTTTAGAATCAGAATCTAAGATTTTAAATGATGGAGGTCAACTCTGGATATTGGGATTAAAAACCGAAAAACCCGGTACAATTTTAGAAACAAAAAATCAGGGTTTAACTGTAGTTCAGGGAGGATTTATATATGTTAACTCTGATATTCCTGATCTTAATCCTCCTCAAGCTCAGTACATTAATGATCAGTCAAAGGTAGCTATTTTAACCCGTTCTTACATACCATCCGCCACAGGCTATGAAGTTTTAATTCGAGAAATTCAAGGGGATCAAAACAAAGATTTTATTAATACGAGAAGAAGAAATATGGGCTATTCTTTTCTTTATCTAGGATACTAATATGCAATTTCTTAATTTTTTGGATAAAAAAGAATAAGTATATTTAAATTTTATTATTTTCTCTTTTTTTCAAAAATATTTAAGAATGATTCTGATTTATGATGAGTCTTTTGACCGACTGCTTTTTGCGGATTGACCGATCTTTTTTGAGTCTCAGACGGATTGTAGTAACTATAACCATAGGAAGTCAACGGAACATTTTTCGCCCGGTTCGCCACAACTCCGAGAACAGGAGTGCTAAAGTTTGAATGCTCTTTCAATTGGTCTAAAGCATTTTCAAGGACTGAACGCTTAACCCGGCCTAAACTTGCAACCAAGACCATCCCATTTGTTTCTGCTGCTAGTAAATAAGCATCCGCTAGTCCGGTTAAGGGAGGAGCATCATAAACAACTAAATCAAAAGCACTTCTCAATTGGGCAATTAAATCTTGCATTTTTTGAGAGGCTAATACTCGAATGGGATCAGGAGGAATTGAACCGGCGGTCAGAACAAATAAGTTATTTTCTTGTGGAGATTGCTGAATAACATGATTAAAGTCAATATCAGTTGAAATCACATCGGTTAACCCTTGCATATTCGCTAAACCCAAGCGATTATGAATACTGGGATGACGCAAATCAGTATCAACCAATAATACTCGTCTTCCTTGTTCGGCTGCCGCTTGAGCTAAGTAAATAGCAACTGTTGATTTTCCTTCTCCCGGCATCGCTGAACTAATTACAACCGAACGAATGGGAGTATCAGGACTCAGAAGACGAATATTAGTAAACAAAGATCGGAAAGCCTCATAAAAAACCGAAATCAGTTGTTGGGGTCTACTCTCCATACCCAAACTCAGCACGTCAGGAGTATTTCGCAAAAATACACGACCAATATCTACTGTAGTATCCTGGTTTTTCAGATTTTTATCAAAGGGGATAATTCCCAGCAAAGGAAGTCTAGCAACATCTTTAATCTCTTTAGGTGTATAGAGAATATTGCTCAATTTATCAATTGCTAAAGCCGCTCCCAAACCCAATAGCGTCCCTAAAACCCCTCCCAGTAATAAGTTTCTCTTGACACTTGCAGAAGAAGGTTTAGGTGAACCTGCCGGAGTAAGTAACTGCCAAGGTTGTTCTCGTTGAGCCGCATCAATTTTAAATGCTTCTCGTTTAGCAAGGAATTGATTGAGGTTCTCCGTTGCTATCGTTAATTCTCGCTGAATATCAGCATACTCTCGATTAGTAACCGATAGTTGCTTGACTTGTTGATTGAGGCGATTTAGGGTATCCGTCAGTATCTCATAACGGGCTTCTAATTCTCGGATTTGATTCGCTAAATCTCTAGCGACTTGTTCTCCTTCCTGACGCAATAACGGCACTAATTGTTCTCGCTGTTCTTGTAAAAGTTTAATTTCTGGACTTTCTTCTAAATATAGAACAGATCCCTTGGCAATCTCATTATCAATCGCTCCCAGTTGGCTAAGAATTGCTTGGTAGCGAGCGCTTTGAGCAAGTACCGAAGCCGAAGCCGTTTCAGTCGTTGATGGATTGGCTAGTTGTTGTTGTAGATTGGTATAAAGTGCTTGAGCTTGACGCAATTGTAGCTGAGTATCAAGGCGTTGCTGTTCGATTGAACTAATTTGAGTCGCTAGTTGTTGACCTGTCGTTCCGGGATCAACTAAGTTATACTTTTGTCGTAGTCCTTGCAAGCGTTCTTGCTGAGTTTCCACCCGCTCTTGCAAATAGGGGAGTTGATCTTCGACAAACTTGATTCCCTTCAAAATATCAGTTTGGCGAACTTGCAAACTATACTCCAGATAAGCCTCAGCAACTAAATCTAAAACCGCTTTGACTAATTGAGGATCTGTACTCTGATATCCCACCACCAAAATATCGAGATCGGATGGTTTAATGTTAAGACCCCGAGCAATAGCCTCATAGCTAATACCTGGATATTGACTTTGAAGCTTTTCTGCAACAGGCTCAAGCACTTGGGGACTTGTGAGCAGTTTAAGTTTAACGGCATCCGCATTAACCGCTACAATTTCCTCTCGACTACTTAAAGTTTGTGGGTTAGTAGTAGAAATAACTTGAGTTTCAATCGTCAGTGGCTCCGTTAAAATCTCAAATTGAGCTTGATAAACAGGGGTATCAGTCGCCGCTTTATAAGCCGCCGCAGAAGCCACGACTGTTGCTAACCCAACTACAATCAGAAGGCGACGACGGATGGCCCCTAAAAGTTGGCTAAGATCTAATCCTCCCTCATCATCGTCCTCGAAAGGGGGAGTGTAGGCAGTCGGTAGCGATTGAGAATCTCGTCCAACCCGAATCATAAGTTCCTACAAAATAACTAACCTATTTGGCATACAACGGCATTTTTTCCCTGGAGTCTAGCCCCAGTATAGTGAATTGGCTGACTGATTACACTAAAAGTTTCTAAACACATCAATGAATGCGGAGGGAATCACAAACAATGATCGAATCCGATTTAAAGGACTCACCACTTTGTCTACCGTGTCGGAAATATTCGCTAAAGTAGAGGGAGTCACAATCACCACATCATTATTGCGGAGTATCGGATTGGTTTGATCATTGGCATTTTGAGTAAAGTCAAGTTGAACTCGCCGTTGCTCGACTGTACCATTGGGATTATAACGAATCAATTCAATTGATCCCTCATTAGCACGGGAGTTGAACCCCCCCGTCCTGAACAGAGCTTCATTGAGCGGTGTATTGGGTGGAATTTCCACCAAACCGGGTCTTTGCACCTCTCCGACTATGTTAACCCGAATCGTATTAGGCGCAAAACTCGCTTGTGCAATTTGACCGATTTCTTCGGGATTAACTTCGGTTGCAGTCGGGACAAAAACCGTATCTCCCTCCTGTAAAATCGTATCTTGGGTTGCATCTCCCTGCTTTAATAATTCCCAGAGGTTAATGGTAATTACAGTAGGCAAACCCGAATTATTCACACGCCGAATCTCAATCAGACGAATATCGGCTAGCGGTTTGATGCCTCCGGCGACTTGAATCGCCCTAGTTACTGTAGGTGGTGTACTTCCACTGCCACCACTACCGGGAACACCTGCTTCACCTGTTCTGGCGGTTCCTGTTACAGTATACGGGCCAGGTCGAAACACTTCCCCAATCACTGCAATATTCAAAGGTTCTGTTTGAGATGCCGCAAAACTAGCTGTTCTCAATTGAGAAACCTGAGCTAAATTAATATTGTCAATTGAGGGAACAAAAATACTATCCCCTTCTTGTAGAAGAATATCTTGCTGAAGATCTGCCCCTTCTAACAACGGCATCAAATCAACCTCTATCGTTTGCTCAAATCCAGTTCGGGTTGTTCGACGAATCTGAACTCGACGAATATCGGCCATTAACTTCACGCCCCCCGCTTGGCGAATCGCTTGGGTAATCGTCGGAATCCCACTCGATGCACCTGTTCCGGCAACCACATAAGGGCCAGGTCGTTGTACTTCTCCAGAAATCGCAATACTCATCGGTTGAGTTTGATCGGCTGCAAAGCTAGCATTCGCTAGTTGCGAACCAACACCCGGATCAATTTGATTAGCCGTGGGAATAAAGATCGTATCTCCATCTCGCAGTGAGGTATCGTAGCGAAGATCCCCGGTTTGAAGTAATTGCCACAAGTTAACATTGATGATCTCTTCTGAACCATCTCCTCTCGGACGCCGCAGTTGAACTTGTTGCAGATTCGCCGCTTGAGTAATCCCACCTGCAATTTTGATCGCTCGACTGACTGTTGGCAATTTTGACCCGTCCAAAGGTAGAGTGTAAGAACCCGGACGATGAACTTCTCCGGCAATTCCAATGATTAAAGGTCGAGAAGCAATCAGGCTAACGGTGATGCGCGGTTGTCTGAGAATCCGCCGACTTTCATATTGCTCGGCAATCTTGGCTGCTGCTTGTTCTAATGTGAGTCCATCCACCGATACACCCCCAATTTGGGGTAAGTTGATAGTCCCATTCACCAACACTTCAAACTCACCACTATACTGAGGAACTTGAAAAATATTAATACTAATGCGATCGCCTGATCCGAGTCTATAAGCATCTTCTACTTGAGGAGGAGTCGATGCCAGACTCAATGAACCCGTCTGAGGTAAAAATGACAGTTGCGGCAAGCCCATAGAGGGAAAAGCAACCATGAGAAATGTTAGGATACTTAGGCTTTGAAATCGCTGAATTCGTTCAGCTCGTTGAGCTAGCTTGTTCATTCTAATTGTAGGGCGTATTTTTCACGCTAAAAACCAGCCGTATTTTAAATTTGAGATTCTCTACTCCCTGAACTGAATAATATGCAATGATCAACTTCTAAACTAAACGAGAATCCTACTGAGACTGTTCGGCGGCCTCAAGTGGGCTGCATCCATGCTAGCATACCCTTTCTGCTTCCACAGGTGATCGAACCCTAAGATTTGAACGAGCTACAATTGAGCCATTTTTACCCGCCTGAGACCCACTCCTCTGTTTCTAGAGTTTCTGATTTTTAAAGTTGAATAATCGGATAGACTCAATGATATGATTATAGCGATGTCCTAGAGATTGATCGGATGAAAAAACGGGTCACGCTAACCTTTCCCCGAACTTCCGTTCAAATGCCAATCACCTATCGGTTGGCTAAGGATTTTAATGTCGCGTCCAATATTATCCGCGCTCAGGTTGCACCGAATCAGGTGGGAACCCTTGTCGTTGAGTTATCGGGTGATATTGACCAACTAGAAGCCGCTATTGATTGGATGCAATCCCAAAATATTAAGGTTTCTTTGGAACGACGAGAAATTCTCATTGACGAAGAAATTTGTGTCGATTGTGGTTTGTGTACGGGAGTTTGTCCAACTGAAGCTTTAACCCTTGATTCTGACACCTTTTATTTAACTTTTACTCGCTCACGCTGTATTGTCTGTGAACAGTGTATTTCTGCTTGTCCGGTACAGGCGATTTCAACGAATCTTTAACACTCAAATGTCTTCTCAATGGGATGATTGGAAATCTGAACGTGAAAAAGGTGACTTGGCTCTCTCTATTCCTCCTAATATTAACCTATTTCACGTTTGGATGGACGCTTTTTGAAGCGCATCTTAATCTCTATGCTTGGGGTGTGATTGTGGCGACTATTGTTGGACTTTGTTTATTATTTACCACTCCGATTAATCAGTTGCAAAAGCCCATTATTAAATGGTTTGCAACCGATGTTGGAACTTTTGTTTGTGTTCTTTTAGGTTCGTTTATTATTGTTGTAATCGCCACTTATTTAAACACGTTTGCTAAAATTTTATTGATTCTTTCTGCGACGACTTTAGCAAGGATTGAACTGCAAACCCTGGGAATTAGAAATTGGTCGGCTTTTTTTATATTACTGACAACTTCTCTATTGGGTTTAGGTTTAGGTCTAGGATTCCATTATTTCATCAAACAGTAAATGCAACCTACAATTTCAACCCTTCCCCTCATTCAACTCGCTTCTGGCGATCGCTTATCTCTGCAAGTTTACAAATTCCTTGGTGCAGCACCCGGAAAAAAAGTCTATATCCAGTCTAACTTACACGGATCAGAAATTAGCGGAAATGCCGTGATTCATCAGTTAATTGCAGATTTAATTAAACTCGATGAAACTCAACTTACGGGTGAAATTTGGCTGGTTCCCGTTTGTAATCCCGTCGGAGTCAACCAACGCGCCCATCATTTCTCCTCCGGCCGCTATAATAGTTATGATGGGAAAGACTGGAATCGCATCTTTTGGGACTACGAAAAAACCGAAGTAGATCTTGCAGAATTTGCGCGATCGCAACAGCATTTAAGCGGAACAGAAATTCAGCAAAACTATCGCCAAAAAATATTAGAAAGCTTTCATAAAATCAAGGAAGAAATACAAGCCCCCAGTCAAGTTCCATATTCTGAATATTATCGCCATATCCTACAATCTCTGTGTTTAGATGCAGATTATGTGATTGATTTACACAGTTCAACCAATCAAGCCATTGATTACTTATACTGTTTTCACAGTCGAGAAGAAAGTGCCAAAGCCTTTTTACTTGACTATGGAATCTTAATGAATGATTATGATGGTGACGCCTTTGATGAAGCCTTTCTCAAACCTTGGTTAGCCCTAGAAAAACAATTATCTCATCTGGGAAAACCCATTCAGTTTGATATCGAATCTTGGACATTAGAACTAGGTTCAGGAATGATTATGAACCCGGAATCTGTTGAAAAAGGAATGAGCGGGATTAAAAACTATTTAGCCACGAAAAACTTGTTAAAGCTAGATGGGTTTCCTTTACCAGAAACCGCTAATCATCCTCTCAAATTAGTCCGGAAAAGTCACCTCAAAAACTATTATGCACCCACAGGTGGAATGATTCAAAATCGAGTTGAACTCGGAAGTTTAGTCAAAACAGGTCAAGCCCTCTATGAAATTCTCAGCTTCAATAAAACTGAAAACCTGCCTAAAATTGTAGAAGTAAAAGCCGAATCAAACGGAATAATTTTTAATGTTTCCACCAATCACAGCGTTAATCAATGTGATTATGTATTGTCGATAATGGAACCAATCTAGATAAACATTCTCCCGAAAAACTGGCGAGATTGTGGAAGATTGCGTCTTGGGAAAATTGTTAACCTTGTACAAATCTGTTGAGGGATTGATGTTAACTTATGACATGAGCAGTATACTTGTAGGGAAAAAGCGATGAGAATAGAATCAATAGAGCAAAAATACATTACCAACCCAAACGACAATCAAACAAACAGTGAAGCAATCCTAGCAACACAGGTGATCTTTGATGGCGTTTCTAGCCACTGTATTTTATCACGGTTAATGATTGAAGCACTAGGGCGACCCGGTAAAGATAATGATGTGACATACTCTGACACTAATTCTGCGAATATAGTGTCAGCATCCTAACATCACTATTAGGAATTCCTGCTTCATTCGGAGTGTAATCACTTAACCGTCCACAGGCAGCCACCGTGAGTCCCAGGGTGGTTAATCCTTTGTGAAGGATATTAATTGCAGCGTTCTCGTCCCGGTCGATTTCAATCCCGCACTTGGGGCATTGATGAAGACGGACAGAAAGAGTTTTGGGAACTTTGGTTTTACAAGAAGAACAGTCTACGGTTGTGCTGTGAGGATTTACCTTAACAAAATGTACGCCGCTTCTTAGAGCCACTGCTTCTAATATTG
>NZ_LATL02000010.1 GCF_000972705.2 Limnoraphis robusta CS-951 | reverse complement strand
GAACCACGATTTCTCCACCGTTTTGTTCAACCATATACTCGAATAGTTCAAATCCGAATCTACACAATCGATCACGACAGGCAATAACAAGCGTGAGCTTATCGCCTCGCATAAGTCTGACCAGTAGGGCTTGCAAGCCTTTTCGCTTGAAATTGAGGCTCTCGCCAGTATCTTTGATGATTTCGGCGTCTGGGTACTGCTGACGCATGAATTCAATTTGTCTAGCGAGGTCATCTCGCTGCTTGGTTGAACTGACCCGACAGTAGCAAACAACGGCAGATATAGCTGCACTTCGCTGGTAGGACTCGACATCATAGAGTCTTTGCCCTGCCTCGTTTTTGATGCTTTTGATTTTGCCTTCATCTGCGTATTTCCTCAAAGTGTGGGGATGCAAGCCCAGAAATTCGACCGCCTTTCTGAGTGGTATATATGCCATGAGTAAACCGGAGCATATATAAGCAAATATAAGTAAATTATTTACTGTTGATTAACCTCCATCATCGGAATTAATGTCGAGTGCTACAACATTTTGATTTTGCCGAGAACCAAGTATCCAGTTGCCACCTGGATGCCAAGGTGCAGAATCTCCTCCCCATTGATTCTCTACTTGATAAGTATTATTCCCTGACAAGGTTGCCCGGAAACCAATCGGCCCTTCACCAGCGTAAGTCATTGTTCCGCTTAGAGTTTGTCCGTTATCACTAGACTGAACGTTGACAGCAACAACATTTTGGTTAGAGCGACCACCGATCTCCCATTTGCCACCTTCATTCCAGGGAGCAGATGAGCCACCCCACTGATTTTCTACTTGCTATGATGCCATAATTCTTCTAATGTGATTTTAGTTATTTCTACATCATTCAACGATACATCTTATTGGTATAAATGCCAAGTATAGATTTTTTTATCAACAAATAGATTACTCATTCTTGAAGATATTAATTATTATGTTTTATTTCAAAAATCAATCGTCGGTTTCCGGTCTAGCCGTTCTTGATCGGATCAGACAAACAACATAAACTCCCTCTTTTCCGATTAATTGATGGCTTTATGAAGGCGTTTTGATTGTTTAACTTTCGGAACCGCAATGGAAAAATCGGTAGGTGCAATCGGTTCAATACTAGGATTATTTCCTCCAACTTGATTCGTCCGCAGAAGCCACAGTGAAGCGCCTAACTGTAGAAAAATCATTGAGACTTGATCACAAGTCCAACGAGGGAGTAAAGTTCGCCAACTGGCTATTACTTTTAATAGCGTTTTTCCAGGAGTTTCGAGCGGAAAACTGCCTAATGTAGATATATTATACCGCCAATCGGAGCGAACTTTTTTCAGGGGGGTGAGATAACGCTCCAAATTTTTCACCAAATCAACTAACAAAATAAACCGTTGAGTTTGTTCATGTTGGGGATGATCTTTTAACCATTTAATAATTAATGGATTCAACTCCATCTCAGCCATCATGCGGCGTAAAGCGGAATAAAAGGCTTGACTCGAGTCTTGTACACAAGAATTAACGGCACTCACAAAGGTTGTTCCGGTGCCATCTCCAATCCGATATCGCGCCGCCATAATATCGAGTTCATTAATCACATAACTCAGTGGAGAAAAGGTTAACCCATCAAAATCATAATCTTTAGTTAGCGGACTAAATTTCACCAAAACATCGCAAGTTGGACGACATCCCAACCATCCCCACTGACGCGCCCCCATATACCGCATCCAAGCCAATGTTCCTGAAGTAACTCCATCGCTATTGTGTGTATAAATTTGGCGATATTCGATGTCAAATCGCAGTTCATCGCTGAGAGGATCACGGATGACATTCGCCACTCCAAAAGAAAAATGCCCGAAGAAAATTCCCCAGGGTGAAGGCTCGGGTTTTTTCCCGCCAATTCCTCCATAAACGTGCATCAATAACGCTCGCTCTCCTTCTTGCCAATCTGAGGCTTTTTCGTTAGGATATTCTTCGATTTGAGGATCAAGTAAAATGCTATAAGCATGACCTTTGTTATCCACTGTTTTATCCCAAGCGTGGAAGTTCATAAAGTTGATTGTGGCTTTTTTTCCTTGGATGATGTGTTCCGGTTTTAGAGACAATAATGAACGGGGTGCAAGGGATTCAACCACAAACTTTCCTTCAGAATTTTTCGCGCCATAAATGTACCAACCGGAGGAATTCACGGGAGATTTTTCAAGTTGGTGATTGGTCGAGGGAAAAACCCCATTTCGTCGAGCAATTACGGTGGGAATATAAACGATTTCTTCTAAGCCATCAAACTGTTGAGATTGACGACTGTAGTGACGAACTTTAAATAAATCATTCCCGAGAGATTTGACAATTTGAACGAACCCATAAAAACGCCCGGTAATTTGGATCGGATCTCGATGAATATACAGTGTCAGACGTTCAGATTCTGTATCTTCTACAATCACTGGATCGGGCAATTTAACAATCATTTCATCGTTGGGTAAAGCCCCAGCTAAAGACTCTAAGGGATCAACTTGCTGCCAACCGTTAATCCGTTCTGGGTGAATTTTCCCTTGACGTTGACTCTGATAAGCTTGATAAATAAAATTAACATCTTGCGTGACTAATTTAACGTAAGTTTGTACTCGAGTCTGATTACTCCAGCGTAAATTAACAATCTGACCGATACGATGTTGATGGTCACTATCAGCATGATAAATTTCTAACCAAACTCCTTTAACGGTTTGACGTTGTTCAGCCGGAGGTAAAATTAAACGCCCGATCCAAGTTCCAATCGGTTGATAATATTCAAGATTGATGGATTGATTGACCGGATAATAATTGAGTTGATTAAAGGGGGCTGCTTTGTAGCGTTTATAATTGCTGCTGAGGGTAATCAATTCCTTGGGATCTAATCCAGTTGTTTCCCCTTTTTTGAGTAAAATTCCGGTGATTATTTCTACCGTTTGCTGAAGATGGCTACGACCATCACGTAACAATACCTCGGCTGCCATCAGCCCATCAGGGCCGTTATGAGCAACAGGGCCGAGAGAAATCAGAGAAATTTTACCTCGACGTTTGGCTCGGTTCCAGTTAGACAGGAACAAAATCGGCCAGCGTCCAGGAAACATAATTGACCCCAATTTTTCAACGTTATCCTTCTCGCCGACGAGGTGATAGAGGTGTTCAACCTTCATCGCTTCTGTATTACCACTGATCACGCCAGCCAGAGAAATGACTTCAATGGGGGCATCGAGGGTCTGCTGCAAAAATGAAACGGCTCCCATCGACATCTGGCCACCGCCGCTATATCCAATTAAGGTAATCGGGGTTTTACTCCCGACTGGATAACCAAAGTTGACTAAGCTGTTAAACAAAACCTGTGCCAAACCTTGATTTTGGATCGGGCCATAACGAGGGTCTGCTGAAACGGCGACGGCAACCATATTGCGAATATTGATGATCAGACTAATGGGATTCGTCGGACGTTTTACGGCGAAAGACTCCAGCATCCGCCACAAAAAAGCCAGAGGATGATTTTCACTCAAGGGTTGGTTTGTGACGGTGTAGGGCATAATTCCCTTGACAATCAGGATGTTTTTGGGAAGGGTAGTGGCTAAGTGATTTAATAAGCGCTCGACATTGGGAAGATATTCATAGGAACCTTGGTTAATGCCGTCTAAATAGATGACGTAGCGATCAATTGAGGTGGAGGGGGAAGTCTTGTCGATGGAGGTTCCGAAATATTTTAAGGGTTCTGATCCGTACCATCCCGCCCACCATCCCAATGCTTCAAAGGGGGTCAAGACGATGGAAAAGAATAAGGCGATGATACTAATACCGATTAAATTAATGATCAGTCTCAGGGTTTTTCCTAATGTCAGATACCAAGTTGAGAGGGCATCTTGAGAGCCTGAAGAGAAGAACAGGATGATCGCAAAAGCCGCTAATCCGATTAAGATGAGTTTCAACGGAGTGAATCGACGCTGTGAAGCGCTACTGATCACGTCGGTGCTGGTTTGGATGACTTCGTTGCTGACATCCCTCAAACTGATTGGGTTTCCAGCTAAAATGATTTGTTCGATTCCGGCTTGGTCTTTAACCAGTTGTTTTCCGGCGACTTTGTTTTGTATCCACTGTCCCAAGATGACAATTGGACGACCGACGGTGCGTTGGAGGATTTGGAAGACAACCCAACCTAATCCGACACAGACAAAAACTTCCCAGGTTCCGAGATTGGTGATCGCTTGCCATCCGACAATTTCTGCTAATAAAATCCACAGCGACAATAATACAAAAATGGGTATACCGAAGTAGGGTAAGCCTATTAAAAATCCAAAGAGTAAGGGGGCGTAGTTGAGTCCTAAAGTTCGTAGGACTGTGATCAGTTGGAGTTCAGTTAGTTGAGTCCCATAGAAGAAGTGACTGACTAACCAGACGCTTGTCGCCCAAAACAGGTAAGAAAAGGCAAATAAAACTGCGGCGATACCCAGACTCAAGAAAAAGCGAAGCGGCTTGACTCGGTTGATGAACAGAACGACACATTGGCCAATTGCTTCGGATAATCCCGCCGCGATCACGATGGTTAGGGCGATGATATTTCCTTGCGGTAGGGTGTGGATTTGGTTATAGACTTCAGGATTGAGGGTGAGCGTTCCCCAGACGAGAGACCAAAATTGCTCGAAGGCGGTTTCCATAGTTTTGAGTCGATCTAAAGAACCATCAGCTTGAAAGTTCTGTACTTGCTCAAATCTTAATCTATTATGAGTGTCGAGATTGATCAAAATTTGTGAAGATCAGACCTCAAATTTTTGTTTAGAAGTTCTTGTAAACTCAAGGTAGTTGTCAGCCCCATCAAAAATAAGCTAATGTAAGCACAAATTTTAATGATGAGGTATTGTTCCCTTGGTTCCTATACGTGACGAAAATCCAGTTTATATTACGCCTTGGGTGACAAGGGCGTTAATTCTAGCAAATATTGTCGTCTTTATCATTGAATTAGGGTTAGCCCCTGAACAGCTTGAAGATTTTTTCTACACTTGGGCTTTTGTGCCTTGTCAACTGACAAATTCCTGTCCTGTTGCGTTGCCCGTTTCTCCTTTTCCTGAATGGATTACTCTGATTACTTCTCAATTTCTGCACGGGAGTTTTGGACATATTGGCGGAAATATGCTTTACCTTGCTATTTTTGGGAATAATGTTGAAGATTGTTTAGGTCATTTTAAGTTCCTGATTTTTTATATTGTCTGTGGAATGTTGGCGGCTCTAACCCAGGGCTTTTTTGCACCGACTTCTGCTTTACCCACTTTGGGAGCGAGTGGGGCAATTGCTGGGGTTTTAGGGGCTTATATTATTCGCTTTCCTCGCGCTAAGATTACGCTTTTACCGTTTATTTTCATTCCGATTCCGATTCGTTTATCTTCAATTTTCTTTCTGGGATTTTGGTTTGTCATGCAGTTAATGAATGGGGTTGCGAGTTTGAATGTAGATGCGGTTACGGGTGCTGAACCCGGAGGAGTCGCATACTGGGCGCACGCGGGCGGATTTGTATTTGGGGTCATTTTAGGGCCGATATTGGGGTTATTTTCTGGCCCGAAACCTCGTTAGCAATCGAGAAACGGTATTCGAGTTTTGAAGTTACCGTTTCTCAAGTTTATCGAAATGGAGCAAGAAGACCTACGCCATAAGAAACGTTGGCGATAGGATGAATTGCGACCAACAAATAACTATCAATCAGGTCTGTCTTGCTCTTCAATATATTCCTTTAGTCTATCAACAGTAACACCTCCACAACTCGAAACATAATAGCTGCTAGACCATATAACTCTCTTGCCCCAGTAGACTTCTTTCAATTCAGTCTCAAACTGCTTAGACAAGACCCTACTGGTAGCAGTTTTCATTGAGTTAACCAGTTTGCTTAACTGTTGTTGCGGAAGGTACTGAAAGAGTAGGTGAACATGATCGGATTCACCGTTAAACTCTATCAACTCACAACGATTCCTTTCTAGGTTCTTGTTCATTACCGCTTCGATGGTTGTTAACATTTCATCTGTGAACACCTTCCTACGATATTTTGAGACCAGCACCAAATGAGCTTTTATGTCTGAAACAGCCCTAGCTGATGATTTTAAACTCATGTGGTCAATCACTCCATTTGCTGTATAATAACAACAGTCTATCATTGCAAGTCGATGTTCACCGCTCTTAAAGTCAGGTTTTACCCCAATCAAGAACAGCAAGTTCAACTCTCAAAAGAGTTTGGCTGTGCTAGATTTGTGTATAACCGATTTCTTGCAGAGTGGAATAAGACCTATGAGGAAACAGGTAAGGGGTTGAGCTATACAAAATGCGCTAATCAATTACCTGCTCTCAAGAAAGAATTGCCCTGGTTGACTGAAGTTGCCAGTCAAGTTTTACAACAATCATTGAAAAACTTAGACACAGCCTTTAAAAACTTTTTTCGAGGAACTGGCAAACATCCTAGATTTAAGTCAAAGCACCGAAGACAATCTGCAACTTATCCTCAAGGATTTCAGGTAAGCAGTAGTTTGATCAAACTGCCCAAACTAGGCGAAATCAAAGCTAAAGTTCATCGACAAATAAAAGGCAAGGTTAAGTCTATCACAGTTTCGATGACTTCTTCAGGCAAGTATTTTGCATCTTTAAGAATAGAGTTACCTGGAGAATGGCTAGAACAATCAACAGAAGGGAAAGTTATCGGGATTGATTTAGGATTGAATGCTTTGATTGTTACGAGTGATGGAGATAAGATTAAACCGCCTAAGTTCTATCGATACTACGAGAAGAAATTAGCGAAATATCAGAAACGTCTATCTCGTAAAACCAAGGGTTCTGCTAATCGAAACAAAGCCAGGTTAAAAGTAGCTAAAGTTCACGATAAGATTGCTAATTGTCGCTTAGATTCTCATCACAAACTCTCACGCAAGTTAGTAGACGAAAACCAAGTCATCGTGTTTGAGGATCTTAATATTAAAGGAATGACTCGCAATCATTGTTTAGCTAAGTCGATTAACGATGCAGCCTGGGGAATGCTTCAAACTCTAACTGAATACAAAGCCAAAGAGCAAGGAAAAGTAGTTGAGTTTGTAGACCGATTTTTTCCCAGTTCAAAAACCTGTAATTGTTGTGGGCATCACATGAAATCAATGCCCTTAAATATTAGGACTTGGGACTGTCCTAAATGTGGCAAAGTCCATGATAGAGATATCAATGCAGCCCAAAATTTGCGTGACTATTTCGCGTCAGGAAGTGGCGTTCTAGCCTGTGAAGACAGCGTAAGTCCAAAGCCGGACACTGTGTTTGGTAGAGGCAATTGTCAATGAAGCAGGAAGCCTGCGCCATAAATGAAATGTTGGCGACAGGTGCTTCACTCTCGTTTGATTAGACCGTAGAGTTGGCAAGCCCAGATAAAGAAGCAGAAGCTTCGCAACAAAAAAACTTGACAAATTGTGAGGGGTCACATAAAATTTATAATCGAAATGCTGAATATCTGCTTAATCTTATTACTAATTACTAAGCAAATATTAACTTAGTCTTTAGATTAAAAGACCGTAGCTTGACTCTCTGCGCGAGTTCCCCAAGTTTGCTTAGGGAATTTTGGGAGAAATAAGCAGGTAAAGCTGGCTGAGGTGTTAAGCCTCAGTTGTTTGTTAATCCATCTGTATTGTTTGAATTGGGTGTAGATCAAGGAGTAGTAGTGATGCCAATTCCGAAAATTTCTTGTTATATGAATCGCTCCGATCATAGAGGTTCATTTTGGGGCTTAGTTAACCAAGGGTCTTGGCAAGAAGTTAATTTTGTCGCGACTCAGGCGGGTGAAGTTCGAGGTGGTCATTTTCATAAGCGAACCCAAGAAGTGATCTTTTTGCTGCGAGGTAAAGCTGAAGTCGAACTGCAACATTGCCAAAACCCGGAACAAAAACAACAGTTTGTTTTGAACTCCGGAGAAGGAATTGAGATTAAACCTTATATGCTGCATACCTTGCGCTATCTCGAAGACAGTGAGCAAGTTGCCCTACTAGATGTTCCCTTTGATCCAATCAACCCCGATCTCCACACGCTGTCGGAAATTAAGCAATAGAAATCTACTGTCAAATCTATAGCAATTTCATCGGGGTAAAGTACAGAATCTTTGACCATCGGCAAGAAGAAAGTTTACGATTGTGTACCTCAGAACTTTGAGAAACGCTATAGCTTCTGCGGTGAATTTTCAGACCAATTGAATCGAATAGGAACGGAAAAATCCTAGAGCTAAAAGCTTTTTTAAACCCAAATATTTTAGGAGAAAATTAGATGATTCCTCAGATCCAACCCTGGATTGATGATAGCGAGTGGCTAGAAGTTAAGAAGGTGATGGAATCAACCTACTTAACCGAGAATAAGGTAACGGCTGAGTTTGAAGCCGGGATTCAAGAACTGACGGGAGCCAAACACGCGATCGCCGTATGCAATGGCACCGCTGCTTTGTATTGTATCTTAAAAGCGCTCGATATTGGTCAGGCCGATGAAGTGCTTGTTCCCAACATGACCTTTGTGGCATCTTCCAATGCGGTGATTATGGCCGGGGCTAAACCCATTTTTTGTCCCGTGAAAGCCGATACCCTGTGTATTGATGTTGAAGCTGCCGCCAAGTTGGTCAATGAAAACACCAAGGGGATCATGCCCGTCCATTTATATGGTCAAAGTGCCGATATGGAAGCGGTTTTAGCCTTTGCCGAACAGTTTAACTTAAAAGTCATTGAAGATGCCGCTCAGGCAATAGGTGTCAAGTTCAATGGTCGTCATGTCGGCTATTACGGCGATGCGGGAGCATTTTCCTTCTATGGCAACAAAACCATCACCTGTGGAGAAGCAGGAATTATCACCACCGACAGTGATGTTATTGCCCAAACCTGCCGGCGGCTTAAGAATCATGGGCGCTCGCGTCGCGGTACCTTTGTCCATGAACACATCGGGTTTAATTTTTCCATGACGGAAATGCAGGCGGCTGTGGGTATTGCTCAACTGAGAAAATTACCAGCCATTATTGAACGCAAGCGGCAAATTCACGAAGCTTATATGGCTGGCTTGGCAGACGTGACCCAGTTGAAGCCGTTCTTGATAGATGAGCGCTGTGAGCCTGTCTACTGGTTTACTTCTTTTTACGCGGAAAACCGCGCTGAACTGGCTGACTATTTAAAAAATCAGGGAATTCAAACCCGCATCCTTTTCTGTCCGCTTCATCTTCAACCCTGCTATGAAGGCTGGGCCGATCCAAGTGTGGATTATTCAGTTAGCATATCTGCTTATGAGACAGGACTTTCTTTACCGTCATCTTACATTTTGACCGATGAGGAACTCGATTATATCATCGCTCAAATTCACCAGTTCTATCAGTCTCGTGAACAAGCCGAAAGTGCCTGAATCCCCCCTTTCTCAAACCTCTGAATATCTTGCCTGCTACGAACAGGTTGTTGCGGCTGTAGCAGATTTGCCCCAAGGTAAAGTCTTATCTGAAGCCTTGATAAAAGGCTGCGACTTTTTTCACTTAATTTCTCCCCATGAGACGGCAAACATCACCCAAATTCAAGTGCGGGAAGGACACGGCCCTCAAAATCTTGATGGCGAACCAATTGACACTCAGTTCCAAGCTTATTTGGAAGCGGTGATTAATCCTCAGATTCGCAGGGGTATCCTCTCAGATGGCACCCAACCGGGAAGTTATGACGATCGCAAAGTCCGCTGGTCTGGGGCTGGAGTGGCTGGATTTTGGTCTCGCAGTCAAGACACCCTTACCCTAAAAGTTGGGCCGACTAGCTACCCCCGCTGTCGTCTGGATATAACTCGTAGCCCGTTGGAATCGTTAAAGCTGATGCTGCGGGGATTAATAACTTATCAAGATCCCTACGCCTATTTTGCCAGAGGAGTTGGGGTTGGGGTGGTTCCGGTGACAACCGAGGGTAATGTTTACATTGGCAAACGGTTGAATTCATCCGATTATAGAGGCGTTCTCAATTTTGTAGCGGGTTGGGCAACATTTTCTCCCACCGTTCAAGAGATCAATTTTTATCAAGATGCTCAACGGGAGTTGCGGGAAGAAGTGAAGATTGCCATGACTTTAAACGAGACAAATACTCGATTTATTGGCATATCTGGCAACCCAATTACTGGAGAAGTTGATTTGGTTTTTGTGGTACAAACAGAAATGCCGGATCATCATTTTCAATCAGGTCAGTGGGAGGAACATTCCAGTTTAATTAGGATTCGCAGTAAAGCGGAAGCAGAGGCTCTGCTAGAATATGGACGCTTACCTGGAGAACAAGAACCCTGTGCTTTAATGTTTTCCTCTCGTTTAGGCTTAGAATACTTAGTGCAATATCATTGGTGAAGGATAAATAAAAAGTACCTGACACCATTGATTGTTAAAAATTTGAACAAGATAAAACCCTATGCAATGGCTTAATGAACCCGCCCAATGGACTGATTCAGACAATCGCTTGATTGTCAAAACATCCCCCAAAACCGATTTTTGGCGAATGACTCATTATGGGTTTATTCGTGATACGGGGCATTTTTATTTTGATTCGATTAGCACTGATTTTGTGGTAGAAGTCAAAATACGTGGTGATTATAAAGATATCTATGACCAAGCGGGGATTATGTTGCGCGTTGATGAAAAGCATTGGATTAAGACAGGCATTGAATACGTTGATGGGGTACAAAATCTAAGTGCTGTTGTTACCCATGATTATTCAGATTGGTCAGTAATTCCCTTGCAAAATCCTCCCGACGTTTTACAGATGCGGGTTGAACGTTCTAAGGAAGCAATCCAGATTTTCTACTTAAATGAAGTGTCTAACTATGCTTTGCTGAGAATGACCTATTTCCCCTATGAAACAATTCAAATTGGCGTTATGTGTGCTTCCCCAGATGGAGATGGATTTGAAGTAACCTTTGAGGATTTCATGGTTAATGTTACAGCATGACTTTTGAAAAAAGCCGTCCAGGATCATACTAGAGTTGAGACTATTTATTAATTTGACAATCAATTTTCAGGGTAAATTCTAAATCAATTCGTATGATGAGAGTTCTTTTTATCATTAACTTACCGCGTGGCAGTCTGGAAGTCTTAGTCCGAGAGGCTGTTTCTGTTGTGGAACCTCAAGGAATAGAAGTCCTGTGGGTTTATATGAATCAGTTTATAGAAATGATGGATACCTGTCCGGAAATGTTAGAATTTGTGGACTTGGTTCATTTTGTTATTGATGTTCAATCCTTCTCCTATGAACACATCAAAAAAGCGGCTGAGATTCGTCCAATTCTAACCAGCTATCACCATTGGAACTTTAAAGAAATACCGGAACAGTTGCAGTTGGTCGATCACATATTTTATGTTTCTAAAATTTTAGAACCCGAGGTGAAACAGCTTAAACCGGAAAAAGCAACAATCAGTCTTTTATCCAATGGAGTCGATCCGAAAGTCTTTTGTCCAAAACCCAATCCCAAGTCCCGCGATAATTTTGTGATTGGTTTTTTTGGAACTCAACGTCCGAGTAGTCGTAGCGATCGCAAAGGTAGTAGACTACTAATAGCAGCGACAAAAATCATAGTAGAAGCTGGATATAAACCCGCTTTTTTGATTATGGGTTACGGATGGAAAAATTTAGTCCCTGCATTAAGAGAACTGGGTTGTCAGGTCACCTACAAGGTCAGTGTACCGCGAGAAGATGTGCCTAAATACTATAATCAACTGGATCTGTATTTGATCGCATCACGCATAGAAGGAGGCCCCTTAACCCTACTCGAAGCCGGAGCTTGTGGAATTCCTGTAATATCAACTCCCGTCGGTATCGCTGTAGATATTCTCAAAAGACCCGGATGTGGAAAAGTTCTTTCAGGATTCGATCCTCAAGAAATAGCAGAAGCCGTTATTGATAATATGGACAACCCTAAAATAGCCCAAGACAGAGCGCAAGCTTTACTGCAAGAAATCCGTCAATCTTGGACTTGGGAAGAGTCTTATAAAGACTTACCTCAAGTTTATTTTGATATTTATAATAAAACGGCTAAGTCATCCCGTCCAAATTTGCCAACCCTAAATCGGGTTAATATACCACCCTATCTGAATTTACAACAAGATGCAGTAACACAACGAAGAATCGCTACAAACTATGCTTTATTTTATTATGCTTTCTGTTTGTACGATCACGGTGAAAAACTAGCCGCTCTCCGCACTGGATTACCTCTTTTACATAAAATAAAACCTAGCTATTTTTGGAAGGAACTTCAGCGAGAAGAGCATTGGTAAAACTTTTATATTCTTGAATTATATTCTTGAACTCAAGATAGAGGTTTTTTTTGAGCAATGGTTAACAATCATCTAAAAGGAGAAAATATTGCTATGACATCGCAGTTAATTGTTGCCGCAGGTATGATGAGATCCGGGAGTACCTGGTTGTACAATGCGACTCGCCTAGTGCTTTCTAGTTCACCGACTATCAAGGAGAATTTGAGTTGTGGATGGTCCGGAGATTGGAAGGATAAGCTGATCCCAGAGAAACAGTATACCCTGATCAAAATACATGATTTTAACCCAGGGATTGTCGAGAGAGCAGATGTAATTGTCTATTCTTATAGAGATGTTCGAGATGCAATGGCAAGTGCCTTAAGAATCTTTGGAAATCCTCCCTCCCTGGAGTCGGCGGACTATCTGATCCGAATGCACGAAAAATGGATTGAAGTCGCAGACCTAGTTGTACCTTATGACAGTATTTTAAATGAAAAAAACAGGGTGATTGAAAAATTAGCACAAGTTTGTGACGTCGGTTCTGTTAATGCGTTAGCCATCGTTGAAGAAATTGATAGTTTATCTTACAATAGTGAGGGGGAGAAAGATGATGTTCACCACAAAACTAATCTTTTCCACCCTAATCATATTACAGATGGTGGTCATGGTTATTGGATGAACTATCTGGATCGGGATTTAGTGAAACAAATCGAGACGAAATATCAGGATTGGTTTGAAAGAAACGGGTATCCTGTTTCGTCAGGGGTTGGAAATAAAAATACTCAATAAATTAGATTCTTTCTTGAGGCTCGCGGCACCTAAGCAGATGTTTAACTCATGTTAAACTGGCCTTAAAATCAGAAGGATATTGTAGAAATGGATTCTTACTGCTCAAGCATCATTAATACGATAGCCAGAAATGAAACTAATTATTGTGCGCCATGGGGAAACCGACTGGAATCAACAAGACAAGGTAATGGGACAACTTGATAGTCTATTAACTCCCAAAGGAATTGAACAGGCTCAAGCCATTGCTAATCGTTTACGTCGTCTTTCATTCACCACTTTGTACAGTAGTGATCTGGGTCGTGCGGTTCAAACAGCCAACATCATTGCTGAAATTTGTGGAAAGAATGTTATTTTTGACTCGGAATTACGGGAGTGGAATATGGGAATATTTCAGGGATTCACATTTTCTGAAATGGACGAGAAGTTTCCAAAGGAACGGCAAGACCATAAACAGATGCGCTATGAATACGTCATCCCAGCAGGAGAAAGTTTAAGGCAATGTCGGGACAGAGGCTATCGTGCGTTGAATCGGATTGCTGAACGACATTTAGATGAAACCGTTGTGGTGGTTACTCATGGTTTTGTCTTAATGAATTTCTCTGAAATGGTGTTTAATCTTCCACCGGGAAATGGTTGGCGCTTCAAGCTGCATCATGCAAGCTTCTGCTGTTTTGAGTATGTTAACGGGTGTTGGAGTCTTGTTGTCTGGAATGATACAAGTCATCTTGAAACTATGGATATCCTCACAGCCAATCTAAATTCTTAAAAGTTAAGAAGCCTGAATCTGGTGGACAATTTCCGACATCGGCCAATACCCCCAAGATTCTGTAATCTTCTGATTCTCAATCTTGAAGATTTCTAATGCCTCAAATTCTACTCTCACACCAGTGGGAGCGATACCAACAAACTCACCGAGATGGGTAGCGCTAAAGTGACCTCGAAATACAACTTTGTCATTTTCTTCAATTAGATCATCGATGACCACTTTAATATCTGGAAAGGATGTGTGAGTCGATTTCAAGATCTTAATTGCATCCTCAACACTTTGTACTTGAGGAAGTCCATGATCTAAATAATTCGACGCCATACATTTGTATGCTGCTTCGTAATCTTGACTGTTATAGATTTCAAAAAACTGTCTGACGACATCTTTATTTGTTAAATTACTCATAGCATTTTATTTCTACTTTAACGGCTCAATCATACACGAAGCGTGAATCACTTGTGAACAACTGGTAAGAGGACTTGATCAATTGTTGCCAATACATCTGTATCGAGTTTGACTCCTGATGCTGTGACGTTATCCACAATATGTTCCGGACGACTCGCACCAATAATAGCTGAACAAACGTACTCAGTGCGGAGTACCCAAGCCAAAGCCAACTGTGGCATACTTAATCCTAAGTTTTGGGCAATGGGTTTCAATTTCTGGACTGCGGTGAGAATGCGATCGCTAAACAACTCCTGCAATAAGTACCAATTCATTTTATCATTAGCCGCACGAGAATTTTCTGGGGGAACTTGTCCAGGTTCGTATTTACCTGCTAGTACACCTTGCGCTAGGGGAGACCAAACAATCTGACTAATTCCATTGGCTGCACACAAGGGAAACACTTCAGCTTCCGGGTCACGCCACAGCATCGAATATTGAGGTTGACTCGAAACAAACTGTTCTACATCAGCAAGATCGCAAGCGGCTTGAATTTGTTCTGGACTCCACTCGCTAAAGCCAATGTAACGCACTTTTCCCTGACGCACGACCTCAGTCAGTGCCATCATGGTTTCTTCCAACGGTGTATCCGGATCGTAGCGATGACATTGATACAGATCAACATAATCGGTACGCAACCGAGTTAAGGACGCATCAATTTGTTTTCTGATTTGGGGGGCTGAGAGTCCCTTGTCAGTCGGTGAGGTGGGAAAAAAGACCTTCGTGGCCAGGAGATAGGACGAGCGCTCAACGCCTTGTAACACTTCCCCCAAAAACGACTCAGCCCCACCCGCCGCATAGGAATTAGAAGTATCAATGAAATTAATTCCAACGTCAAAAGCCTTGTAAATGCAGGCTTTGGCATTGCGATCTTCTACCCCCTCGTGAACACCCCAAGAACCCAAACTAATTTCAGAAACGAGTAATTCACTGTTGCCCAATTTTCTGTATTTCATCAGTTAGTAACCGCCTCCTTTTCCGGATTAGATTGTAATGTCATGGGAACCTGTATTCCCAAACCTAACGTGCAAGATAACATAAAGATTGACAAACTCAACCACAAAAAATGATTGCTGTGCAAATAAAAGGTTGATACACAAAGTAAGCTTAATCCGATAAACCCACTGATTAGGTATGTCTTGCGAACAGCAACCGCTTCTCCTAAGCCAGCGAAATACCCATCTAGAGCATAAGCAAATCCTGAACCTACGACAACGAGTAATATCCAAGGCGTATAAACGCTAATAGATTCTATTAATTCAGAATGGTTAGTGAATAGATGAAATAAGGGGCCAGGAAAAAAGAAAGCAGTCAACCCAATGACTAAAGCAATAGTAAGGTTTGTTCCTAATGCTGTTTGCAAAAGCGGCAGAAATTTATGAGTTGCTCCTTGTCCTTTAAAGTTACCTGTTAGAGTAGTCGTTGCGTATTCTACACCGTCACACATATACATACTGATGGCAACAATTTGAATAAGCAAAACATTTTCAGCGAGAATGTCTGTTCCAAATGTTGCACCAAAAGCACTAAAAAGGATAAACATCAAGACGATCACTACAGACCGAGCGGATAGATTGCGGTTCAAAATAAAAGGAGTTTTCAGAGCCGATAAATTTAGCACTTTTTCGGTTAAAGCAATTATTTCTTTTAACGAAACTTGTCGAGAAATCATCACAAGTGCTACAAATAAGATGATGTATTGGCTAATCGCTTGTGACAACCCCGCTCCCATGCTTGCCAAATCCCAACGGACAATGAAGAGGTAATTGAGTGCAATATTGGCAACATTTCCAATAATCGTCAGTGAAAGAACTTTGCCATTTTGTTCTTGCCCAAGTAGCCATCCCGTTAAAACTAAGTTGACTAACGCCGCAGGTGCTGCCCAAATCCGGATATTAAAATAAGTAAGACCCGCAAGTTCCACATCTGGAGTACCGTTTAACATGAAAAAACCTAGCTTTCCGATAGGATATTGCAGCAGTAGAAAAAGCATCCCAAAGCCCAAAGCAATTAAGCCATTTTGCAATCCGGCTAGAAGCAGTGCTTCTCGATCATCTCTTCCCGCAGCTTGAGAGGTCATCACAGTTGTTCCCGATTTGATAAAGGCACAACTCTCGTAGAGAAAATCAAACAAAATAGCACCCAGTGCTACCCCGGCTAAATAGCTAATGCTTGACAAATGCCCCAGAAAAGCAACACTAATTGCCCCTGACAAGGGAATTGTAATATTCGACAGCACGTTAACAGAGGCGACTTTGAGAAAGCGAGAGAGAAAGTCGTATTGAAGCAATGTAACCCCCCAAATGTCCAATTGAGACTGATATTCTACTGTTGACCCATTCCACCCGGTCAGAATTAACACGAGCTTATAGTAACATTTGTTTACCAAAAATTGCCGCACACGCCCCTACCTTCAGGTATGGGGATATAAGGCCAGGAAAAATGCTATAATAACTCTACTGGCAGGGTATTCAACCAGTTGAAAAACCCAGCATCTAA
>NZ_LATL02000009.1 GCF_000972705.2 Limnoraphis robusta CS-951 | reverse complement strand
TCCTCTCCGTCGTAAACAACGGAGATTCCAAACATCACTGTTTGGGCTTCCTCTTTCGTTGAGTTGACTTACAAGGGTTGGGTTTCCCCGTCCAAGCAGAGGTCAGTCTCTCGGGAGGCGTTGATTTCCGTCTGCCCGACGGTATTTGCTAACTGTTTTAATGCAGATTTCAGAATATTTTTGGCGGCATTTTCATCTCGGTCTGCTACATACCCGCAGTGAGGACATTCGTGAAGTCCGGGTACTGAGAGTTTTGACAACCTTTTCACCGCAATTTGAACAATTTTGAGATGTGTATGCAGGTTCAACGGCAATCACCGGAACCCCATAAATTCTCCCAAAATATTCTAGCCATTCTCTAAATCTGTACCAAGCAGCATCATTAATTGACTTGGCTAAATGATGGTTTTTAACCAGATTGCGTATCCGTAGGTTTTCAATCGCTACCAAGTCGTTAGACTGGATGACGTGTTGAGCCTGTTTACAGACCCGATTCTGACGCCTGCGTGAAACTCTTAGATGCGCCCTTCCTAACCGATTTCTGGCTTTTTTACGGTTTTGACTTCCCTTTTTTGTTCTTGATAACCGACGTTGCAGCTTTTTAATTCGTCGCTCATCTTTTCTTAGAAAACGGGGATTCTCTACCTGTTTACCTGTTGAATCAGTGTAGAAATGGTTTAAACCGACATCCAAACCTGTTTGTTTGTTACTGAGTTCTTTGTTTTCCTTTCTGGTGTGGTCTATCAAAAATTGGGCATAATATCCATCGTGTCTTCTAATCACTCTAACTCGTTTAATTTGTTGGAGTTGATAGAAGTGCAAATCTCGACTTCCCCAAAGCTTAAATGTACCCGCTTGAAACTTATCAGAAAACGTTAAATAGCGTCTATCTTCTGAAAGCACCCAACCCGATGTCTTGTATTCAACAGAAGCTCTGACTTGATACTTTTTAAAGCTGGGAAAGCCTTTTATTGGTGCGCTTCCTTTAGGGGCTTGCAAAGCCGGGAGATCGCACCGCTTTTGGCCCGGTATTTTTTGCCGACAATTTTGATAAAATCGTTCAATTTAAAACAGATAGGATAAGGATTTAACGGATTAAGCTATCTGTGAGATGCCAAGATCTATGGGTTTTACAGTTAAGTTAATCCGTTCTTCCGCTTCTCTATCCGTTTTTAAATTGATGCCCAAGCTCTCTCTGCGTGTGCTTGTCGAGCCATAGAATTGAGTTTGTTTACCCAAGGAAAGTCGGGGTTGTCTGACAGCAGTTTGCAGTAGCGATAGGCATCGTTGCGGCTTTTAACTTGACCATTTATCCATGCTTTGATGATGCTGTTGCGAACGAAACGACCAGTACGGATAGCTTCGTCTAACTTTCTGTACTGGTATTGCGTTCCTTGCAGCTTCATTTCATACACAAGCATAGATTATCGACATCAAGCCACGATAAACTTATGTTAGCATAAAATAATCCGTCGTGAACGACCTTGCTCTAAACCTGCTTCTCTTGGTAAACAGCACCAGGAAGAAGATTAATTAAGGGCATTCGTTAAAATTTAATTTTTCATCACCCTTAATCATCTTCCATTTTGTTAATTTAATCTGTGACAAATTGAATTACGTTTTGGTGACAGCACTAGAAAAACCTAGTGACTTGCTTCTTCATATACTGTGATTTCTATCACAAGAGTAATTATACCACTTTTTCGCTACCAGAGCATAAAAATCTTTCAATCGGAATATATCTTAGAGAAAACTCGGCGAAAACCGTACTAAAATAGACGGTACATACGAATAATGACGGATTGCGCGAACCGTTTACATTTCGTTACGATAGGTTCATAGATTAAATTAAGGTAATACACCTTTTAAACAAGATGAATTCAGAGGTCATTCTTAATGAATAACTCTATACGTGTAGGTAACTTATTCGGGATTCCGTTCTATGTGAATGCTTCCTGGTTTATCGTACTCGGATTAATGACATTTAGTTACGGAACCAACCTAGCATCCGAATTTCCCACCTTGGGCGGGGTGAGTGCAGCTTTACTCGGTTTAGTCGCCGCTCTGCTATTATTTGCATCAGTATTAGCCCACGAACTCGGACATAGTTTTGTCGCGATCAAACAAGGAATTAACGTTAAATCAATTACGTTATTTCTATTTGGTGGACTGGCGAGTTTAGACAAAGAAGCTAAAACCCCCGGTGGTGCCTTTTGGATTGCGATCGCTGGCCCTGCGGTGAGTATTCTGTTATTTCTACTTCTAAGTGGAATTGGTGCAAGTATCGCAACAACAGGGCCGTTAGGGGCAATGGTGGGTCTACTGGCTTATATTAACCTCGCCCTGGCATTATTTAACCTGATTCCTGGCTTACCGCTTGATGGTGGAAACGTGCTTAAAGCCATCGTTTGGAAAATTACAGGAAAACAGTATACAGGTGTAATTTGGGCAAGCCGAGTCGGTCAAGCCTTGGGATGGACAGCGATCGCATTAGGATTCCTTCCGGCGTTATTCTTCGGTCAATTCCCCAACTTTTGGACAATCTTAATCGGTTGGTTCCTGTTACAAAATGCAGGGGTTTTAGCCCAAGATGCCACATTACGCAGCAAACTTTCTGAGTTCACCGCAGAAGATGCCCTGAGTAACGATACTCCGATTATTTCTGAGGATTTATCCTTGCGCGAATTAGCCAATGAATATATCATCGGAAAAGCTCAAGCCAGACGGTTCTTTATTGTTAATAACGAAGGTCAATTGTTAGGTCAATTTCAAGTCGATCAGATGAGATTTATTCCCACCTCTCAATGGCCGACCACTCAAGTCAAAGACCTGATGCAACCCATTGAACTTTCCCAAACGGTAGAAGCCACACGTTCATTACTCGATGTTGTTACTTTATTTGAAAAAGAACAAATTAATGAATTAGCCGTGATGCGAAATGGAATGTTAGTCGGGTTAATTGAAAAAGCCTCAATTCGCCAAGTGTTACAACGCAACGCTGAAGCCAAACCCGCTTAAATTTCAAAGCATTGTAACTAACCCTCAATTAAAAACCCGGTTTCTCGAAGAAACCGGGTTTTTGGGATGTACCTGAATTCTCCCAGTCAAGTTCAAAACTGTAGTAGGGGCGCATGGTGATGCGTCCCTTCTGATTTTGGTGAAGTCCGAAAACTGGGTAGGGGCTTTTCGGGTGGGCTACCCAAACCGTTAACCAACAAGATTTAATCAGGAGGATGACCCAATTTAGTTAATACCTCTCTCGCAGTCTCTTGTACACCTTCATATTCATCTTGAAGAAGGGCTAATAACGCCTCGATCACGGGATCAGAAGTATCGCCCAATTTGCCCAACGCCTCCACCGCAGCCTGACGCATATCTTTATTTTTATGTTGAAGAAGGGCTTCTAACCCCTGTATCACGGCTGGGGAAGTATCGCCCAATTTGCCCAACGCCCTAGCCGCAGCCTCACGCACACGTGCATTTTTATCTTGAAGACGGGCTAATAACCCCTGTATTATGGGTGGGGAACTGTCGCCCAATTCGCCCAACATCCTAGCCGCAGCCTTACGCACATTCCAATGTTCATCTTGAAGACAAGCTACTAACCCTGCTATCACGACTGGGGAAGTATCGCCCAATTTGCCCAACGCCTCGACCGCAGCCTTACGCACATATTTATATTTATCTTGAAGACGGGCTAATAACCCTTCGATCACGACTGGGGAAGTATCGCCCAAATTGCCCAACGCTCTTGCCGCAGCCTTACACACAGGTTCATTTTCATCTTGAAGACAGGCTACTAACCCTGCTATCACGACTGGGGAAGTATCGCCCAAATTGCCCAACGCTCTTGCCGCAGCTTCACGCACATCTTCATTTTCATCTGTCAGAACAGTGACAAGATCGCGAGCGGCAAATTTAGCGACTGAACCACTGGCTCCAATTTTTCTAAGATCGTCCAGCCGATCATCTACCGTAGCTTCTGGAGCAAATAAGTTGCGGATAAGGCGTTTAATTCGTCGGCGCTCTCGTTCTTGTTCTAAAGCTTCTAAGTCCAGTCCGGCTAGTTTACCCATTTCCTCTGCTACAAAACTGGGGACTCTAAATTCAGAACCTTTAGCCAAACAGCAATCTCGAACCGCTAACAAAAAGCCTTTGATTTCCTCTTTATTCTCCGATTTTTTCTGGGCTGCCGCTAAGAACTTCTTCCATTTTTCCGGGTCATCTTTGAAGTCATTTTGTAGCAAGTATAGGGCGGCTAGATACTCGGCTACGGGGTCTAAAGCAAAACGGATTTTATCTCTATCTCTTCTATCTTCTCCGTATCCTACGAATTTGATCAGACGGAGATATTTCTCAAAATAGTCAAGGCATGATTCCGCATTGTTACCCAAAGCTGTTACTACCTCCTCGCGGTTGGCTTGGGATGGCTTGTAGCTTTTTTCTAAACATTTCCAAGCAATGACTTTAGCATCCTCTTTGACTGTCGGATATTTATTGTTCGTCGCTCTTTCACCTTGAAGATTCAGCTTGTCAAGATAGTCCAGTATCAAGTCGGGGATATTATCTAGCTTAGACGCAGAATAATTGTTGTTTACTTCTGTAGGCTCGTTTTCATTAATCATCCGCTCGGCATAAAGCTTTGCCAGCAAAACGGTAATGGTTTTCCGTTCGCCTACAATGCGGGTAAGTTGGGAGCATTCTTGTAAAAAATCCTCCTGATCTTCCTCAAACAAATTCCACTTTTCGCGCTTCTTTAAATACTGCTCAATAAAGTAAGCTAATTTTCCCCCATCAAAGCGGCAAGTCTCTATTTTGATGTCAATTCCTCTAAACGTTTCATCGGTTCTGGAAGTGACAATAAAAGCATTCGCCGGAAAATCTTCACCGTCAAAATCGATTTGTTCGCGAGTTTGTGGACTCATCTCCGAGTAATGGTCTACAATTAATAAAATTCGGCGCTGTCGGAGAAGTTGTTCAACCAATAGTTCATCGGTAAACTTTTGTTCGCTGTCGGTTAATTCTTGAAGAAGGTTTACAACAGTTTTTGTGAGAGGCGTAGTATTTTCTTCAGCATTCGAGTCCAGGTCTTTTTCTATTAAAATGGGTAACATAGAATGTCCGGCTAGTTCGGAATTTTTTTCCATTGCCCATTTAGCAATTTCACAGGCTATGGTTGTTTTTCCCGATCCGCCCTCGCCCTTGATTAGCACTCGTATTCGCTTATCGTTCTTAAAAGTTTAGCTTAAATTTTCGGGGGTTATTTCATCAATTTCTTTATCATTTAATATCACCGGAACCGCAACGTAATCCTTTCGATCATCAACCGTTTCTTCTTTTAAAAAATTCTTCTGAAACGTTTCCAGATGCTTCTCAACCCAAGCATCTAATACCCGAGGACGATATTTTAGAAAGCGTAAAAGACCAACGGGTATTTTCATCGGCGGGTTTATGGGCGTTTGAGGTATGCTAAATTCCGCCGGGAGCGACAGCAACCACAGGGGACGAAACCGGAGAGTTCCCAAGTACAAAACAGCCAACACGGGAATTGAAAGCAACCACCATTGTTGCTTCTTCTCCTGATTATTTTCTGATTCGACTTCTGTTTTATCTTCGGTGAGTTGATTTGTTTTTTCTGACTCAGCAGAAGTGTTAGGTTGAGGTGTAGGTTGATCGATGGCTTGAGCATATTCCCAACTATTATTCGGTTTTGGGTTGGCGTGTGTTGGGGAAAAGCTTGTGATCGCGACGGGAAAAGAAAGACCCAATAGGGCGAGTTTCAGTAAAATTAATCCGCTCTGTTTGGACTGTGCCACAGATTAAAATACCCCTAAATGATAATTTGTTCTAAATCCAATATATACAGTCAACCCAATGATCGCCAATTAGCTGACAACTGCCTTTTTTTTGATAAGATACCTTTGATATCAAGTTATTGTTCAAACTTTAGTCTAAACTTTAGTATTTAGGCGAAACCCGCCCCTACAAAATTGTTAATTGCGATGATTCGACCCATTACTCCCGATGATACAGCCGAACTGATCGCCCTAGCCAAAGACACAATTAGCTTTGAACCAAACGAACTTGAGGAACTCGATAAAATGTTCGCCGACTACTTCAACGGTAATAGCGATGACATCTGCATTACCGACGATGAAAATGGGCTGGTAGGGGTGGCCTACTGCGCCCCCGAACGGATGACCAACGGGACGTGGAATTTGCTGTTGATCGCCATCCGCCCCGACTATCAGGGACAAGGACGGGGTTCCGCATTGCTGCGCCAGGTTGAACAAACGTTGATGGGGCGGGGTGAGCGCGTGCTATTGGTAGAAACCTCTGGGCTGCCCAGTTTCGAGCGCACACGGGCATTCTACCGCAAGTGCGGTTACGATGAGGAAGCGCGAATTCGTGATTTCTACGATATTGGCGACGATAAGATTGTTTACCGTAAGATGCTAGCTGTTCAGGGGATGTAATACCGATTTTTTATGAAGCTGCATTTAATTAATCCCCCCTTAGATCCCCCCTAGCCCCCCTTAAAAAGGGGGGAAGCCGCAGGCGGGGGGATTCCCTTAAAAAGGGAGATCAAGAGGGGATACGCCTGAACGGTTTGACGAGCTGATTTATCCAAAGTCCAATTGATAAACTCGCCCCTACAAATATATGAGACAATAAAAGGCGGTACATCGGAATAGAGAATTGAAAAACTGTGAGTTCAACTGTCGTCACGACTGAAAATGCAAAATCAACAGCTAGCCTAGCCCGTCGTGCTGTTTTCCCCTTCACGGCGATTGTCGGTCAGGAAGAGATGAAACTGGCTTTGCTGCTGAATGTGATTGACCCTAAAATCGGTGGTGTGATGATTATGGGCGATCGCGGAACGGGCAAATCGACTACAATTAGAGCGTTAGCTGACTTATTACCCGAAATTGATATCGTTGCAGATGATCCCTTCAATAGCCATCCAGACGATCCCGAATTGATGAGTGATAGCGTGCGTGAACGAGTTTTCAACCAACTCTCAGTTCCCGTCGCGCGTAAAAAAGTACCGATGGTTGATTTACCTCTGGGGGCGACGGAAGATCGGGTTTGTGGCACGATTGATATTGAAAAAGCCTTAGCCGAAGGGGTGAAAGCCTTTGAACCGGGTTTACTTGCCAAAGCGAATCGCGGTATCCTCTATGTTGATGAGGTGAACCTGTTAGATGATCACTTAGTTGATGTATTATTAGATTCTGCGGCCAGTGGTTGGAATACGGTTGAACGAGAAGGAATTTCGATTCGTCATCCAGCGCGATTTGTATTAGTCGGTTCAGGAAACCCAGAAGAAGGTGAATTACGCCCTCAACTGTTAGATCGTTTTGGAATGCACGCGGAAATTCGCACGGTTAAAGAACCGAATTTGCGGGTGAAAATTGTTGAACAACGCACTGCTTTTGATCGCCAACCTAAAGAATTTCTCGATCAGTATGTCAGCGATCAAGAACAACTACAACAGACGATTATTGACGCTCAAGAAAGACTTTCTTCTGTAGAAATTGACTATGATTTTCGAGTCAAAATTTCTCAAGTTTGTGCAGAATTGGATGTTGACGGCTTGCGAGGGGATATTGTTACAAACCGCGCCGCCAAAGCCTTAGCCGCCCTAGAAGGTCGCACAGAGGTAACAGTCGAAGATATTGGTCGGGTAATTACGTTATGTTTGCGTCATCGTCTGCGAAAAGATCCCTTAGAGTCGATAGATTCAGGATATAAAGTCCAGAAAGTTTTCCGTCAAGTATTTGGTTTACCCGAACCCGGGGAGGGGAATTAATTTAGGGGGTTAAAGGGCTAGAAAGTGGAACATTAAACCTTTAAAAACCCCTAACCCATGCCAAGACGTATTATTGGATTTGATCCGGGACTCGCGACTTTGGGCTTTGGTGTGATTCATTGTGAAAATACAAGGGAACGGGATGGCCGTTATTCCGTTTCTCTTGTTGATTTTGGTGTGATTAAAACACCCGCTCATCAGGAAATGGGAAAGCGTCTTTGTACGATTTATGATGATTTACACACGTTAATTGAACAGTTTAAACCTGATTTAGCGGTTGCAGAAAAATTGTTTTTTTATCGCATGGGAAGTACCATTCCCGTCGCTCAAGCCCGAGGGATTTTAATGTTGGTTTTAGCCCAAGAAAAAATTCCCTTGGTTGAGTTTACGCCTCCCCAAATTAAACAAGCGTTAACAGGTTACGGTAACGCCGACAAACGAGAAGTCCAAAATGCTGTTGCCCGAGAGTTAGACTTAGATAAAATTCCGAAACCCGATGATGCAGCCGATGCTTTAGCTGTTGCTTTAACGGCTTGGTTTGATGATGAAATGGTTCCTAAGCTATAAAATAGAAAAAAATATCAATTTAGGATAGATGGTTATTTTAACGTCTCAAGAAATTGCTCAATTTCGTTCCCAACTCTCAGAATATCCGCAAGCCTTAGAAGCCTTGGATACCATAGAAGACTGTGAAGGAGATATTGAAGATGCAGCCATTTCCCTCGCTATCCAAGTGGGACAAACACCGACAACCTCAGAAAATTGGTTGGATGGTGTAGCAAAGCGATATCGGGTGACAATTTGTCATCAAGAATACCGCGAGGAATTGTTGCAAGGGAATATTAGTAAAATGGTTGGACATTTAATTGCACAAAATACTTGTCCCCAACTGTTGGTGACTCCCGTTGTTATCTATGCGATAAAAACAGGTATTCAGCAATTCTGTGAACCCTTAGAATACAAGCTGTCCTCTTAAAGAATGAACCCAACACAAAATTAACCCAAAATTAGCCTAAACCTCTTGACTTCAACTCAGTTTTTCGCTTAAAATACCCATCAAAGTTAACCCTCAAAGACGAGGCGTTAACGCATTTTTTAATGTCCAAATTTCAAAGACTTTTCTGATGGGTGTTCAAACGGTCTCACCAAGGGGTTTAATGTGCTGAGAAAATTGAAGTTAAACTTATGGCATCAGGGTTTTATTTACTGGGGTTTATTCCTGTCACTCTCCGCTTGTACAACCTCATCAAGTGTTTCTCTCCAAGAAATAGAAACCCAACCCAAAGTATCTAAAGAAGTTGTTGCAGACTCCCCCATTTTTGAAACAAAACAGGTTAATGATAAAGGCGGATATTATTGTTCAGATGGCAAAACCGCATGGGGGCCAGTCACCCAAAAAATGATTGAAAAATGTGTTGACTGGGGAGGCGGAAGTAGCTGCAATAATAACCAATGGTCGGAAACACTCTTTCTCAAAGCCTACGGAAATCAACGCTGTCCTGATGGTTCTCGCTTCAATTCGATTACAGGTTATTGTGTAGAAGGAAAGAATGCTATCGGCCCTTTTCCTCAACAATTAGTAACAGCTTGTACTAACGCAGATGGGGGAAATTCTTGTCAATCTAATCGTTGGGATAGTCGATTTTTGTCTCAAATTTTGCGAAATGAAGGATTAATACAACCCCCAGAAGTTCCTCCACAATTTGTATTATTAGCCTTCGATGGTTCTAGTTCTCTAGAGGCCTGGAACAAGTCCCGAAACTTTGCAAAAACGTTAGAACAGAAAGACATTAATCTCCGCTTTACTTATTTTATCAGTGCCGTTTATTTTGTCAACAATGACAACCGCAAACTCTACGATGCCCCAGCAGGAAAGGGTCTCGGACGTTCAGCCATTGGTTGGGGCGGTTCAGCCGATGAAGTGAAACAACGACTCGAACAGCTTAATTTAGCCTATCAAGACGGACATGAAATTGCTTCCCATGCTGTTGGTCATTTTAACGGCAATAACTGGAGTGAAGCCGACTGGAAAAAAGAGTTTGAATACTTTGAAAAGTTCATTTTTGACGCTTATCAACTCAACGGTTTAACAGGTCGTCTCGCCTTTGACCGCAGTGCAATTCAAGGATTTAGAGCGCCGGAATTAGGAATCAGTCCCGGTTTATTTAAAACCTTAGAAAAAGAAGGATTTCGGTATGATACCAGTCGCTCGAACCAACTTAACTATTGGCCGCAAAAACAAAACGGCGTTTGGAATTTTCCGTTAGCGAGTATTACAACTGCTTTAACCAAACAAAGTTTATTGTCAATGGATTATAACTTTTATTATCTTCATTCTAAGGCAAAACCTAACCCCAGTCAAGCCAAACGGTATGAAGAAGATATGTTCAAAACTTATATGAACTATTTTGAGAGTAACTATAACGGAAATCGCGCCCCCATACATATTGGTCATCATTTTTCAGCTTGGAATAACGGTGCCTATTGGAATGCGTTATTTCAGTTTGCGGAAGCCGTTTGTGGTCAACCCGAAGTTCAATGTATTACCTATAGCGAACTTGCAGATTTTATGGATTTGCTGACACCTACTCAAATTACAGCTTATCAGAAAGGTGTTTTTCCCAAAACTGTAGGGAAGAATTCCTCTGAAAATCATCATAAATCTGTTGAGGAAATCTCATCTGATTTATGTCAAATTTAAGAGCCAATTAGAGATGAATTTTTTTGCGAAAATCGTCATTGTATTCAGCCTCCCAATAATTTTGAGCCGATTGAATTTGTAGAGGGTTGATAATTTCCGCATCGCTCAAATTTGCGTGTTTGAGGTTGGCTTGGTGAAAGTTCGCATTTTTCAGATGAACACCTCGGAGATTAGCACCTTTGAGGTTAGCTTCTTTAAAATTAGCATCTTGAAAATCCGTGTCAAACAGGTCATCAACGGAATAAAAATCAACTCTAATCAGAATAGCTTGATAGAATTGAGTATGATTCAAACAGGCTCCACACAAATTCGCATCAGTCAAATTTGCACCTTGAAAGTTGGCTTGAGCTAAATTTGCAGCTTCTAAATTAGCCCGTTCAAAGTTAGCCCCTTGAAGTTTAGCCTCTTGAAGTTTCGCTTCTCTCAAGTTCGCTTTTGTTAAGTTAGCTTCCCTCAAATCAGCTCCCTGTAAGATAGCGAGTTGCAAGTTAGCCTTTTCCAGTTTAGCTTGTTGTAGGTTAACATCCCGCAAGTTCGCCCGAGTTAAATTCGCCCCTTGTAAGTCTGCTTCTCGCAAATTTTGAACCTCTCGTAAATGGTTTGTTCTCACTAAATAGGCTTGACGTAGGTTCGCCCCTTTTACATTTGCACCTTGGAGTTCAGCGCCCATCAATTCTGCTTGCTCTAAATTCGCTTCAGAGAGATTCGCATCCGTGAGATTAGCTTCGCACAAATTAGCCTGTTTGAGATTGGCTCCGCGTAAATTAACGCCCTGAAAATCCACAGCCGAGAGGTTGGCTTGTACAAATTTAGCTTTTCGTAGAGAATAGGCTTGTTTGAGATGGCTTCCTTGCAAGTTAGCACCCTGAAAGTCTGCACATTTGAGGTTCGCCCCTTCGAGGTTGGCACCTGTGAGGTTGGCACCTGTGAAGTTCGTTTCATGGAGATTGGCACCTTGTAAGTCAGCACCTTGTAAATTCGCTCCACTGAGATTAGCATGACTCAGGCTAGAGCCTTGTAAGTTGGCTCCCTCTAAGTTCGCTTCGCTCAAACTGGCGCCCGATAGGTTAATCTGTTTGAGATAGGCTTGAGAAATATCGAGTCCATCGAGAGAAACACCTTCATTATTGAGGTCTTCGAGGGCTTTTAGTCTAGCTCGACTAGCTGAAACTCCTGAAGTTGCAGCACTATCAACCACCTGCCATGCTTCATAAATCGCCCGTTGTCGGCGTTTACGACTTTCGAGTAAATATAAAACCGCAACCGTTGAAATACTGAAGCTTTCGATATGGTCAACGGTAATCAGCGAGAGGATTTCCTGAGTAATACAATGTAAAGCCGTGTCTTGTACCTGACAAATGGTTTCACCTGCAACCCAGTTTTCAATGCGGTTAACAAACAGTAGACCAATATAAGCAATGACTAACGCCAGGTAAATGCGAAACCACAGACATTTATCAAAGGAGTGAAATAAAGGCGATCGTTGAAAGATATTTTTCCACTGATACCATTTTACACGTTTGGGTCGTTTCAAGGTCATACTGCTTCTACCGCTTAAAAAGAAGTCACGAGTTGACGACAACCCGTGCTTTCTCAAATCTTAATGTATTCTTACCATAGACCTCGAACGGGTGTGGGGGGTTGTGGCGGTTCACTTCCCACAGCCAGACAACTTCCATAAAGCCGTTTACAAACTTCATCAATTTTATCTTGATCCCGTAATGGATTTTGATACCCTCTAAATAACGGCCCGGGAATAATCGCTTCGTATTCTTCTTTGGTCATTTGTTCTATCAGAACTTCCGCCAGCGCTAAACCCTGTGTTAAGCTTGCAACCCTCTGTCCGGCTGTAATGGTTAGGGCGTTGGGGTCATCGGGGTTATCTTGGAGAGCCAGTTGAATTTCACCTTCTAAAACGTTTATTGTACCAATTCCGTCTTCATCAGCACTCATTAAATAAATCGTTCCTTGGACACCGACAGCGAACCCGGAAAGACAACCGTTAGCAGGGCCTGAAGCCACTAAAACCCCTTGTTGGACTTCGATACATTGACCCACAACAATCGCAGAATTTTCGGTGATTCGTCCCGATGCGCCTGTGTTAAAATCAATCTGCGCTCGGGCTTGTTCGGTGCGGACTTCTTCGCCGATAGTCGCATTATCGTTTTCTTGGGCAACTTGGTTTTCGATAAAGACTTCGTTGTTATCTCCGAGAATTTCTGTTAGGATTGCTAAATCGATTTGTGCGATCGCCTCAATAGCCGCAAAAGCGATGGTTAGGGCAACTCCTAATCCGCCTAAACGAGATTTCATGGGTTTAAGTGAACTCCTCATCTCCTCTCTCCTTTCTCTATGAATGGTTTACTTGTCTGTCGATGAACTTTTCAACGAAAACAGAAGTATTTCGGGATAGTTAATCTCCTAAATTTATCACTGTAAATCTAATCTGACTAGACCCGTTTTATATGACTGAAAACACGGGTCACAGTAAAATGAGGTGCTAAGTCCGAAGACCTAACACCTCGTTTATTTTAGACCAATTGTGACGAGAGGGGTTTTCTCACCTCCCCAGTTGAACTAGGAAGGCGGAAGAAGGTGGCTAACCGTTAGACAATTCCTTCAGAAGAATCAGTTGTCGTACCCACTAAACCGAAGGAAACTTGATATTGATAGGCTTGATAGAAGTTGATTTGAGTCACTTCTTGAACCCCGTAGAATTGAGTCAACTGTTGAGCATTTTGAGCTACGAATGTATCCAATTGTAACTCAGGATTTTCAGTCAGGAATTCATTGCTGTAGGGGTCAACACCCTCTTCTAAACCTGCACCGAAAGCATACTCAACAACTTGACGGTTACTAATTTCATCGAGAGGTTTACCGTAGAAATCAGTCAGGACATCTCCATTTTCTGCGATGTATTCATCGAGGTCATAAGAGTCATCAGTTTCTAAACCTTCTTCGAGGAATTGACCCTGCATTTCACCGATTAATTCATCATCTTCAACCTCACCGCTTTCATCAGTATCAAGTTCCTCTAGATTTTGCTCAATCAACGCAGCATTTTCTTGGCGGAACCACTCAGTATCGAGAATAGCAGAAGTGCTGACTGCTTGTGTTTCGGTATACTCGAAAGCAGCTTCATAGTTGAAGGAATAAACCTGTTCAACTCGGTAGTTTTCAACCACTTCTTCTAAACCGCGATAGTATTCGAGGTTAACGAACCCTCCGACATCTAAACCAATTTCGGTTGCTGTTTCTAAGATGAACGTCTTGACAACTGAAGCATCAAGTTCGGCGACTTTTTCAACAGAAATCTCGAAGTGTTCAGCGATTTCTGACTTATATTCTTCGACAAATCCATGAACATCAACCGGAGACAATTCTAAGCTATTTGCCAAGCCGTAGGTTGAAGCGTGTTCAACAATTTGAGTTTCGCTGAGTTCCTCAACTGAAACTCCAAAATTGGCTTCTAAAACAGTCTTTTGGGTAGATTTGTAGAACTCGACATCGACTTCTTCTTTTGCAACAAACTTGCTGTACACACCTCCGACAACCATTTCAGAAGGAAGTTCTGCAACTTGTTCAACCGCAATTTCAAACCGTTCTGCGAGTTCATGTTTAAATTCTTCTCGCAGGTAGTTTTCAGAGTCTTCATCGACATATTCTAACGGGTTGATTCCGTTTTTCCATCCCTTACCGAACATGAACTTGATTAAGTCTTTATCGGGGATGGAAGTAACATCGACTTCTCCACCTTCCATGTCGTCGGGGTCATCAACGTTATCACCTACGCCATCATCAGAATCATCAGAATCATCATCGGAATCATCATCCAAGTCATCATCGGAATCATCATCCAAGTCATCATCGGAATCATCATCCAAGTCGTCAGAATCATCATCCAAGTCATCATCGGAATCATCATCCATTTCTTCAGAATCATCATCGGAATCATCATCGGAATCATCATCGGAATCATCATCCATTTCTTCAGAATCATCATCCGAATCATCATCAGAGTCATCCGAATCATCATCCGAATCATCATCAGAGTCATCATCCATATCGTGATAGAACTTGGCGATTTCTTCTGCGTTATCTTCACGGTATTTGTCGAGGTCAATAGGACTATATTTGACCTTTTCTTCTCCGAGAATTTCCTCGAACTCGCGACTGAAGCAGATATCAACGACCTGTTTAACGCTGAGTTTAGAGATATCGGTGACTTCAATTTCAAACTCTGCTAACAATTGATTTTGTTGTTCAACCGTTAACTGCGAGATTTGATATTTCAGGTAATTAACATCGAGGTTAGCGAAGGTATCATCTAAACCATCGAGAATATCCGCATCCGTCAGAGGAACAACTTCTCCCCGCAGAACATCGTCTTCTGAGACTTCATAGAATGTCGCAATTTCGGTAGTCTGCGTTTGACGAATATATTCGTAGCTAATTTCAGACTGAACCAGTTTGAGTTCAAAGCTTTGGAATGTTTCGCTTCCAGACAGTTGAACCAGTTGTTGAGCAGTCAGTTCTTCAACATTGGTAACTGTAACAGAGAGGATGGTGTTAATTTCTTCGACGGTAACGGTTCCTGCTTCGACTAAACTGTTTAGTTGGAACTCAACGTACTCTTCATCAACTTCGACTTGTTTAGCAACCGTTGTAACATCGAGTTGTTTGATGTATTCTAGAACATCCGCATCGGTAAAGGGAGCATCTCCTTCAGCATCATCATCTCCTTCTACATCATCATCGCCTTCTACATCATCATCGCCTTCAGCATCATCATCTCCTTCAGCATCATCATCTCCTTCAGCATCATCATCTCCTTCTACATCATCATCGCCTTCAGCATCATCATCTCCTTCTACATCATCATCGCCTTCAGCATCATCATCGCCTTCAGCATCATCATCTCCTTCAGCATCATCATCGCCTTCAGCATCATCATCGCCTTCAGCATCATCATCATCATCGCCTTCATCACCCAGAAACTCTTCAATTTCGGTAGCGAAAGTTGTGCTGAAGTATTCAATGACTTGTTCTTGAGTAATTACAGCATCCGCTTCTAAGTCAAGAGCGGTAATGATTTGTTCACCGTAAACAGAGACAACGAACTCTAGGTTAAACTCAGCCGGTACCAGTTCAATTGTTGTTTCTTCACCCAGAATTTCCTCGAACTCGCTATCAGAAATTAACTGAGCAACTTGTTCGTTCGTGAGAGTATCAATATCCTCGACAGCAGTTAACTCAATCTCTAGAATTTCCGAAACACTGGTGAGATTTTCTGCGGTAATAACCTGAGTCAGTTGATAGCGAACGAAGTCATAATTAATGTCTTGTTCTCCACCTTCCACACTGACAACGTTCGACTGTGTAAACCATTCTGTTGCTAATTCGTCGGTGACACCATCTTCATCAACATCCGCATAGTCAGCAATTGCAGTAACATTTGTTTCCGCTAAGAACTCGAGAATTTCAGTGTCAGAAACCGTTACAACATCTTCACCTGTAATAGCGGCGATATCAACACCCAGCGCTTCAGCAATTGCAGCCGCGTAAGTGTCTTTAACGTACTCGAGGTCAACTAATCCTTCTAAGCTAAATTCTTCGCTGTGTTCGATAGCAAACTTGAAGACTTGCTCGAAGGAAAGTTCAGAAATATCTTTGAATTCGGCATAGTATTCTTTCAGTGCGGCTTCAAGTTCTTCTCCGAATTCTGCTTTGTATTCTTTAGCGTTGAACCAGTTTAACTTGCTAAACTCAACTGCACCTTCTTGTTCGTAGACGAATTCAACAATTTGCAGTTTGCTAACTTCGATAATAGACTCTACACCAAAGGTAGCTTGAACATCGCCTTCAAAAGTTTGACGGAAGTAGTCAAAGTCAATCTCTTGAGATAAACCACCGACTACAAAATCAATCACAACATTGACATTAAGTTCACTAACTTCAGTGACTTCAATATTGTAGAAAGATGCGATTTTCTCAGCGAATTCTGTGCGGTAAACTTCTACAGTTTCTTCTTCAATATAGGTTGAAAGGTCAATTCCTTGTTCCAAGCCAACCGTCACCATGTACTTGTAGACTTGTTCGGAACTGATTAAACTAACGTTTGCTACTTCAAAGAAACTTGTCAGTGCTGAAGCATTTTCTGTGCGATAAACTTCGACTTGGAATGCAGACAGTTGTTTGTCGGCTTCAAACCCTTCCGTGAAGAAGTATTCTTTGATTTCCTCAAAATTCAGGTCTTTTTCTTTCTTACCGATAGATTCTGCAAAGTCTTCCAGTTCATCTTTGAATTGCTTACGAACCCATTTTTCATCGATATAAGGGTGTTTTCCACCGTAGATAAATTCTAAGGTTTCATCAACGGTAACATCAGCACCAAATTGAAGTTCTAAAGCTTCTTTGTAGACTTCTTTCAGGTATTCAACATCAACCACTTGCTTCAGCAGTCCGAGTTTCAAACCTTCGCCTTTTAAGAACGCTTTGAGTTGACCATCGGTTAAGTCATCGAAGTCTTTAACTCCACCTTTGAAAAAGTCTTTGATTTCTTTTTCAAATCCTTTAAGTTCTTTACGCAGTTTCTTGAAGTCAAATACAGAACCACTTAACTCTTGCTCGAGGACAAAGCTCTTGATTTGAGAAACTTCTAAGCTGCTAACTTGCTCGATTTCAATATTAAAGAATTGAGCCAGTTGAACTGCATATTTTACTTTAGAATATTCGACATCAACCTCAATTTCTAAGTTCGCACTGTCGATAACTTGTTCATCGGTGAGTTCGCTGGCATTCTCAACATCAATTTCTTCGCGAATTTCTTCACCGTATTGTTTTTTGATGAAGTTGAAGTCTAGGAAAGCAGAAGTATTTAAACCTTCTTTAATTCCTTTTTCTTCTAGATATTCAAGAATTTGTTCAGGAGTTGGATTTTCTCCCAGTTCTTCAGTTAGCTTTTCGCCGTGAATTGCTTTGAGATAATCAAAGTTAACTTTAGCTGAAGGACTGTTTCCTTTGCCAACAACTTCCTCTTGAACGAATTGGATTAACTGTCCTAAATTCAGGGTTTCAACAGATTCAACTGAAAAGAAAGCTTTGATTTCTGCATCAAATTCCTTCAAAAGTTTATCAACATCAAAGAACTTAGACAGTTTGACTCCTTTCAGGTCAGACAAGTCTTTTTCGAGTAACAAGTCTTGCAGTTCTTCGTTGCTAATTTCACCTGTAATACCGAGTTTTTCTAACAGTTCGGCGTTCCCTTTAACAACTTTAATGTTGAGATAAACCTGAGATACGGGTTCTACTTCGCCATCATCATCGGGAGTTTCACCGTCATCGGGAGTTTCACCGTCATCGGGAGTTTCACCGTCATCGGGAGTTTCACCGTCATCGGGAGTTTCACCGTCATCGGGAGTTTCACCGTCATCGGGAGTTTCACCGGGAATGTTGACAGGAGGAACTTCTCCAACAATACCGTCATTTCCTTCACCGCCAACCTCGGAGTCGTCGCTATCGTCTCCTGCTATATCATCATCATCGGCATCATCATCATCGGCATCATCATCATCGGCGTCATCATCATCGGCGTCATCATCATCGGTGTCATCATCGGTGTCATCATCATCTAGAGGAGGAACGTCATCATCATCGGCGTCATCATCATCGCCTAAAATGAGGTTCAGGTTGCTAACAATAGACTCAACTAATTGTTCGATATCTAACTCAGCGATGCTAGAAATTTGCAGAACTTCTAGAACTTTAGAAACCGAGAAGGAGAAGCTAAACTCACGATTTTCAAACCGTCCAAACTTGAACCAGTGGTCAACCAGATTAATTTGACCGGACTGAACAAATTCAACCAGGTCTTGGTTGAGTTCTAAGTATTCACCAACTTTAAAGAAGTTGCTAAATTCCCGTCTTTCTTTCTTACCAAACTGAGAAAAATGCTTGAACAGACTGAATTGACCACCTTGAACAAAAGACTCTAAATCGGAGTTAAAGCTGAGATATTCGCCGGGTTTAAAGAAGTCGCCGCATTCGCGTTGTTCGTATTGTCCAAACCGCAGGAAGTGACGGATAGCACTGACAAATTTACCTTCACCTTGGAAAATGCTATCGAGGTCAGTATTCTTTTCTAGGTACTTCTGAACTTTAAATAAGCTGTTAAATTCCCGTCCTTCTTTGATGCCAGATTCTAGGAAATGGGTGAGTAAACTTTGACGGCTGACAACTTGGGCAACATCAATGTTTTTCTCTGAGTATTCGGTGATATTAAAAATGTAGCTAAATTCCCGACCTTCAAACTTACCAAACTCATCAAAGTGTGCTTTCGCATCCAGTTGACCTGCATCTACTAAGGCTTTGATGTCGGCGTTGAATTCTAAGTAAGCATCTACATCAAATAATTCTTCCAGGATATCATCTGTTGATTCTGTATCATCCAGTTCAACTCCTGTTTGTACCGCTTCATCGGGAAGGGGTTCTGCGCCGTCTCCTATTCCGCCATCGGGTTCAGTAGGGATGGGGGTCTCATCAACAGGCGTTTCTGAACCGTCGTCGATGTCATCATCTATATCATCGTCTGAGGTGACATCTACGGGTTGATTAATATCGTCAATGTTGTCGTCGATGTCATCATCCTCATCATCATCCTCATCATCGGTGTCATCCTCATCATCGCCGTCTTCTACTATTGTAATTTCGACGGGTTCATCGTCTGAGTCTCCCGGTACAACATCCACAGACTCAACGGGTTCTTCTGTGATGGTTTGGGTTTCTTCGTTAACAGGAAGGCCAGTTAAGGGGTCAAAAATTAAGTCATCCATAGCTAAATAAAACCTCTAGTTAAATTACAAAAACTTTACTCAAAAAAAATCTGTAGGTTAGTGACTAACCGGAGTCTACTTTTCCCTTCGAGATTTCACCCAGACTAGAAGGGGGAATTCGGTTGATAAAGACCCTAGAATTGAGCTGTGATTAGCTTCGTTTCAAGCCTGAATTGATGTCCTCCTTTCAGCTTGGATTTTTTAGTTCTCATCTTTCAGGATTTAATCTGAGGCCTTACACCGAACTTTTTGTTCTATACCCTGATTCTAATCAACAGTTTTAAGATCTCTATGAGGGTCAGATGAGAAGATTTTTATGATTTTTTAGACCTACATATTCAATTTTTACACCCTGACTCCAACAACGGCATCGGTGAAAACACGGAACTTTGAAATCCGCCCTAGAAAGTCTTGAAAGCATCATATCGCAAGGATTTTAGTATCAATCTCTAAGTGATAGCTAAAATTAAATCGGGCAATTTACGTGTTTTTACTGAGATCTAAAAGTTATAATTTATTCATACAAATTTTTTTGATCCAAAAATAAGTCACTCCGTTTTTGTTGAGATTGATCTAACGGAATGACTCAAAAATTAATTTTGATGGATTGTCAAGCTTCCTTAAAAAAAGTTAAGAAAATTACCTTATAAATTTCTCTTTTGTCTCTATCTTTCGATAGATTTTAGAAGATTAATAGGGCGACTGTTGTCAACGGCTCCGATCTGAATCCGGGAGTCAGAACCTTTTTATTTAAGACGTGATTTTCCAAATCCGGTTCCCTAATATTTCCACAAATTAAGGACAGAGCCGATAACCCATCCCTCTCACCGTTTCAATGCGATCGCCTCCAAGTTTTTTCCGCAGATATCCCACATAGACATCAACAATATTAGATCCCGGATCGTAATCATACCCCCAAACGCGATCCAGTAGTTGCTCTCGACTCATCACTTGTTCGGGATGACGCATCAAGGTTTCGAGAAGCTGAAATTCTTTAGCAGAAAGTTTGATGGGACAATCACCGACTTGGGCTTGACGAGTATACAAGTCCAGGAGAATATCCCCTGCGGTTAACACCCGTTCCTCTTTCATCGGTGCAGAGGTTTGATGGCGCAAACGGGCGCGAACCCTGGCGAGTAACTCCGCAAAGCGAAAGGGTTTAGTCACATAATCATCCGCCCCTTCTTCGAGGCCTGCGACTTTATCTTCGAGATCATCACGAGCGGTTAAGATAATGATCGGGACTGTTTCTCCCTGACCCCGTAACTGCTTCAAGATTTGAAAGCCATCCTGATGAGGAAGATTCAAATCCAGGATAAGCAAGTCAAATTGATTTCCCAATGCTTTTTGTAAGGCGTCATCGCCATCGTTAGCGACTGTTGTGGTGTAGCCATTAGCTTTCAGTCCCTTTTCGAGAAAGGCGGCGATCCGAGGTTCATCTTCAGCAATCAAAATCCGACTCATTAGACAGAACTTCCTTCAGGAGAATGATTTCAGGACAATTGATCAAAACGAATGCTGGATGTGAAATCCTAAAGATGCAGCCTGTATTTGCTGGAGTCGCTCTGGATTAAAATTCATCTTCTGTAACCGTTTACACTTAATTCTTAGAACCTTAAGCGATCCCCTCAATATTTATAGTCAACAGATCAACGTTTTGTTGGCCATCAGTAGATGCTTTGTCTGCTCTGGGATTGCCATCCTAACTGCATATCGATTCCATCTTAACAGTCAATGATTGATCGCCATCAGCAGTCCCGATAGATACTCGATACATAGATACTGTTTGCCTTAATCTCTAGTTTTCCCAAAAGCACCCCTAAAATATCAATCCTTGTAGTTATACGACTGGGAAATCTATTTTTCTCATCCGGTAGTCGGTTTTCCTCACCTGATGTCTTTTGTTGGACTTCTCCGGGTTTTTATGGGATCTCTTAAAATACAAGTGATATCAACAAGGGCAGTCCCCAATGGAAGTGTAAAATGACTCCTGCGATTCTCATTGAAAAACTGCAAAAACGTTATGGTTCTGTAGAGGCGGTCAAAGAGGTCTCCCTAGAAATCAAACCGGGGGAAATTTTTGGCTTACTTGGCCCGAACGGTGCGGGTAAAACCACGACTCTACGAGCCTTGTGTACGTTAATCACCCCCGATGCAGGTCGCCTAGAAGTCTCTGGGGTAGATGTAGTCAAACATCCCCGACAAGCGCGACAACGCCTCGGCTATGTCGCCCAAGAAGTCGCCTTAGACAAGGTGCTAACGGGTCGTGAGTTGCTAGAATTACAAGCGGCACTTTATCATCTGCCTCGGCCAACGATTAAAGATCGGATTGCCAAGGTGATCAATTTATTGGGTTTAGCAGATTGGGCGAACCTGAAAAGTGGTACTTATTCCGGCGGTATTCGTAAACGCCTAGACCTCGCGGCGGGACTTCTCCATCAACCGGATGTCTTGGTTTTAGATGAACCGACTGTGGGTTTAGATATTGAAAGCCGTGTGGCAGTTTGGGATTTTCTGCGCCAGTTGCGTCAAGCGGGAACTACGGTTTTGATCACGAGTCACTATTTAGAAGAAGTGGATGCTTTGGCCGATCGCGTGGCGATTATTGATCAGGGGATGGTGATTGCGACGGGAACTCCTTCTCAACTCAAAGATCAAGTCGGGGGCGATCGCATTACTCTGAGAATTCGCGAGTTTTCGCCGATGGAGGAAGCCCAAAAAGCGAAATCTCTGCTGGAAGCTTTACCATTTGTGACTGAAGCGATTATTAATACCGCTCAAGGAAATTCTCTCAACTTGGTGGTTCAATCTCAAACTGATGCGCTATTGACAGTACAACAAGCGTTAAAGGATGCAGGTTTACCGACCTTTGGGATTGCCCAATCTAGACCCAGTTTAGATGATGTTTATCTCGCGGCGACGGGTCGAACCTTAATGGATGCGGAACTCGCGGCGGTAGCGGTTCGTGACCCCAAAGCTGAGAAAAAACAGAATATGCGTTAAGGTGTTTTACAGTGACCAGTGACCGACCAAGTTCGGTGACACCCGACACGGGCCGGGTTTATGTCAGTTATTTGTAGGAAAACATACATTTACTCGGAACCCGCCCCTACCTGACACCTAACACCTAACATTGAAGGCATTGGTTTTTAGAGAGAATTAATCGATTAAACGTCTTGCTGAAATTGTTAAAACGTTGTCACAAAATATCGTCAATATGAGTAGTAGCACAACACCAACTTCATCGAATCTGAGTTTATCTCCGAGTCAACGGGAAACCATTCAACCCAATCCCGTAGGCGAATTTCTCCAAGAAACCCTAGCTTTAACTCGTCGGTTGTTTATTCAGCTTCAGCGTCGTCCGTCTACCTTGATTGCGGGTGTCATTCAGCCGTTAATGTGGTTAATTTTGTTTGGGGCGCTGTTTCAAAATGCACCCAAAGGTTTGTTTGGAGAAAGCCAAAATTATGCTCAATTTCTCGGTGCGGGTATCATTGTTTTTACCGCTTTTGCAGGAGCGTTAAATGCGGGATTACCTGTGATGTTTGACCGGGAATTTGGCTTTTTGAACCGTTTATTAGTCGCGCCGTTAACCACCCGTTTTTCGATTGTTATCGCCTCTGCAATTTTTATGATCACCATGAGTTTTGTCCAAACCTCCGCTATCATGGCGGCGGGCGCTTTTCTGGGGGCGGGACTTCCGGGAATTCCTGAATTGGGTTTGATTGCTTTGATGGTGTTTTTGTTGGTTTTGGGGGTAACGGGTTTAAGTTTGGGTTTGGCGTTTGCGTTACCGGGACACATTGAATTAATTGCCGTGATTTTTGTCACGAATTTACCGCTATTATTTGCCAGTACCGCTTTAGCACCGCTTTCATTTATGCCCGGTTGGTTACAGGTGGTTGCTTCCTTGAACCCCCTCAGTTACGCCATTGAACCGATTCGTTATCTTTATTTACATGAAGATTGGTCTTTCGGTAGTATCGTAATGCAAGCCCCGTTTGCGAATATTTCTTTGGGTAATGCCATCCTCGTTTTATTGGGATTTGCGATCGCGGCGTTATTGGTGATTCAACCACTTCTCCGCCGTCGCTTTGCCTAAGTCAAGCTTCTCAGTAAAATTCGATTGAGTTTGTCACCCTCTCTCTCAAGGGAGGGTTAAAATAAGGTCAATTAGTCTATCGTTAGAAATAGCAATTTAGGTGTGAACGCAATGAAACTCAAAGTCAAATCTGGTGTGGGGATGGCTTTGTCTATGCTATCCGCAGTTGGAGTCAGTTTAACGCTATTGTCACAGGCTACTGTTGCTCAACAAAGCAATTTGAGTCCACTTCAGGATTTTAACAGTCAGAACAATGATAGCGGTACGACTCTGGGTATTGATCAAAGTACCATGTACAATCTGATTCATCGGGCGCAAATGGGAACTTTGGATCTTGATGTGAATTCTGTTTATGATCAGCAAAAAAATAATATTCAGGATGCCGCCGCCGAATTTCGCGCCAAACAACGCCAAGTGTTTGAACAACGAAATCCTCAAGTTGCAGAAGAGGATTCTTCTACTGTCGAAACACTGAATCCCTCTAATTAAATTCAATCAAATTAAATGCACATTTTCGTTAAGGGATAGTTTGGATTGAGGTGTTTAAACCTTAAATCTTAAACTATGCCTTATTTATTGCTATGGCGTTTCTCAGAGTAATGAGGTACAAATTTGCGATCTTGCATGGTTGCCTTTTGCCTCTTGCCCTGCTTCGTAAATCCTGTACCTCACCAATATGAGAACGGCTATAGTTTATTCTAGGATTTCCATTTCTGTAATAATCTGTTCTTGGCGCGTTTTGCCACAGGGGTCATTACTCTGACAATCATTAACATTCACTTCTTCATAAGTTAACCTTACCTTTTGGTTGAGGTAATTCTCTGATTCTTGACAAATTTCAAAGCTAGCACCGATATTATATTCAACATCGTTTTCGTCTATTAAAGTGGCGTAGCACATGATATCGCCTGTATTTAAGTTCTGTACGGTTCCCACTTCTAAAACGGGGTTTTCAGCCCTTAAGTTTTCTGGCGGAATCGCCTCAACTGAAAGGGGAGAAACTGCCACTGTTGCTAAAGAAAGAAAAACGGTGAATTGGGTTAACATAATTGATCGAGAGTTTAAATTAGAAGACAAGATAGCATAACCCTAGAAAAAAGTAAATAGACTTGAACCCGAATGATATCTTAACCTGTATTGTTGAACATTTGTAAAACCGCTTTGTTTGATTTTTTTAAGTTTTATTCATACATCACCAATCTATAAAGGCAATCACTTCCTTAGGATAGATGTCAATTTTTTGAGAATCTTCTAAGGTTAAAATAGGTAAAAATTAAATTATCAATAAACTCAGGAGAACAAATGAAATCTTTACTTTCTCATGTTAAACTGTTCGGAATGCGTTTAATAAAAGTGTTCGGCTTGTTGATCGTGGTAGGAGTTTTATTTTCAAGTTTGAATGGTTTCAGTTCAATAACAACTGCTTTTGCCGCTTCTCTGACACCCGAAGCCGATTATTATCAAGTTTATGGCGTTAATAATCAGTCTCAAAGTAATAAAAACTTAGATTTAGACAGCGCAGCCAATCGTTCCGAAGAGGCTGCTGATAAAATCTATCAAGGTTTAGATAAAACCAAAGATTTTATTGGCAAAACTGAACCCAGAAAACAAGTGATTGAAAAAGCCAGAGATCACGCCAGCAACCGATTAAAAGAGCAGTCTGAACGAGCAAAATCTGCTGACAATCCTGATTCCCTCGATCCAAATGAACAAAATTTTCTGAAAAATATTCAATCCAACAAAAATTAAGGCAACCAACGGGGATTAAACCCAAAAAATGGCAATTCTTCCGGCTTGATTTCCGATTGAGTCGGATCGGATAATATTTCTAGGGGAAGTATCCACAAGCGACTGGTAATAATCGCATCACCCCCTGAACTCCGGGCTGAATTTTCAGATTCCTGTGAATTTTGCTGACTTTTAATCACCGTTTGATCAAACAGCAAAGCCAAACCATCCGGTGACAAACTCATATTAATCTCTTGTTGATTCGGTAAAATCACCAACGGCGCCAACTCACTGCTTTCTAGATCAATCACCGCAATATAGGGCTGTTCTTTATATTCTTGCTGCTCATCTAACAATTCCGTTAACAAACAAAATAACAACGTGTTACTCGGATCAAACTGAGCATTCAAAATATTACCAAAAGGAGGCGTGCGATAGAGTTCTCGTTCTTCCCCTTGATTATTCACCAAAAATAGCGATCGCGTCCCATCCTGGTTAAATCTTACCATCACGGCGGCTGAACCATCGTTGGCAAAGCCGAGAACTTGACCATATCGGGGTAAAAATTCTAAGGGTTCAGATCCGGGTTCTAGAGGTAAAATAGTCGTTAAATCTGGCCCTTGAGCAATCAGCAACGATTGACTATCCGGGCCAATCAAAAAGTCGCCGCCCTCGGTTTTCAGGGGTTCGGGCGAATCACCCGACTCAATAATCCAAGGACCCGAATCGGCGGGATTTTTTTTACTCACTCTCTGAACGACAATCCTTTGGCCATTGGGAGATAGGTCAAATTTGAGATTGCGATAGTTTTGACTATCTAGCAGTAACTTAACCACTCCTTGGGGTTGGCTGCGTTTGGGTTGCTGTTGTTGGGGAGAATTCGGATTAACTCCAGTCGTCACCGTGTAGAGTTGTGACTCAAATTTTCCTTGGGCTTGATCTTTGCGGGAAATCGCTGAAAACAGAATTTGATCGCTATCGGGATAGGGTTCAAACTCCAAAACCACTAAATCATCAGGCGTGAGTGCAATGGGTTGGGGGCTTTCTTGGGAGAGATTAACTAATATTAATCGCCCTTGTTGGTCTCCTGTGACTCCAATATAAGCAAAAGCCCGATCACGAGTGCGAAAATAGCCTGTAAACGGTTCAATCACCTGTCCGGTGTTACCTGCGTACAACTGATCGCTGGCATCCTTTAACTGCACGCTATAGGGCGTTCCGTAGGGGGCTGGTTCAACTAAAGTATAAGCCATCCGTCGGCCTGCCCAACTGATTTTACCGGGAAGGGGCGGATCAATTCGCAGATTTCGCTCTACACTTTCGCGATTCATCGGACGATTGAACGTTAAAATAAATCCGGTATCCAGGGCGCTAATATGTTTGTTATTCCAGCTAAATTCTCGGACTTTCGGTGTACTGCGATCGCCACTGAGTAACATCATTCCAATCAGCACCGTTAACACGATCATTAATGCGATCGCCACTCGATCCACAGGTTCGCTGTTTTTTAGCCAATTGTGAGGTTTAGCCTGGAATTGCGTCATGGAATTGATCACTCAGCGCAGATGTCTTTCCCTCACAGATTATCATGTTTTTGCCCAAGTTGTGGGGTGAGGTTTTAGTATGATTTCAGATTGTTTTGAGCGGAATCGTCTTAAACTTATAAAATTATTAGACTCTACACAAGCCATGACCCGTTTTCTTTCTACTCCAAATTTTCGTCAACTTATCCACAAATATCCCGAAGCTTTCGCTGCTGCTAGTTGTGCTATTTTAGTGTTTTTAGGTTGGTTATTTTTAAACTTAGGTTGGGTGGGGATTGCCTTATTCTTGCTTCCGGCTGCTTATGTGATTGGGGGCTATGAAAGCACCAAAGAAGGATTAACCACTCTGTTTGAAGAACATCAGCTTGATGTTGATTTGTTGATGATGGTGGCAGCTTTGGGAGCGGCAAGTTTAGGGTTATGGCAACGAGATTATACTTTAATAATTGATGGGGCAATTTTAATCCTAATTTTTGCGATTAGTGGGGCGTTAGAAAGTTTCGCCATGCAACGCACTGAACGCAATATTCGCCGTTTAATGACAGTTGCACCGGATACAGCCAGAACCCTTCGTAAGATTCACCAAAACCCGGTTTCTGACAGTCACTTCCCTATTTCTACCCCGAATTACCCCCAAGAAACTGGGTTTTTAAACGACTCCTCTGAAAATTTTGAAGAAGTTGAAGTTCCGATTCATCAACTCCAAATCAATGATATTGTGATTGTCAAACCCGGTGAACTTATTCCCACAGATGCTTTAATTATAGAAGGTCAGAGTCATCTTAATCAAGCTTCGATTACCGGAGAATCTATTCCCCTTGAAAAAACCATCGGGGATGAAGTGTTTGCCGGAACGTTAAATGGTCATGGGGCGTTACGTTTACGAGTGCATAAATCCCCTGAAAGTAGTTTAATTCAACGAGTCATTCGTTTAGTTGAACAAGCCCAAACCGAAGCCCCGCCCTCTCAACAATTTATCGAAAAATTTGAACGAAATTATGCTAAAGTTATTGTGATAGGAGGAATTTTACTGGCAATTCTTCCGCCTCTTTTATTCGGTTGGAATTGGGAAATCACCATTTATCGGGCTTTAATTTTTTTAGTAGTCGCTTCTCCCTGTGCATTAATGGCGGCAATTATGCCTGCTTTACTCTCAGGAATTGCCAATGGGGCGCGTCAGGGGATTTTGTTTAAAAATGGGGCGCAATTAGAAAAAATTGGCACAATAAAAGCGATTGCTTTTGATAAAACTGGAACCTTAACAACGGGAAAATTACAAGTGGTTGAAATCATTCCAACAGAAGGCAATTCTCCCGAAACAGTCTTACAACTCGCCGCCGCTTTAGAAGCCGTTTCTGAACATCCCATCGGAGAAGCCATAACGGGTGAAAATTCTGCCCAAAATCTACAACTTTTAACCGCCAAAAATGTACAAGCTAAAGCAGGTTTAGGAATTCTGGGAACCGTTGAAAATCAATCCGTGATTGTCGGAAAAGCGAGTTTTGTGATCGGCGAACTTTCTCAACATCATAAAAACCTAGAAGCGGAAACCTATCGCTTAGAAAATCAAGGAAAAACGGTGATTTGGGTGGCAAAATCTCAGGAAATATTAGGATTAATAGCAGTTTCAGATACCGTTAGAACTGAAGCCAAAAGCGTGATTGAACGGTTAAATCAAATGGGAATTAAACAGATTGTTATGTTAACAGGCGACAACCAACGCACCGCCGATACTGTCGCTCAATCTTTGGGAATTACCCAAATTTATGCTAACTTATTGCCTGAAGATAAACTAACCGTTATTCGACAATTAAAACAACAATATAACACCGTTGCCATGATTGGAGATGGAATTAACGACGCGCCTGCTTTAGCCCTCGCAACAGTCGGTATTGCAATGGGAGGAGGCGGAACGGATGTAGCCTTAGAAACGGCAGATATTGTGTTAATGGCGGATCGTTTAGACAAATTACCCGAAGCCGTTAATTTAGGTCGTCGTTCTAATCGAATTGTACGCCAAAATATTGTGTTTGCTTTATCATTTATTGGTTTACTTTTAGTCGCTAATTTTGCAGGTCAAATTAATCTGCCGTTAGGCGTGATCGGACATGAAGGTTCAACCGTTTTAGTCACCTTAAGCGGTTTAAGGTTATTAAAATCTTAAGGGCGGGTTCATTACAGTTTACAGTTATCAGTGACCAGTAAACTGTAAACTGTAAACTGTCTATGCTTGTTCCCAAAGTTCTTTCACTTTTCCGGGAAGCCAACTAGAAACTTCTTGAATTCGTTCTTCTGAAAGTTCATCTTTTGTCGCTGAAAATACGGCTGTTACCGCTTGTTCCCGATCAACGGTTCTCGGAAGTCCACCTTCATTTGCGACTCGGAATAAGAAGCGATCCGCGTCAATTTTAAAGATTCCTGGCCCCTGCCAGGGTGGACGAACCCGACTTAAAAAGCCTACAATCGGGTTGGTATCTTTCCAAAGTTCAGTAACTTCCATCTGGAGTGCTTTTTCTTTCGTTGGTAACGCTTCGGTATGCAGTTCATCTGCAACCCGATCTGCTGCTTCTGTTGTCATCAAATCTCGCATCACTCGGAAGACAACTTCCGTAAAATCTCGGGCATCATAAAGATCGGCAAAACCGCTTTTTTTCATCACTTTTTCCAGAAAAGAGCGATTTTCATCCGCGATAACAGTTCTTCTATCTTCAACTTCCGTCGGATCAACCTCGGGCAAATTTCGATTAAAAACGTCGTCTGGCATTATTATTTCCTTTTTTTATTCTCATTTTCATTGCCTTAGCTTAGTAAAAACTTTCTCAATTCATCTTCATCCTTAAGTTAGATATGTTGACTATCAAAAGATAGAGATTTAGTGAGAATTTAAAAAAGCATCAAAGGTTTCTCGGTCTGGAAGTGAGGGTTGCGCCCCTGATTTGGTTGTTGCTAACGCCCCCGCCGCCGTTCCCCAAATTACCGCTTCTCTTAACGATAAACCCTGTTCAAAAGCAGCCGCCATCGCCCCATTAAACGCATCTCCCGCCGCAACGGTATCAATCGCTTGAACCGGGAAAGCTTCCACTCTAAAATGTTCGGCAACGTTCATACAAAAAACCCCTCTTGAACCTAATTTTAAGACAACCGTTTTAACACCTCGTTCCAGCAATTTTTCCGCCGCTTTGATACAGTTTTCTTCTTCGGCTAAATCTAATCCCGTTAATCGCTTGGCTTCTGTTTCGTTCGGTGTTATAATATCAATCAAGGGGTAAAGTTCATCCGGTAAACTTTTCGGAGCCGGAGCCGGATCTAAAATCACTTTTACACCCGCTTCTTTGGCCGCTTTAGCCGCTAATTTAATCCCAGGTAACGGCACCTCTAACTGCAACAGTAACGCCCTAGCATGAGGCAATAAATGGGTTAATCTTTCAACATCTGAACCTGCAACTTTACCATTCGCCCCAGGGATAATAATAATCGTATTTTCGCTCTTTTGATCAACGGCAATCATTGCCACACCTGAACTCGTTTCGGCATCAATTTGAACCCCTTCCGTTTGGACTCCCGTTTCGTTGAGATGGGCTAAAAGTTCCTCTCCCAAACTATCTTTTCCCACTCGCCCCACCAAATAAGTTAACGCCCCTAAACGCGCTGCTGCTACCGCTTGGTTTGCACCTTTTCCACCGGGGGCAGTAAAAAAATGTTCCCCTTGTAATGTTTCTCCTGGACTCGGTAAACGAGGGGTTTTAACCACTAAGTCCATGTTAATACTGCCAAACACAATTAAACTCATAAGCTATTTTATTTAACTTTGGTTTATCACAATGTTGGTGAAGATGGTATCATAAACTTAACCTAAAAACATCTAACTTTCTAAGGAACTTAGTTGTGCGAGTTTATTTAGCTGGCCCCGATGTCTTTTTACCTGAACCCTTAAAAATGGCAGAGGCAAAAAAACAGATTTGTCAAAACTATGGCTTTGAGGGGGTATTTCCCTTTGATGCTAGTTTAGATTTAACCAACTTAACCCCTCGTGAAGCTGCAATCAAGATTTATGATTGTAATATTAACTTAATGAATAGCTGTGATTTAATCATTGCCAATATGACTCCGTTTCGCAGTCCCAGTTTAGATGCAGGAACCGCTTTTGAAATGGGATACATGACCGCATTAGGAAAGCCTATTTTTGGGTATACTAATGATAGTCGTCTTTACCCTGAACGAGTTTTGAATAAAACCTCAGAAACCTTAGATCAAGATGGACTGTTGATTGAACAATTTGAGATGATCGATAATCTCATGTTAGAAGCGGCTATTATTAACAGTGGCGGTGTTGTTGTCTATGAAGCCGTTGAACCCCAACAATATTATACAGAATTACGAGTGTTTAAAAAAGTTGTTCAAGTTGCCGCTCAAAAACTCTTGAGTTCATCATAAAAAACCCGGTTTCTTTGAGAAACCGGGTTTTTATACCCGAAAACATAGATAAATTTCAACCAACATGAATCCACAAATATCTCCCCCTAAAATTATTCTCGATACTGACCCCGGCGGTGATGATGCCTTTGCATTATTGTGGTTAATCAGTTTAGTAAAACAAGGATTCGCCGAACTTTTGGCCGTCACTTCAGTTGAGGGAAATGTGAATGCAAAACTCACCTTTACCAATGCTTGTAAACTCCTCCAACTGACCGATTTTCCTCAGATAGAAGTCGGACGAGGCATGATTAAAACCCAAAAAGAAATTGCCGATGCAGCCCATATTCACGGCAATGATGGCTTAGGAAATTTAGCCAAAACCTTACCTTCTCCCCAAAAATCCTATGAAAAAGCCAGATATTCCGATGAAATAATCATCGAAAAATTAACCGCATTTCCCGGAGAAATTACAATAGTCGCCCTCGCCCCTTTAACCAATTTAGCCTCCGCCGAAACCAAATTTCCCGGCATTTTAAAACAAGCCAAAGAAATTATCATTATGGGCGGTGCTTTTAACGTTGCAGGAAATGTTACCCCAGAAGCCGAATTTAATATCGCTTACAGTCTTGAAGCCGCAGAAATCGTTTTTAATAGCAGTAATAATTTAGTTATTTTACCCTTAGATGTGACGCGATCGCTGATTTTTCTTCCCGAAATGGCGGAGAATATTGCTGAAGTCAACCCCGAAAGTCCGATTTCTCAGTTTATCCTCGCCTTAGCCAAAGCCATGACTCAAACCTCCCTTTCCTACCGAGAAACCCAAGGAATATCGGGGTTTTTAGTTCACGATGCGGTTACTTTAGCCTATTTATTTTATCCTGAAACCCTACAATTTCGACGGGGTAGAGTTGAAGTAGAAGTCTTCGGGAAATGGACAAAAGGAAAAACCATTTGCGATCGCCGCCACCATGCTAAAATGGGAGCAAACGCCTGGGTCGCCCAACAGGTCAATTCAGCCGATTTATTGGCTGCTTTCGTAGAAGATTTGAAAAGTCTGGTAGAATATTAAATATTGGCTAAAATAATCGAGCAAAATTGTAAGCGGGGCGGGTTTATGTCAGTTATATCCTGTCGGATTAATTAATTATAATTTGGTAGGGGCGGGTTCAACCGAGATGTTTGTATCCGAGCAATAATTTAGATAAACCCGCCCCACACCCAGAACAGGATTAATCAACCGGACATGGTATTATTTCTAGGAAAACATAGATTTTCGCTGAACCCGCCCTACGATGCCGGGGCGGGTTTATGTAAGTTATTTCTAGGAAAACATAGATTTTCGCTGAACCCGCCCCTACAACAGTGGCCTCTTAAGCACAAATAACCTGATTTCGACCTTGATTTTTAGCTTGATATAACGCTTCGTCTGCCTTTTTAATCACAGTTTCCGGTGTCGAACCCTGATCGGGAAAACCAGCCACCCCAAAGGAAGCCGTTATCCGTCCTAAATCTTTCCCTTGATAGGATAACTGAAGTTGTCGAATTCCTTCACACAACTGTTCCGCCCTCGCTTTTACAGTTTCTAACGACATCTCCGGTAAAATCAACGTCATCTCCTCACCTCCGTAGCGACAGGCGACATCCGATAATCTAATTTGACGCTGAAGGAACCGGGCGACTTCCTGCAAAACCACATCTCCCGCCTCGTGACCAAAATGATCATTAAATTGCTTAAAATGATCAATATCAACCATAATAACTCCTAACGGTTGACCCGAACGTTGCGATCGCTGAAATTCTCGCTGTAAAACCTCTTTCAAATAGCGACGGTTAAACAACCCCGTTAACGGATCACGAATACTTTGGTTGTGCAACTCCTCCCGCAATTGTAAATTAGATAAACCCAAAGAAATCTGTTCCGCCACCGTTTGGGCTAACTGTTGTTGACCTTTACTCAACCCCTCAAATTCTTGGGTTCGCAGGTAAAATAATCCAAAAGCCTGTCCTTGAACAATCGTTGGAATACACAAAGAAGCCGTTGGTAAAGGATCACGCTGAACATGAGTACAAAACAAACCCGGTTGACTGTCACTAGCCAGGTGAATTTGTCCCCGTCGCAGCGCCCAACAATCATCAAAAGCCAGGTTCAGTTCACAAGCCGCTAATTCCCCAAATGTCGCGATAGACTCCACTTGATTCGTTTTTTGATTACTCAATAATACCGTGCCGCTACAACCCGGAAAAAGCTGTTTGAGAAACTCAGAAATCGGCCCGTAAGCCTCCTCAACCCCATGACAAGCTTGCAAAAACTCAATCATTTGATTAATAATAGCAGATTCCCGGTGGCGTTGCTCTAACTCTTGAACAGACTGTTCTAAGCGTTGGTTAATTTCAGCCAGATGTTGGTTTGCTCGTTGTAAAGCCAGTTCGGCTTGTTTGTGTTCTGTGATATTCTGATAAACAATCATCCCTAAAATCACCTCACCCTCTTCATTTCTAATCGGCACCGCCCGAACGAGATAAGTCTGATCTTGATATTGAATTTCTTCGACCCGTTCACTTCCCGCTAACGCCGTTTGATACAACGGTTCAACCGAAGTACAAGTTTCCGGTGATAACACCTCCGACAAAGTATAACCTTCTAACGCTTCTCGACGCAGTTGTAAATGGGCGAGTCCTTGACCATCAGCGACGAGATAGCGTAAATTGCGATCAAACAAAAAGATAGTCCCATTGGGAAAATTATGGGCAATGGTGCGATAAAGTTGTTCACTGGTGCGTAAATCTTCCTGAACTTTTTTCAAGATGGTAATATCGCTACAGGTACAAATCACCTGTTGAACCGTTCCATCTTCTCTCAGTTGCGGTTCAGCACTCACCAAAACCCAGATTAACTCCGTTTCGGCTTCCGCTTTCACCGTCGGACGATAAATCCCCATCAACACATTTTTCACCGCTTGACGGGTTACAATTGCTTGCGGAACCGGATGAGTGTTATACGGGAAAGGTGAACCATCTTCGTGAATCATTTTCCATTCTGGAGGGAGAGATGTTATCCCTAAGAGTTCCGCTTCCGATAACCCCACTAATTGCCATGCTTTAGGATTACATAACAACACTTCACCCTCAGACCCATGTAACGTTACGCCAACACTCAAATTCCGAATTAAGGTACTAAACCGTTCTTCACTTTGTCTCAGTGCAACTTCGGTGTGTTTGCGTTCGGTAATATCCAGCATTACCCCTTGTAGCAAAATCGCAGTATTGTCCTCATCTCGAATCACAACGGCTGCATCTTGTACCCATAATACATCCTGATTGCGCGTTAACAGCCGATACTCACAAACAAACGGGCGATCATGGGATGGTAAATTTTTTAAGCGATTACTCATCTGTTCTCGATCATCGGGATGCAGACATTGACACCACAATTGCGGGTTACTCATCCATTCATCCGTCGTATATCCTAACATTTGTTCAATGTGAGGACTAATATAAAGCGGCATACTCGCTTCCCCCACCGTTATCGTGTAAACCGTAGCAGGCATTTGTTCCACCAGCGCACGATAACGGGCTTCTGAGGCGCACAACGCTTGATCGGCGAGTTTCTGCTCGGTAATGTCTATTATCACTCCAAACAGCCGTATCGCTTGGCTGTGTAGGTTTTCGATCACTTCTCCTTGACTGTGAAGATAACGCAGTTCCCCATCGGGACGAATCAGGCGATACTCGATATCAAAATATTCTCCTGTGTTCAGGCTTCGTTGTAAAATGTTGTAGCACTGTTCCCGATCTTCGGAGTGAATCATCTCTAGCCATTCTTCTAGGTTGGGTTCCTCTTCGCAAGGGTCTAACCCGAAAATCCGAAACACTTCTTCTGACCAACTAATCTTTCCCGTTGTTACATCAAAATCCCAATTTCCCAGATGAGCAATGCGTTGAGATTCTAATAGGTTTTGAGTGCTATGACGCAGGGCTTCTTCGGTGCGTTTTCGTTCGGTAATATCTTCAACAACATAGCAGCATCGCGGACGAGAAAAGTTTCCCGGAACAGGACAAATTGTGGCGGAAAACCAATTTTTTCCCTTGATGGTTTGATGAGTATATTCAAAGTGAGCCGGTTTCTGAGTCTGTTGGGTTTCCTGACAATATTTGACCCACAGTACAGTTAAGTTTTCTGGAATTCCTAACCCCCGACAGGTTTGATGTTTTAACTGCTGAACTTCACAGCCTAATAATTTTGCGGTGGCTGGATTATCCCACAGATGACGTATATTATTATCCAGTATTTCCACAACTCCCATCATTAAGGTTGTGCTGTTACACAAACTACTGAGAATGGCTTCTTGTTCTTGTAGAATTACTTCGGTTTGCTTATACTCACTAATTTCGATCCAGTATCCCACTAATTCAACAGGATTTCCCCTTTCATCCTGAACTAATTTCACTTCATCCCGCATCCAACGATAATTACCATCTTGATGACGAAACCGATATTCGTAGCGATAGTAACCCTGTTCGGAAATTTTGTTCATTTCTACCGCTATAAAGGCTTGATCGTCGGGATGCACTCGCTCCCACCAAAACTCATAACTCTCTAAAAATTCTTCAGGGTCATACCCTAAAATTAGCCGCACATTTTTACTGACAAATGTGGCTTTATAGGTCTGATAATCACAGCTATAAATAATCGCTGGATTGGCTGATAATAAAAACTTTAATCTCTCTTTTTCCGATTGAGATTGACTTTCGCTACCGCGATATTTTGCCAGATATTGGGTTGATTTTTCGCCGCCTTCATCCACTCGGTTTTTCAGTTCTTCCGTCAGTTGATCATCAGCCTTTTCCCTCTGACGATATTGCGTAATATCCTCTCCCGTCAAAATTACATATTCCACTTGACCTGCATCGTTATATAGGGTACTATTAAAATGGGAAACCGTGCGGGCCTGTAAACCCCCTTTTGTTAGCCAAGTGAGTTCCTGCTGAGGGGGAAACTCAGAAGACGGTAAGGTTTGAAAATTGGCTTTGAATTGCTGTTGTTCCTCAGACGAGAGAAAGATTTCCCAGAAAATTTGATTTCGCACTTCTCGAAACGAATATCCCGTTACCGCTTCCGAGGCTTGATTAAACCGAACAATTCGTCCTTGGCTATCAAGAACCACAACTAAGTTACTGACCGTTTCTACAATCGCCGCATTAAGATCGGGTTTAGGGGGGGCAACTTTACCGTTTTGAGGGCTAGGGAGTTGAACGTCTTGGCTTAGGAGTAGACTCACCTGTTGTTGGAGAAGTTGAATCACTCCGTACATTTCCATCGCATCTAGACCCTTTAAAATGCAGTTTGGGGTGATGATTCCCGCAATCTGTCCCGATTGTGAACTGACAAACAATTGGGATATCCGATGTTGCTGTATTCGCCGATCCGCTTCTATTAGATTATCATCCGGGTGAATCAATGGCAAGCAGAAATTCATAATTTGATCCACTCGGATGCGATCATCTAACCCCAAAGCATAAAACTGAACTAAATCCCCGGCTGTGATGAAACCCAAAGGCTGAAGTTGATAATTATAAATTTTCTCAGCAATCACAAGACAATTTTCTGGAGATTTCGCGAGTTGTTGGGTAGCCTGTTGAACAGTAGCACTTGGGGAAACATAAATCACCTCTCGACGCATCACCTCTTCGACGCGGCGAAATTTGAGAAAGTCTAAAGGCGGTAAGCAACAGCGAAGACTCTCTAGAGTGACTAATCCTAGAACCTGCCCTTGATCGGATAGAATCGGAAGATGACAAATCTGGTATTGATTGAATCGGTGAATTAGGGTAAACGGATTTTCAAATTGCGATCGCTTTAGGGTTATCGGTTCAACAGTCATTACTTCCGAGATGCTAACCTGAACATCCAGCATTCCCTCTGCAATTAATTGGACAATATCCCCAGGAGTCAACAGTCCAACAAGGCGATCATCATCTATCACCAAAACACAACAGGTCTCTACATCTTCGATCTGATCATCTGTAAAAAGCTGACAAGTCTTTCTAGACCGACACATCAAGCTAAAGACTTCAGACAGAGGCGTTTGCGGAGAAACCGTTAACGGGTTGGGGTTAATCGCCGCATCCAGGCTAGAATCAAATTGAGATAAGCTGCTGGCAGGCATGGGTCATCGAGGGTTAGAGAATTTAATTCTATTTAAGCATTAGTCATAATTTCCTAGACACCCTGGAAGTTGGTTGTGGCTTCCCTTTCCTAATCTATTGTCGCATCTTTGACATCCGATGTCGGATGAAAATAGTGATAGATTTCTTGGGCTAATTTTAACCCAATTCCGGGGACTTCAGTTATTTGTTCGGGAGTTGCCATGCGAAGATAATCAATAGACCGAAAATGGGCTAAGAGTTGTTTTTGGCGATGCTGTCCTAAGCCGGGAATTTCATCTAAACGCGATCGCTTCATCCGTTGACTCCGTTTGTCTCGATGGAAACTCACCGCAAACCGATGGGCTTCATCTCGCAGACGTCGTAACAGTTGAACTCCCGGTTGTTCGGCGTCGGTTTCCAAAGGGAAGGACTCACCCGGCAGAAAGATTTCTTCCCGTTGTTTGGCTAAACTAATGACACGCAAATCTTCTAATAGGTTCAACTCGGATAACACTTTCACCACTGCTGACAGTTGACCTTTCCCGCCATCTATCATAATTAAATCTGGTTTATCGGCGGCTATTTTTTCAGGCGTTAATATCGGATAATCTCGAAACCGTCGTCCAATCACTTCAGCTAAACTGGCAAAATCATCAGACCGTCCTGACTTGACTTCGGGGTTTCTAATCTTATAATGTCGGTATTGTTGGTTGGCAGGTAAACCGTCAATAAATACCACCCGAGAAGCCACTGCATCTGAACCTTGAATATGGGAAATATCATAGCCTTCGATGCGATGGGGAATATCGGGAAGATCGATAACTTCGGCTAAATCTTGTAAGGCTTGATGATGGCGATCGCTAAATTTTTGCACTCGTTCAAGTTCATAGCCTGCATTGCGTTCAACCAGTTCTATTAATTCGGCTTTGGTTTGGCGTTGCGGGTTAACAATGGTGACTTTTCGACCTTTATATTCACTCAACCAGTTGGCTAGAATAGATTCTTCCGGTAAGGGATATTGAACCAAAATTTCACTGGGAATTTCCACTGGATCAACGGTTTGATAATGGTCTTCGAGAACCCGTTGTAAAATTGCCCCAAATTCTGATTCTTTTTGCAGATCAAACTGGATAACTTCCGCCTGAAACCCCAACCGCCCCACCAGTTGACCTGCCCGAATTTGAAACAGTTGAATACAGGCAAGTTTATCGTTAGCCGCTAAGGCAATGGCATCTCTCGATACTCTGTCATCGGGGAGAGAGACTTTCTGATCGGCATTGAGTGATTTTAGTCCTTGTATTTGATCTCTAATTTTGGCTGCGGTTTCAAAATTGAGGGTTTCAGCCGCAGTTTCCATTTGTTGGTTTAAAGAGTCAATCAGTTCTCCGGTTCTCCCTTGAAAGATCATGGCAACTTTTTGGATAATTTGATGATAGTCTTCGGGAGAGATTAACTGTTGACAAACTCCCGGACATCGCCCGATATCATAGTTCAAACAAGGACGATCTTTAAACAAGGGTTTCGGACGTTGACGCAAGGGAAAAATTTGTTGAACTAAATGCAGGGTACTGCGTAACAGTCGGGTATCAACGTAGGGACCATAATAGCGATCTTTGGCTTTTCCTAAACGGCGTTTACGAGTAATTAAAATGCGGGGATATTCTTCTGACCAGGTAATACAGAGATAGGGATATTTTTTGTCATCTTTCAGCAGCACATTAAAATAAGGCTGATGCTGTTTAATCAGATTGGCTTCTAAGGCTAAGGCTTCGGCTTCGGTATCGGTGACAATAAACTCTATTTCTGTTACCTGTTGGAGCATCATGGCAATCCGAGGACTGTGGCGGTTATAATCCCGAAAATAGGAACGAACTCGCGATCGCAATTTTTTCGACTTCCCGATATATAAGATCTGATCCGAGCGATCGCGCATTAAATAGACTCCCGGAACAGGCGGAATTTCTGTTAACCGACTTTCTAGGCGTTCAGGATGTTTGACCAGAGGCAGGGTTGGAGTTGAAGGCATTGTAGAGAAAGGGGGTTATTTGCAGCAACTTTTCTGATAATCTATATTATGATGCTCTCAATTGAAGAAAAAACACGCTCGACACAAAGGCACAAAGAGCGGATTTTCGGGAGATGTATGTTTTTGTTGTGAGTTTATGCTTCAAAAACGGTTCTGATGTGTCTCGGTACTGTTATATTGTGGGCAGATCATCCCTAAAAAAAGTAGTCGCATCTTCCGCGATCGCTATTCGGTTTCTTTTACTTCCTTTTATTTATGACTGTTGCTACTGCACCCAATCTGTTGTCTGAAGATGAAGCTCTGTCTCTGATTGAAACGGTGATCCAACAATCGGAAGCTGAAGATGTGTTTGTCAGTCTCAGCAACAGTGAAGAAGCACTGACTCGCTATTCGGAAAATCAAATTACTCAAAACGTCAGCAGTACCAAGTTTACCCTCTCGATTACCAGCTATTTTGGTAAGCGCAGTGCTACAACCTCTACAACTGAATTAGACCCCGAGGCGATTAAAGCGACGATTAAACGCTCAGAGGAACTCGCAACCATTGCCCCGGAAGATCCCGAATGGGTACCGTTGTTAGAACCGCAAACCTATGAAAACCGCATCCCGGCTTTTGATCAAGCAACGGCTTGTTTTTCCCCCCTACAACGCGGAGAACGAGTTCAAACGATTTGCAAAATGAGTCAGGATGCGAATGTTGAAGGTTCGGGAACTCTCAGCAGTGAAGCGGAATTATTTGCCATTGGCAATTCTCTGGGGTTGAGGGCTTGTAACCGTCTGACGAGTGCTGATTTTGGGTTTACTGCAAAAATAGACAAGGGTTCTGCTTGGAGTAAACGCAGTGCGATTAGTATTCAAGATTTACCGATAGAATCCCTCACCAAAACGATTATTAACCGGGCTTACTCTGCGCGAAATCCCCGTGAAGTTCAGCCTGGGGTTTATCCGGTGGTTTTTGATGGGGCTGCCTTTGCGGAGTTGTTGATGTGGGTGATGTTTAATTTGGATGCTCGGGCTGCTGATGAAGGGCGATCGTTTATGTCGCGGATGGATGAACAAGGAAAACCTGCCGGAAACCGCGTCGGGGAAGCGATGTTTAGTCCGTTGGTGAATGTGCAGCGAGATCCGGCGCATCCTTTAATTGGTGGTTCGACGTTTTTTGCAGATGGGCTGAAAAAAGATAATTTGTCTGTGATTAAAGATGGGGTTCCCCAAACGTTATCCTACAGTCGCTATTGGGCAGCCCAGCAGGGCGTTGAGGCGAATGGGGCGATGTATCCGGTTGTGATGGCAGGATCACCGCAAAGTTTGGCGGATTTGATTGCTCAAACAGAACGGGGAATTTTGGTTAGTCGCGCTTGGTATGTGCGATATGTAAACCCCCGCACGTTGGAGGTAACGGGAATGACGCGGGATGGTACGTTCTGGATCGAAGACGGGAAAATTGCCTATCCGATTAAGAATTTACGCTTTAATCAACGCTTGCCAGAACTCTTTGCAGAAGTAGATGGCTTGAGTCAGGTTGAACGTTATGGCAGTGTTGTGGTTCCGGGGGTACGGGTGAAGGCGTTTAATTTTAGTAGCATTACCGATAGCATCTAAGATTTCGGCGAATGCACATTTTCAAGATTCTGTCAAGTGGGGGTAAAAAAGGGTGGTGAAAATTTGTTCGTCACAGAGAAAGGGAAGGGGTAAAAACTTGACCAAAAACGGGGCTGGAGTACGATAACATAAGGGTTTCAGCCGCTTAAAAGAGTCAAAATACCTTATAGGTCAGACCATTCCTGTATTATGATTTGAGATTATCATACCAAAAAGGCTGAAAGAGCGCAAGTCCGTTTGCTAATTGAGAATTATTGTCGAGTTAAGTTTTGTAAAAAGGGCGATTTGATAGAATGTTTTGATTATTTAAGCTTTTATAGATGATTGAAGCTTATCGTTTAGGGGTGGGGAAGGGGAGTTGAAGAATTTTGCTAAAATAACTCGTCAGATCCCTAGTACCATTAATATCTCCTGTTATTACGGTGGCGAAGCGTAGAGCAAGCGCATTTTAATCGGGGGATAAAAGCGAGCGCAGCCCATTTTATTTGGCAGTGAAAGGTTAGCATTGACATCCTCCCATCGCCGGAGGCGATGGATTCCTAAACCTCACGATTTAGGTTTCTGCTTCTTAGCACCTGGCTTAACAGATTTACTCTGTTCGGCTCTTATGGTCGCTCCACAGACAAGCCACTGCGGTCTTGGGGTCTCCCCAAGTAGAGCAAGTGGCGCTGACACTGCGAGTCCCGCAGCCAAAATATTTATACTGGCGTTGATATCCCGGTCGTGGTGAGAGTCACACTTAGGACAATCCCACTCTCTGATATTCAACGGCATTCTTTCTACAATGTATCCACAGTTGGAACATCGCTTTGAACTGGGAAACCAACGATCTATTTTGATTAATTCTCGTCCATACCACTCAGCTTTATAGGAAAGTTGTCGAACAAGCTCTCCCCAATTGGCATCGCTAATTGCTCTGGCTAACTTATGATTTTTGACCATGTTCTTCACAGCTAAGTCCTCAACCACTATTCTGTGATTTTCACTTGGGAGTTGAGTCGTCAACTTGTGGGTATGGTCACGCCTGCAATCAGCGATTTTTGCGCTTATTCTAGCTACTTTAACTCTTGCTCTCTCTCGGTTTTTTGAGCCTTTGATTTTCCGGCTTAAAGACTTTTGAGCAAGTTGGAGTTTTTTGTATAGCTTGTTAAAATGTTTGGGATTAGAAACTTTAACTCCGTCGGACGTGGTGAACAGACTGGTAATTCCCAGATCGATTCCCACTTTTTTGTCGATGGGTTTTAGTTTGCGGTTGATTGGATCATTTATCCTCAAAGAAACAAACCATCTACCACTCGGATCTAATTTGACCGTAATGGTAGATGGTTTGCAGCTTTTGGGGAGTTGGCGACTCCATCTGATAGCTAAAGGTTCTTTACATTTGGCAATATAGACTTGACCCTCTTTAAACTTGAAAGCTGACTTGGTAAATTCGGCACTACCACCGTTACGTTTTCTCTTGAAGTTCGGGTATTTTGCTCGACCCGAAAAGAAGTTGGTAAATGCAGTTTGTAGATGCCTTAAACCTTGCTGAAGGGGAACACAACTGACCTCATTCAAAAAGTCTAATTCTTCCTCTTTTTTCCAGTTTGTCAGCATTGAAGATGTTTGAGAATAGCCCACTCGTTCCTTTTGTTCGTACCACGCTTGAGTTCGCGCCGCCAGTGCCAAGTTGTACACCAGTCTTACGCACCCCAATGTTCTCCTCAACAGGTTTTCCTGTTCAAGAGTAGGGTAAAAACGGTAGCTATAGGCTTTTTCTGTCATGCGTCACAT
>NZ_LATL02000008.1 GCF_000972705.2 Limnoraphis robusta CS-951 | reverse complement strand
GAGAAACCGGGTTTCTCCAGCAAACATCTAGGCGAAGAAGCCAAAAGTAAGCAGAAACCCGGTTTCTAACATTTGCCATCATAGACTGAGAAACCCGGTTTCTCCACTAAGAAACCCGGTTTCTAACAGCAAACTACACGCCAACCGTAGACTTTTCTTCCTGTGTCCATTCGGTGTGGAAGAACTCACCGCGAGATTTGTCAGTTCGTTCGTAGGTGTGAGCGCCGAAGTAATCCCGTTGAGCTTGAGTCAGGTTTTGCGGGAGAGTCGCCCGACGATAGCTATCAAAGTAATCTAAGGATGCACTAAACGCCGGAACCGGAATCCCAAACTTGTTCGCCGCGATCAACACTTGCCGCCAAGAATCTTGACGATCAAGAATGGTTTGCTTAAACTCAGGAGCAAGCAACAGGTTGGGGAGTTGAGGATTTTCGTCATAGGCTTTTTTGATCTTATTCAAAAATCCAGCTCGAATAATACAACCACCCTTCCAAATTCGAGCCATTTCCCCAAGATTGAGGTTATAGTTATATTCTTGAGAAGCCTTACCCAACAGAGCCATGCCCTGAGCGTAGGAACAAATCTTAGAACAGTAGAGGGCATCGCGAACCATATTGACGAAGGCTTTGGTATCCCCTTCATACATTCCGGTTGGTCCGGGTAATTCTTTAGAAGCTGCAACCCGTTGATCCTTGTAAGAGGACATAATCCGAGCGTTAACGGCCGCAATAATCGTGGGAATACCAACTCCCAGTTCTAAAGCGCTCATTACTGTCCAGCGTCCGGTTCCCTTTTGTCCGGCAGAATCCATTACCAAGTCTACCAGGTGCTTACCCGTGCCTTGATCGTCAATCTTTTTGAAGATATCGGCGGTAATTTCAATCAGGAAAGAGTTCAGTTCGTCGGTGGTGTTCCACTCGGCGAAGACTTCATGGAGTTGCTCGTTGGTGAGTCCGGCTGTATTTTTGAGTAAATCATAGGCTTCTGCAATCAACTGCATATCGCCATACTCAATCCCGTTGTGAACCATCTTCACGTAATGACCTGCCCCTCCTGGGCCAATAAAGGTCACACAAGGGCCGTCATCGACCTGAGCCGCAATTTTGGTTAAAATGGGTTCGAGTTCGCGATAGGAGGCTTCTGTTCCTCCTGGCATCATGCTAGGCCCCCAAAGAGCGCCTTCTTCACCGCCACTGACGCCCATTCCGACAAATCCTAAGCCAGTCGCTTCGAGTTCCTTGGTACGACGCTCAGTATCATCGTNAATAAAGGTCACACAAGGGCCGTCATCGACCTGAGCCGCAATTTTGGTTAAAATGGGTTCGAGTTCGCGATAGGAGGCTTCTGTTCCTCCTGGCATCATGCTAGGCCCCCAAAGAGCGCCTTCTTCACCGCCACTGACGCCCATTCCGACAAATCCTAAGCCAGTCGCTTCGAGTTCCTTGGTACGACGCTCAGTATCATCGTAGAGAGAGTTTCCTCCATCGATGATCATGTCATCTTGATCGAGTAGGGGTTTAAGCTGCTCGATTACCGCATCGACGGCTTTTCCGGCTTGCACCATCACCAGAATTCTGCGGGGACGCTCGAGAGACTGAACAAATTCTTCCAAGCTGTAAGCGGCGAACACGTTTTTATCAACGGCTCGCGTTTTCATAAACTCGTCAGTTTTGGATCTAGTGCGATTGTAAACAGAGATGGGAAAACCATTCCGCTCAACATTGAGTGCTAGGTTTTCACCCATCACTGCTAGACCGATTACACCAAATTTCTGCTTTGACATATGTATCTGCTCGCTCTAAATTGAGTCGTGGGTGAATGCACGAATTTAATTTTCACTGTATCGTTGATTCTTTTTTTGTATAATTTAGATCAGGTTTTTTTTAAGATTCATTGTGTATTTGAATACCAAACGAACGAAATTGGCTCAATGCAGTAGAATTGAGTCGGTGAAAAATCTGGAGTGAAAGCCAAATGGAAGAGTTAAAACATCTAGCAACTTGGGTCAAGGAACAACACGCCCCAGAATATATATTGACTTGGTTATTGAATCAGCCGGGAATCTGGTGGTCGAATGGGGAAGTTTACCAAGCCGCCTTAGAAAAATCCGGTAAACGTCTCAAAGAATACGTCAAGAACAGTAAGCAAACAGACTTATTCCAAGGGATTGCTGATAAAATTGTTGGCGATGAGAGTTGGGATCAGATTGCCATCAGTCTCGCCAGGATTATTGCCTCCTATCAAGAAGAGTTGGTGAAACTTCAAGATCAAAATCGATTACGGTTTGCGGGAAAAATACTCGAGAATTATCATTCAAATTCCGAGGAGGGTTGGTCTGCCATTGAACTTCAACAACCTCTCCCTGAGCTGAATGCCGATGAGTTAACCGGACAGTAGAGGTCTATTTAAAACTCGCCTATTTTTATTTAAAAAATGAGTTTTTGGGCTGAGGTTTCCTCTGGAAGTTCCGGTGAACCGTCTCAAGTTTTTATCATAGAATTTTTTAGTCGAGGATACTGTTGTCTTTGAGACAGACACAACAGGATTTAACTTCCCCAGCCAACTCTCCTTTTTGAAGGTTAATTTTATTCTGGTGTTACTCGATACAGTTTTTTTGATTTATTTAATAAAAAATTGAAGGCTGTTGGGTCTATAATAAATTGTTTTCTTTGGGCTTGAGGCGAGTTAACAGAATATGAAACCTCGCATAATTGTGTGTGGCTTAGGTGACACGGGATACAAGATCTTTTGTCTGTTGCGACAGCAGGGGGCTTTTGTTGTCGGAGTAAATGAAACCCCCATCAAAGGAGAGGGTTCAGATCTGGTTGTCGGCAACTTGCGATCCGCTTCGACCTTACTGGCTGCCGGAATTCAAAGCGCCCAGACCCTCGTTTTAGCCGGGAGTGACGAGTCTACAAACCTGGCGATACTCATGCAGGCGCAAATTCTCAACCCCAAAATTCGCATTATCAATCGTCTGTTTAATACCAATTTAGGCGATCGCCTCGATCAAACACTGCCTAATCATACCACTATGAGCGTCTCTGCCCTGGCGGCGCCTGTATTTACCTTTGCAGCCTTGGGAAATCGCGCCATCGGACAACTGGAACTGTTTAACGCTTACTGGCCGATTCAAGAAGAATGGATTGATGATCAACATCCCTGGAAAGGTCGAACCCTAACGGAACTTTGGGCCGATCGTTCCCGGATGCTGATTTATTATCTGCCGATTAATACTCAACTCGATTTAGTTTCCGCCGTGATCGAAGGGAAACAACTCAAAGTCGGCGATCGCTTAATTATCGCCAGTAAACCTGATATTCGCAAACCCAAATTTTCTCTTCTACAAACCCTAAACAAACTGAGAAAGAGTCTGCAAAAATTTCAGCAACATGGTCGATCCGCCGTGTTAGTGATTCTTTTATTACTGCTGATTATTTTCATCGCCACAGTCACCTATGTTAGCATCAATCTCAACAACTCTATTGTAGATTCTCTCTATTTTTCGGTGGGGATGATTACCGGAGCGGGGGGAAATGAAAAAGTAGCTGAAAATGCACCCGAAAGCATTAAAATTTTTACGGCCGTGATGATGTTAGTCGGTGCGGGTGTCGTGGGAATTTGTTATGCGTTGCTGAATGATTTTGTACTGGGAACTCGCTTAACCGAATACCTCAACGCCACGAGGATTCCTGAACGCAATCATTATATTATCTGTGGTTTGGGGGGAGTGGGTTTACGCATCGCTCAACAATTACGGGCAAATGGCTATGAAGTGGTCACGATTGAACGCGATCCGAACTTTCGATTTTCTAGTATTGTAGAGGCTTTAAAAATTCCGGTTATTAAAGGAGATGCGAGTCTTTCAACCACTTTAGAAACTGCCAATATCAAACAAGCAGAAGCCGTATTAGCGGTTACAAGTGATGATATGGCAAACTTAGAAATTGCCTTGAGTGCGAAAGGATTAGCCCCGAAAATTCGCGTTGTGGTTCGCAGTCAAGACCCTCAATTTGCCCTGATGGAACAACAAGTATTTGACTTTGAAACGGTTCTCAGTCCGACGGAAATAGCGGCCCCTGCGTTTGCGGCGGCGGCGATTGGAGGGCGAATTTTAGGGAATGGAATTACCGCCGATAGTCTTTGGGTTGCCTTAGCCACGTTGATTACACCGAATCATCCATTTTGTGGGCAACGGGTGCAAGATGTTGCCCGTAGTGTTGATTTTGTGCCGCTTTACATTGAAGCGAATTGTCAGACGATTCACAGTTGGGAGTTGTTAAGTTTTGTCCTGAAGTCGGGAGATGTTCTCTATTTAACCATACCTGCTCATCGCCTCGAACAGTTGTGGAATCCAGTTAAGGATGANCGTTGATTACACCGAATCATCCATTTTGTGGGCAACGGGTGCAAGATGTTGCCCGTAGTGTTGATTTTGTGCCGCTTTACATTGAAGCGAATTGTCAGACGATTCACAGTTGGGAGTTGTTAAGTTTTGTCCTGAAGTCGGGAGATGTTCTCTATTTAACCATACCTGCTCATCGCCTCGAACAGTTGTGGAATCCAGTTAAGGATGACTGTCTCAGCGTCAGTCACCAGTCTTTACAGTCACCAGTTTAGGGGCAATTCATCAAGATCCCGTACCAGTCACCAACCCCAAAAACCCGGTTTATGGCTAAATATTGATGAATGTCTATTTATATTATTTAAAATAGATAATTGTTAAGAATCTGTTGAGTATTTATGCTGAATGATTTTAATTGAGAGTTTAATGCAATAATAAAATCAGCTTTACAGATTGAGTCAAATTAAATAGGAGAAATTATGGGTTTATCTGAACTGAAAGCCGGACAAGTTGGCTTTGTTGATAGTATTCAACCCCATCATTCTAATGACGGTTTAGTTCATCGATTAGAAGCAATGGGAATTCTTCCGAATAGACCGATTCAAGTGTTAAGAGTGGCTTGGTTTGGCGGGCCACTGCACGTTCGCATCGGTACAACGACAGAAGTTGCCATTCGCCGACAGGAAGCTGCACAGATTCGGGTAAAAGTCTGTTAAAACTTCATTAAGGTCTTCATTAAAATTTGATAAAGTCTTCAGTGTCATTCTGAGGCTTTATCGTTCACAATCTTTAAGGGGGAAAATACGATGACTTGTCATTCTCCAACCGTCACTCAACCGAGGGACAGCAAAGCGGTTAAACGGGTTGCTTTAATTGGAATGCCCAACACGGGAAAATCCACCTTCTTTAGCCGGATTACTGGGGTGGCTGCCTATGTGGGAAACTGGCCGGGTTTAACTGTAGATTTGCTGCAAGCCAACGTTAAANATCTTTAAGGGGGAAAATACGATGACTTGTCATTCTCCAACCGTCACTCAACCGAGGGACAGCAAAGCGGTTAAACGGGTTGCTTTAATTGGAATGCCCAACACGGGAAAATCCACCTTCTTTAGCCGGATTACTGGGGTGGCTGCCTATGTGGGAAACTGGCCGGGTTTAACTGTAGATTTGCTGCAAGCCAACGTTAAAATTAATGGCGAAACCGTTGAATTTGTAGACTTACCGGGAATCTATGATCTCAACGGTTATTCTGAAGATGAGAACGTTGTCCGAATCTTCTTAGAAAAGTATGCCATTGATTTAGTAATTGTTGTTTTAAATGCTGCCCAAATTGACCGTCAAATTCGCTTGGCACTGCAAGTGAAAGCGTTAGGTTTGCCTGCGGTGGTGATGTTAAATATGTCGGATGAAGCCAAACACTATGGCGTTGAAATTAACTCAAAAGAATTATCCCGACATTTAGAAATGCCTGTTTTTCTGATTAGTGCAAAATACGGGAAAGGCTACATGAAAGCCTATGAAACCATTTGTCATCAGTTAGAACAGATTGAACTTCCGGTTATCGTTAATGATATTCAAAAAACCTTAGCCCTACGGGGAAAAATTTCGGTTGAAGAAATCGAAGTCATCCTCAAAGATGCGGTGGAAATGCCCTCACAATTGGCACAAACATTAACCGCAAGATTGGATAGTGTTTTATTGCATCCTGTCTTGGGTTTACCCGTGTTTTTTATGGGGATGTTTGCCGTTTTTTGGATTGTTTGGAATGTGGGGTTGCCGTCTCAAGATATCATGGATAGCCTCACCGGATGGCTAGAAGAAACGGTAATTTCTCCGGTTTTAAGCGTGTTTCCGGGAGTCGTTCAAGACTTTTTTATTAACGGAATTTGGGCGGGTGTTGCGACGATTTCCTCCTTTGTGCCGTTAATTGTTATCTTCTTTATGGTGATGGCAATTTTAGAAGATAGTGGCTATCTGTCTCGGGCGGCTTATTTGATGGATGCACTGATGGCGCGTCTGGGTTTAGATGGGCGGAGTTTTGTTTTGCAAATGATGGGGTTTGGTTGCAATGTTCCGGCGTTGATGGGAACAAGGGTGATGCGTTCACGGGCGTTGCGACTGTTAACCATGCTGATTATTCCGTTTGGTTTGTGTTCGGCAAGATTGCAAGTTTTTGTGTTTATTATTGCGGCAGTTTTTCCGAATGGAAACGGGGCGCTTGTCTTATTTTCTCTCTATATTCTGAGTTTCTTAGCTGCCTTTTTAACAGCGTTTCTGTTTCAAGGAACGTTCAAAAATGAAGATCCTTTTGTGTTAGAATTGCCGCCTTATCGGTTCCCAACAATTAAACAAGTTGCCCTGCGAGGATGGGGAGAAGTTCGAGAGTTTTTAGTTCGTGCTTCGGGCTTTATTACTATCGGTTGTATTGCGGTTTGGGTGATTACCAGTTTACCTCCCGGTGCAACAGGTTTAGATACCATTGGTGGGCAAATTGGTCAATTTCTCAGTCCGGTTATGCAACCAATTGGCATTGATCCTTATTTGACTTTAGCCTTGATTTTTGGTTTCATTGCGAAAGAAGTTGTTCTGGGTTCGTTAGCGGTTATTTACGGCTTACAATCAGCGAGTGTTGGCGCACATATGGCAGAGAGCATTACCTTTATTCAAGGATATAGTTTTTGTATTTTCTGCTTACTGTACACGCCTTGTCTGACAACGATTGCGACCATTTTAAACGAAGCTAAATCTTGGAAGTTTACGCTATTTTCTCTCGGATTTTCTTTGATTTTAGCTTGGGTTTGTAGCTTTATTTTCTATCAAAGCGCGTTGCTTTTGGGCTTTCAATAATTGTCTTCAATTTGGGGCGAGTTGATTACAGTTTACAATTATCAGTGACCATAGATTTCAGTGCAGATTTTACAGTGATTTCAGCAATCAGTTATCAATATTGATTGGTCAGGTGATTACTGTTCACTGTTAACTGTAAAAACTGGTCACTGGTAACTGTTAACTGTTCACTGTTTAGAACTCGCCCCTACCAAATTATAATTAATGAATCGGAGATGATATCATTCACGATTTGAACAATCTAAACCCGCTTTTTTCGGTGTTGAAAACTCAGTTGGGAGAAAGGTAAGACCATACTCTTGATTTGCACAAGCAGCAACTTTAACAATATCAAGGGGTTGTTCTTTGCGATCGCCTGTTCCCGGTTGAAACTCTATTTTCCCGGTCACGCCGTCAATCTTGAAGCTTTCACTAGAAAGTAGCTTTTGAATTCCTTTGCGGGTGGGATTTTGGCGAATTCCTTCAATCAAAACATGGGCTGCATCGTAGGCTAAAGCGGTACGAAGACTCACGAATTCGCCCCAAAGTTGCGAAGTGATTTGCGAAAAATCGGGCTGAAAACTGTTTAAATGATGCCAGAAAATGACTAAATATAGTTTTTCTAGATATTCTTGACCGAGCGCTAAAGTTCTGGGCGTGTCAACCGAGGAGTTACCCAACATCCAATATTCACCTTTATTTTCTTTAATCACTTCTAGCGCTTGATTGACGGAATTTGTCACCTGACCATCCGGTATTAAAATAATCACGGATTCTTCAGAATTTCTCATTTTTTCAAGTGCATCTTTTGCGTTAAAGTTAGGACTAGCCAGGTTAAAAGAAGCTACAACTTCTCCTCCTTTTTCTAACAACTTTCGTTCAAAGTATTGTTTGTAATCACTCGAAAAGGGACTGGCAGGATTATAAAAAATCGTGACTTTTTTCTGCTTGATTTCCTGGGTCAAGAGATCAACCATTTTATAAGCCTTCTTATAATTCACTGCCGGAATTCGGAATAAAAACTGTTCTGGGTTTTCGGTGAGTTCAGAGGTGGTTGTTCCTGGAGTCACTAAAACTACTTGATTTTTGTTGTAAATATCTAAAGTAGCGAGGGTCATCTCACTAGAATAATGACCAATTACGCCTAGAATTTCTGAGTTTTTAACGAGGTTATGTGTATTTTTGATGGCTTGAGGTTTGAAGTTAGAATCATCAGCAATGATCACTTTTAAGCCTTTTCCATTTAAGTCTCTATGCTGAAGAAAATCTGAACCGGGTAAGGTATACTCAGCAGATTCATCTCCATTGAATAAATTCAAGTTCACTTCGGTTTGGGCTTGAGCAACTCCCCGCAGAATGTCTTCCGCAAGTTCGACATCGATGACTTCTCCGGCTTGATTTTTTATCGTGGGAACAACAACTGCAATGGTATAGTAATCGGCGTTTGTTGCTTCCAATATTGCGTTATTGAGATAGATTAAAGTTTCGGGATCTTGTTTTTCTTCTTCCCAACTTTTTTGAAGGTGTTGAATGGCTTCGTGATAACTTTGTTTGGTGACAAAACAATCATTCCACTGTTGTCTAATATAATCCTTCCAAAAGGGTAAAAAATACTTCAAGGGTTTCTGACAGTCGGCAACAGGTTCTACACCCCTTTGTTTACGCCGTTGTTGAAACATCTTCACCACAATTTCTTCCCCCTGACTGATAGAATCTCCAATAACATCAGGTTTCTTAAAAAAGCGGCTAGAAGTTCCCCAGAAAACACCTATAAAAATACCGATAAATACTAACCCTAACATCATCATTACTTTGGGTTGGATTAAGGGTTTTTCAGGTTCAGGTTCAGGTGAGGGTTCAGGTGAGGGTTCCGGTTCCGGTTGAGGCCAATACAGTTGAGGAGCCGTCGGATTTTGTAAGAGTATCGGTAGCCAGGATGCTCCCGGATAATACGGTTCATTGTTTGCAGTTGGAACTTCTAATTGATGTAATTTTTTTCTGGCTTGACGAACCGCAGCATGAAGGGGTTTTCCTTGAATAAATTCTTCTAAAAAATACTTCAAAAAACTGCGGGCTACTATATCAGGAACGGGTTCTCGCATGACGATGAGATGGGGAATATTAAACTCGGCTAAATATTCCGCAATCCCCAGTCCATCACAGGAATTAAAGATAGCAAGCTTAATATTAGGAGCGGCTATTCTTAGGGCTTGTCTTAAGTTATTGATGGGTAAGTTAGGCTCATTAGAAAGGCAAATGCTTTGACCTGAACTGTGTCCGGCATAGAAAATTATATCCCAATTTCCCCGATAAAGGGTATTACACAGTGTTTGGAAACTGAGGGAATCTCCTTCTTCGGGAATGCAAGTAACTTCTCCTCCATATTCAGCTAAGTTTTGAATTTCTTTTAGATCTTCTTGTAGTTGCAAACCCCCTTCATCGCTGCCAAAAATAGCCAGAATTTTAATCGGTATTTGCAGGGTTTCTGGAGGTCGATTGTATCGAGATAAAAGAACTAACTCCGCATTGGGTAAGAANGTTTTGAATTTCTTTTAGATCTTCTTGTAGTTGCAAACCCCCTTCATCGCTGCCAAAAATAGCCAGAATTTTAATCGGTATTTGCAGGGTTTCTGGAGGTCGATTGTATCGAGATAAAAGAACTAACTCCGCATTGGGTAAGAAATAATCTTTTTCAAATAAATCCCACCGATCCCAGGATAGTTTTTGTAAACAAGAATTGGCGGTATCCAAAACAATTCTTACAGATTCGTTGGGTGCTACATATTTTAAACGTCCCACAATTCGCCCTCGGATATCGCCAAATATAGGATTGTTAAACCAATTTTCTAGAGTATATTCAAGGGCTTGAGTTGCAGATAAACACTCTTGATATGTCGATTTATGGGTAATTTGTACCTCTGGAACTTCAATAATTCGCTCTCCTAAACCTCTATGAAGTTCTCGCCATTCTTCATAACTTTTCTTAATTTTTGGTTGGGCGGGAAGTGCAGGACATTCGCGGTCTATGGCAATAATTCTACCGTCTTCCCAAAACTCTAGTACAACAGGAAAACCTGTATCAAAATCGCCCCCTGGTATTTTGATAACAACTTGTTTTTTCATTGTTAGTCGGTTGATTGAGTTTTAATCTAGAAAGCTTCTGCACATTACGGGGCTGTAGAAAGGTTGAATGAGTTTTAAACTTGAAGCAGGCTAGATGCCTACACTACAGCTTCTCGAAGATTGTGTTCCTTTAGAAAGGATTTCTAACTTGTAGATATCATATCATATATAACATTATAT
>NZ_LATL02000007.1 GCF_000972705.2 Limnoraphis robusta CS-951 | reverse complement strand
ATATGTATGTCTCCCACCCATCAACCCGCCCCTTTCCAGGAAGCAGGAAATAGCGAGTTGTATTTTGTTGTATTTTATCCAGTAGAAAAATTATAAATGGGTTTGTTATCGTAGAGGATGTTTAGCTTTATTTAAAGCCGCCTCATAGATTTTTTGATTGCTTTGAACCGACTTCATCAAATCAGCAACAGGATGAGGATAATTCACGCCTAATTGTACACAAAATCGCTTTTGTTCAACCGGAAGTAACGTCCAGGGTTCGTGAACTTTTGATGCAGGTAAAGCTACTAATTCCGGCAACCAATGCTTCACATAATCCCCATTAGGGTCATAATCTTTCGCCTGTTTGGGAATATTAAAATACCGAAAACCTCGCGCATCATTTCCCACCCCTGCGGTATAGTTCCAATTTCCCCAATTACTACAAACATCATAATCAACTAACAGCGACTCGAACCATTCCGCCCCCATTTTCCAATTTATTCCTAAATTTTTAGTCAGAAAACTGGCTACATTTTGCCGTCCTCGGTTCGACATAAAACCCGTTGCTGCAAGTTCCCGCATATTCGCATCAACCAAGGGAAAACCTGTGGTTCCAGTCTGCCAACGTTCAAAGCGTTCCCAGTCTTTTTTCCAGGGAATAGGAACCCCTTGTAAACCCGATAAACGGAAAATTTTATTGCCATGTTTCAGACAAATAAACCGAAAATAATCCCGCCATAGCAACTCAAAAACTAACCAATAAGTCGAGTCATTTTTCACCCGTTGTTCTTCATAATCTTGCACCTGATCATAAATAAACCGAGGCGATAAACACCCCATCGCTAACCAAGGAGAAAATTTAGAAGAATAATTCCCCCCTAACATTCCATTTCGGGTTTCTTTATAGTCTTTTAAACAATCTTCTTCCCAAATATAATTCTTTAACCGGGTTATTCCGGCTGTTTCTCCCCCTTGAAACTTTAAAACCGCCCGTTCATCAAACCTTGGTGTTTCCAAGCCCAAAACTTGCAGTGTTGGTAACTCTCCAATTTCAACTTTCGGTAAACTCGGTAAACGCTTAGGCGTGGTAAATGAAGCGTAAATTGTGCCATTTTTCTCAACTTGTTTTCTAAATTGAGTAAAAACTTCAGGAATTCTGCTGATAGGAAAGGGTAAATCATCCAAATCATAAAGCGTCGCCCCCCAACAAGATTTTAACGCCACGCCTAAAGGTTTTAAGGCTTGTTCTAAAGCAGCTTCAACCGCTAATTCTTCTGAAGTTGCTTCCCGATAATAGTAAACCGCATCAATTTTGAATTGTTTAACCAGTTCAGGAATAACGGTTTCTGGGAAATCAGAACGAACAATTAAATCACTCCCTAATTGTTGCAGAGATTGACGTAAATCTGTTATACTTTCTATTAAAAATTGAGCGCGAAATGCTCCCGTTTTAGGAAAACCAAAGGACGTTTTACCAAATTGTCGAGGATCAAAGCAGTAAACCGGAATAATCTCTGCTTGGGCTTTTACTGCTAAATGTAGGGGTTCGTGATCATGGACTCGTAAATCGTTACGATACCAGATTAGCACTCGTTTATCACTCATTTTTCGTTAATCTGATTTGTCTTCGTTACAAATTTTAACAAATTTTTACTGTTTAGTTTCTATACCTGGAATAAAAAATCAAAACAAATGCTAACTATAGTATGTAGAACTTTAGTTATCATTTTTCATAAAATAGGTAAGAAATAATTTTTGGCTCCTCAAAGCCGTGAAAGAACCTATATTAGTTCAATTTGGTCAACAAGTTAGAAAAGCTAGGTTGAAACAGGGTTTATCTCAAGAAGAACTAGCTGAGAAAGCAGGAGTACACAGGACATACATTGGTATGATTGAGCGTGCCGAAAAGAATATTACCCTATTAAATATTGAAAAATTAGCGAAAGCTTTAGATATTAGTATTGTTGATTTACTGAGTGATAATAATGAATGATTTGATTAAAAATATAGAAGAATTTTGTCTTAAATATAATATTTTGCCTGAAAGTTTGCCGGACATTCTTCAAGATCCTAAAGTTTTACCGATGATTCGAGGCAAAGCTTTTGAGTTTTCTGCAATTGCCCAATTTGAGAAGTATCTCGATAAAAAATCGTGGAAAATAGTGAAACCGAAAATTAATCCTCAATTTGGTTCGAGCGATCAAGATGTGGTTATTAATCATTTAGAAACCCATATCAATATTAGAGTAGAGTGCAAGCTAGCAGCAAAAGGTAGATATAGGAAAGTTAAAGCAAACACAGAAAACCAGACTCAATATTTTGAGATTGATGTAAAGTGTATGCGGAGTCGAACTTTAGGAGTAGAAAGAGCTAAACAACTTTCTACTAAGGTCAATATTCCAGTTGATGTTATTATGATTCATAACGATCAATATTTACCTAATAGTTTTGATCTTGTTGTAACCTCAATTGCTAATGCTTTTTACGAAACCGATGAAGCAACAGGAAATTTTGAATGGCATCCTAAAGAGAAATCGAAAGAGTTTTTAGAAAAAATTAGTAACAAGAATATTATCGATTTACAAGACGAGTCTAATTTAAAAGATGTAATATTTGATAAAGTATATATCGCCAAGTCTAATGATGTAGCAGCCCTATTCAAGAACAATATCAAATGCACAAGACGAGAATGCAAAAACCCTTATAGTTGTGGATTTATTCCTAACTTTCCTAAAATCGTTTTTGATCTAAATACAGGCAAACCGCTACCTCCTTGGTTGGAAATTCAAGATTGTTTACAAGTTTTACAAACCTTTATAGAAAATTAATAGGGACATTGACTTGCTATTTTTAGCCATAAAGCGGTAATTCTAGCTGTTTATAAGAATGAGTCAAATTGAGTGAAGTTAATCCATAATTTGTGATAAAGATTTCTTTGCCTTTGTAGCGGCTGCCTTTCTTTTTTAATGATTTTAAGGAATTAGTATCTTTGTTTTTTTTCTGATCATCTGTTCTGCCTACTGTATAATTCCATTCTTTTTCATCAATTTGAGATGCCCATTGATAAAGCTCTCGAATTTCAGAAACATTATCATAAGTCAATAAAAATTTGAGTCGCTTGCTATGGAATTTTATAACTTCACATAATCTTAAGTGATCATCTTGAGTAAAATGGTGAGTATAAAAATTATCTTGACGAGCATTAAAATAAGGAGGATCTATGAATAAAAACCCACCATCTTCAACTTGATTAAAAACTTGTTCAAAATCTAAGTTTGTAATTTTTACATTTTGAAGCTTTTCAGAGGTACGCAAAATATTACGAGGCCAGTTTTCAGGTTTCATACTATATTTATCCCCATATCCCCAATAGCAACTTTCCCGTTTCATAATACCAGAGTATGAGGTTCGATTTAAGTAAAACCATCTAACTGCTTTTTCTAAATCGTTAGTTGGCTGATATACGTTTTTATAATAGGTATGACGTTCTTTAGTGGCTTGTTCTCCTTTTAGTTTTTCAATTAAATCATCAGGTTTATCTCGAATAATCAAATAACAATTAATCAAGTCATCATCAATATCGTTTAACCAATTTTTATTAACTTTTTCCTTTGCAAAAAATATAGAACCTCCGCCTGCAAAGGGTTCTATATAGTGGGTATGATCAGGAATATATTCTAAGATTAAATGACGCGCATAAAATTTACCTCCAGGATATCTAAACGGGGAATTAATAGCATGATTCATCACCACTTTCTCCAATTCTTTAATAATTAACTTACTTAATAAATTTTAAGTATTTTTGTCGTAATGATAATGATAGTAGGCAGAATCGATTCTGTCAACTGATACACTGATTCTGAATCCTTCCTTTACTTTTTTCCTTTTTTATCCAGTGATGAACTCACCCAATTTCTCGAACAAAGCAAGACAACAGGAGAAATAACCCTGTTAAAAATATTCAGAAATTGGGTAAAAGAACAGCTAAAAAACAGTTAACAAATTGGGGTTTTTCCCGGTTTAACCGCATGAAAAGATTCACTCCCCGAATGAGGCCAACCCCGACGATAAGACGCCTCTCCAGGCTGTCCCCAACCCAATTGTAATAAAACCTCTAAAAAATTCGACTTTTCCCATTTGAAAATACAAGCCCATTCCGTGCGTTGAGCGATCGCATCGATTTCCGCCGGATGAACTCGACGATAATCTTTTCCCGCATTCAAACTCAAATATAAATCCATGTCTACCGTCACCTCATACCAAAACTCAAGCAGTTGAGACTTCGCCGCTTTTAAAATTTCCATATCTTGAGGTAACGCCATCAACTGATCATCAACTCTCGGATAACAAAGCGTTTTTCCCTTCAACGTAATTTCTCGCCAAACAATCCCCGAAACTTGGTAATCCATCTGATATTGATGAACAGCCGCTTTAAAATCTTGATAAGCGGTAAACTTTTGAATGGCATCCGGCTTTAGAAAATGATCAACCACTGGGTTTCCCACCGCCGGAGTCGCAGACAAATTGAGACGCTCTCCATCTAAACACGCTTTGCGCTCACAATTCAAGATTTCAATCAGTTCATCGGTACTGTAGACTTTGGACATCTTTTGGCGTCCTTTACTCCTCAACAAATCCGTTGACTCGATTGTAGATTTTAGATTCAAAAATGGGAAGGGATAGGCTGTCACGACAGCAGAAAGATACCGATACTTTAGGCGTGCGGTTGACCCTTCAAGCCGATAAGATCAGGGGCGAATCTCTCTCAAGTCTATTATGCACGTTATTACTCGTAAACGTCTCAATGAATTTGCGGCAAAGTACCCAGATACAGAAAAGGCATTAGCTCGTTGGTATAAAATTGTAAAATCAGGAACATTTCGTTCCTTCGCTGAACTTCGCAGTCAGTTCCCCAGTGTTGACCAAGTTGATCACCTCACCGTGTTTAATATTGGCGGTAACAAAGTCCGGTTAATTGCTGCGATTCACTATAATCGACAAAAGCTTTATATTCGAGCAGTTCTGACCCATCCAGAGTACGATCAAGGAAAATGGAGACCGTAAAAATGTTGAGCATTGATGAAACTCAAAAATTGTGGCAACCCCTAGCAACTCAACTCGTTGTTCCCAGAGATGAAGCAAGTTATCAATCTCTCGTCAATTGGCTTGATCAACTCATTGATGAAGTGGGTGAAGATGAACAACATCCTCTCGCTTCGCTGATGGATATTCTCGGAATTCTCATTGAACAGTATGAAAATGAGTATATTTCTGAGCTTCAAGATTAATAGCCACAAAACACTTAATCAATGATGCCCAGAAAACCCATTTTTACCCGCTTCCCTAATCAGTGACCAGAACTTTATAGCCAGGGATTTTAATCCCTTTAAGAGAACTAAATTTAACGGTCAACTGTCTTCACTGGTCACTGATAACTGATAACTGATCACTGAATTAAGCCGACTCACTCGCTACCAATTGATTTTCTTGACGTAGATAAGCTTGAATAAAATCATCCAACTCGCCATTCATCACATCATCAATTGCCGTCGTTTCCACTGTGGTTCGCAAATCTTTAACCATCTGATAAGGATGAAAAACATAGTTGCGAATTTGGTTTCCCCAAGCCGCATCCACTAAATCTCCGCGAATTTCTGCAATTTCTTTCGCCCGTTGTTCTTGAGCAATAATCAACAACTTCGCCTTCAACAACGCTAACGCCTTTTCTTTGTTTTGCAACTGCGATCGCTCTTGAGTACAACGCACCGCAATACCCGTCGGAAGATGAACCACCCGCACCGCCGTTTCCACCTTGTTAACGTTTTGGCCGCCTTTTCCACCTGCCCGAGACGTTGTGATCTCCAAATCTTTTTCAGGAATGTCTAACTGCACACCTTGATCAAGCATCGGCATCACCTCCACGCCTGCAAAACTGGTTTGTCGCTTGCCATTAGCGTTAAACGGAGAAATTCGGACTAAGCGATGAGTCCCCTTCTCACACTTGAGATAACCATAGGCATAACGGCCTTCAATTTCCAGCGTTGCCGACTTAATTCCGGCTTCATCCCCCTCCGAGAATTCCGCCATATGTACTTTATAACCGTGAGCTTCTCCCCAACGAGTGTACATCCGCAGCAGCATCTCCGCCCAATCTTGAGCATCGGTTCCACCCGCCCCGGCATTAATCGTCAGAACCGCTCCATTTTGGTCGTAGAGGCCTGATAAAAGCTGTTGGAGTTCCCAACTATCTAAATCTTGATTGAGATGGGTTACATTCGATTCTGCCTCGGCTAATAGCGTCTCATCGCTTTCCAACTCCAGCAACTCCAAAATGGCACCTGTATCTTCTATCGTTTTGTGCCATTGTTGATATTGTTGCAAAATAGATTTAAGGTCGTTAAGTTCTTGGAGTGTTTTTTGAGCCGTGCTTTGATCCTCCCAGAACTCCGGTTGGGCGGCAATTTGTTCTAAATCTTCGATCCGGGCGTTGAGTGCGGGTAGGTCAAAGATAGTCCTGGGTTTTACCCAGGCGCTCAGACAACATTTCGAGTTCGCGCTTAATTTCTAATACTTCCATAGGGCGTTCGACTGACAACCTTTCTTTACAAAAGTTACACTGTAGATTTTAGCGGTAATTTATCGCTGCGTGTCTGCAATTTTCACTCCTCTAAGTATGTCTCGTCAAATTTTTGCTACAGGTCGCCCACGCAACCAGACTCATGCTCGTGATCAATGGATTGATTATTTGTGGATATTTGGACTGTTAACAGCAGCCCTATTATTATTTGGACTCAATCTCGGCGGTGTTGCGTTGCGAGACTGGGATGAAGGAATTGTCGCCCAAGTCGCCCGTGAAATTGCCCAAGGAGATCTCAATTGGCTTTATCCCACCTTACATGGAGATCCCTATTTTAATAAACCCCCGCTTGTTCATAATTTAATCGCTTTAGCTTACCAGTTCGCGGGAATTCACGAATGGACAGCCCGTTTCCCTTCTGCAATATTAACGGCAGCTTCTGTTCCCCTTCTCTACCGTTTGGGTTTAGAACTGTTTCGTCAACGAACTCCCGCCGTTTTTTCAGCTTTAGTCTATCTCACCTTGCTTCCGGTTGTCCGACAGGGACGGTTAGCCATGTTAGATGGAACGGTTCTATTTTTATTGATTTTAATGCTAGCTTGCCTGTTGCGATCGCGTCGAGATTTGCGTTACGCTCTCGGATCAGGACTGGCTTTCGGACTGTTATGTTTAACCAAAGGAATTTTACTAGGATTCTTGCTCGGTGCGATCGCCTTTTTCTTTGTATTATGGGATACGCCCCGACTGCTTCAGTGTAAATATCTTTGGATCGGGTTACTCTTGGGTTTAGTTCCCGTCACGCTTTGGTATACTGCCCAATGGCAACATTACGGTCAATCCTTTTTTCAAATTAATCTCAAAGATCAATCTTGGGAACGAATATGGCAGTCAGTTGAAAATCATCAAGCCGCCCCTTGGTATTATCTTTTAGAAATTTTAAAATACGCTTTTCCTTGGCACCTGTTTTGGATACCCGGACTGATTTTTACCTGGAAAAATCGCAATTTTAGTTGGGCAAAATTAATCTTAGTTTGGACAGGGATTTATTTCGTTTCGATTTCTCTGATGACCACCAAACTTCCCTGGTATATTTTACCCCTGTATCCCGCTTTTGCTTTAACAGTGGGTGGTTATTTTGCCCAAGTCTGGCGAGAAGGCGATCAAGAAACCGGACAATGGCAAGGAAACCTTCATCAACTAGAAGATTTACCTTCTCCTTTACCCCATCAATTTACCCCGATTTTTGCCCTGCTTGCGGTTGTCGCCTGGTTAGGTTGTCTGTATTTTGGCCAGATCATTCCGGGTTTTAAAGTGGCGGAAAATGAGATGGATATACAGCTAACTTTCGCCGCATTATCAATCACTTTTGCCCTAACAACATTGCTGCTTCATCGCAAAGATCGACAATTTTTAATCATTTTATTTTGGGGAATGTATGTTTCATTAATCCTGTTTGTGAGTTCTAATAATTGGGTTTGGGAACTCGCAGAAGATTATCCCGTTAAACCCGTCGCCGCTTTAATTGAACAAGGAACTTCTGCCAATCAACCCATTTATACTTCTCATCCCTACTCTCGTCCTTCCTTGAATTTTTATAGCGATCGCAAAATTCGTTCAGTCGAGGATGAGGAATTGAAACAAAAATGGCAAACTCCTAAACCCTATTTTCTACTCGATCGTTCTACCCTAAAACGCCTTAAACTGGATCAAGTTCAATCGATAGGTAGCGCCCAAGACTTAATATTAATCACGAAAAAGCCCCAGAATCCCTGTTGTGATACCCCAGTCAACGAATCGACAATTTAACAAAGGTTGATCCAAAAATCCTCGCCTAAAGTCAATTCATCAAAATTACCATTGGAGAGTTAATCTAGTCCAATCAATCACCCAATTTAACTCAAAAAAATGCCCGAGTTTTAGACAAATCAAGCCGATTAAATTATCAGGTTCACGATAGCAAAATAACATCTTTTCGAGCTGTATTGCCCAAATAGACGTGTAAAATCTCATCAAAAATTGCAGTCAAAACTTGCTGAACCTTAATCTCAGTCACTCAATGAAAATCAGGAGATTGAGAATCAGATTCTTCTTCCTGTATAGACTCGGACTGCATATCGAGTGTACTTTGTTCAGTATTCAATTGATTAGTAGCAGCAATGGCTAAACTGATAAATAAAATGCCACTGACTAAAACCGCCAGGGGAAAACGTCGAGTCAGCCATAAATCTCGACGAATTCTCGCCCAAGGATGACTCTGACGGCGTAACATCTGCCCAACAGCCCACTTTTGTAGACAGAAAGGATCACGAACAAAATGGCCACTATTGCTAATCACAAAATGAGTATGACAATGGGGACAAGTGAAAAGTCCACCAAACACCCCCATTGAGGAGACAATGCTTGTATGATGACAAATCGGACAAGTAACAGAGTATGTATTGAAGGTATCAGCGTTCATAGAATAAATGACTCAAAATGACTCAGGTAGACAAAACTGACGACCCCTTGCAAGCAAAAGTAACAACTCTCGTAGAAGCATCAGCGATGCGGCACAATGTTGCTCTCTATCTCTAGTCTAACTCTCCTGCTATTTCCATCAACCTCGAAAATACGGATTTTTTCGGTAAAAAAGATACAATCAGTCAACATCCCTAAAAAAGAAGCAGATCGAGTCTGACAAAAACCGAATCTTTTCATCACAACTGCTCTTTTTTGTCAACCGACTTAAGACTGTCTTAATTTTCAATCGGTAATTTGTTCATTGTGCCAGGTTTGCAATTCTTTTAATCCGGTCGTGTGAGTGAGATTGTATTGCAGGGGAGTCATAGTAATGTAATTTTGGCGTAAAGCCTGCACATCTGTTGGTAAATCATCATTAATCAAAGTCTTTTGAGGATCTTCGACCTCTTCTAAGACTTCTCCGGCTAACCAATAGTAAGTTTTCCCCCTGGGGTCAACGCGCTTTTCAAAAATATCAATATAGCGACGAATTCCTTGACGAGCGATCATCACACCCAGAATATCTTCTTCAGGCACCGCCGGAATGTTAACATTAAGCAGCATAACCTGAGATAAAGGACGTTTTTCCAACTGTTTGAGCAAACGTTCCGCAAAACGAACAGACGCTTGAAACTGACGCGCCGAATAACTCCCCAGACTCAAAGCAATACTGGGAATGCCTTCAATCATCCCTTCCATCGCCGCAGAAACCGTACCCGAGTAGATAACATCCGTTCCCAAATTCGGGCCGTGGTTCACCCCAGCCAGAACAAAATCCGGGCGAGTATCGAGTAACCCAAACAAAGCCAACTTCACACAGTCCGCCGGAGTTCCCGAACAAGCCCAAGCCTTCACCTGGGGATGAAAAACCGATTCCACCTTCTCCGCCCGAATGGGTTGATGAAGCGTCAAACCGTGACCTGTAGCGGATCGTTCTTGATCGGGACAAACCACCTTGACCTCATGGCCGACTTCTGCGAGATGATTAGCAAGGCTACGAATTCCTTGGGCAAAAATGCCGTCATCATTACTGATTAACAGTTTCATGGATGCAATTTCTGATTATCGTGTAGGTGCAGGGCCAAAATAAATGTTCCGCTTATGACTCAACAGCGATCGCCCAACAATGGGTGTAATCTTAATAGTAAGCGTCTTTGTCTCTCAATCAATGTTACGATTTTTGCGCCGCTCGAATCGCGATGGATTCAATCTGCACGGCTAACTTTGCTTTAAACTTCCAAGTTGTATAGTAAACATTCCCGATATGAGTACCCAAATTGACGCCCAACTCCAAGAACTGCGCCAAAATGCCCAAACCGAGATTACCGCTTGCCAAAGCCTCGATCAACTCGAACAGTTACGAATTAACTACTTTGGCAAAAAAGGTCAACTCTCCCAAGTGCTTGGGGCAATGGGAAAACTCGATCCGAGTGAACGTCCCCGTATTGGTGCGATCACAAATGAAGTCAAACAAGCCATCCAAACCGACTTAGACGATAAACGCACTGCCCTACAAGCAGCCCAACTCGAAGCCCGACTGAAAAGCGAAAGCCTCGATGTCACCATGCCGGGAATTTATCGCCCCCAAGGTCAAATACACCCCCTCAACGGCATCATTGATCGCGCCCTCGATATTTTTGTCGGTTTGGGCTACACCGTCGCCACAGGGCCGGATATGGAAAGCGATTATTACAACTTTGCCGCGTTGAATATGCCTGCCGATCATCCGGCCCGAGATATGCAGGATACCTTCTATTTACCGGATGGGAACTTACTGCGAACCCATACTTCTCCGGTACAAATTCGCTACATGGAACAACAAAAACCCCCTTTACGGGTTATAGTACCGGGTCGGGTTTATCGGCGCGATACCGTTGATGCAACTCATGCGGCAGTGTTTCATCAAATCGAACTCCTAGCCGTTGATGAAGGATTGCGCTTTAGCGACCTCAAAGGGACAATTAAAGAGTTCCTGCGTCAGATGTTTGGGGATTTACCGATTCGCTTCCGGGCGAGTTATTTCCCCTTCACCGAACCCTCAGCCGAAGTAGACTTACAATGGCAAGGCAAATGGTTAGAAGTGTTGGGTTGTGGCATGGTTGATCCGAATGTGTTTAAAGCCGTTGGCTATGATTCGGAGAAATATACCGGATTTGCCGCCGGATTTGGGGTCGAACGCTTTGCGATGGTTTTACATCAGCTTGATGATATTCGCCGGGTCTATGCCAGTGATTTACGCTTTTTGCGACAATTTTAATCAATTTTAAAGTGTGGGTTGTGTGAGGAGTTGAACGAGAATAAATATGTTGTCTTATGAGTCTCGGTGGATACCCTGGCTGGGTAGTTTGTTAATCGTTGCGATCGCCATACCCTATCGGGCGATCGCCAATGAAAAAGCAGTTCCGTCTAAATTTTCCCCCTCTGAAGGCAGCGCTGAAACGACATCGGATCTGTGTCGTCAGGTGTTTGAACCTCAAGGCTTGGCGGTTCGCGCCCGACCTACTCCTAATTCTCCCCGAGTCGGGGGGGTTCGCCATAAAGATGAAGTCACCCTGGTTCGCAATTATCAAGGCATTCGGGGGCCTGATGGTCGAACTTGGATCGAAATTACCTATCCGATGCGTGGATTTATCTCCAATGGTTATCCGGGAGGACGCAGTAACTTAATGCTGTGTTCGGATGATGTGATTTCTCAGCCGCCTCAACAACCTGCTTCTCTATGTCGTCGCATCGATCGCTTCGCTGCACCCAGAGGCGTGGCGGTTCGATCAAAACCCTCTAGTTCGGCGTCTCGTGTGGGAGGAATCGCTTCGGGCCAGGAAGTCTACCTCGTCGAAGGTTATAAACTGATTCGAGATCCGAATAATGAACCTCGCAATTGGGTCGAAATTGCCGAACCGTTAGCAGGTTTTATCTCCGCTAATACCCTAATTATGTGCCGATAATCAACAGTTTACAGTTTACAGTAACCAGTTATCAGTGAACAGTTGATAGCTAATAACTGTAAACTGAAATAACTGGTTACTGTTGACTGTCTACTTAATGCCAATCCGAATTTCTGAACAAAAAGAAGCTTGGCTAAAGCCATTGGTATGCTTGAAAATGCTGGTTCGCAGTCGCAAATTGGGCATCAGATACCATAACCGTTCTTCAACATAAAAGTTATCGGTTTCTGTAATCAAAACTAAAACTTCATCCTCTCCTAAAAAATAACTCCCTTTGAAGGCATGGTCATCATAACCTGGTCTTTTTTGTAAAAATTGACCTTCATGGGGTGAATCAGAGTCAATCAAGGGAACTAACATTGTTGAACCCGTCTGGCTTTGAGAGTCGCCCTCTACAGTTCCCTCCCAAGCCAGTTGGAATCCCCCCCAAGCCATTGTCGGATCAACTTGGTGATGTTCGCACAGTTGAGTAATGCTAGGTTCATTTTGAGGCAAAAGCGTAATCGTCAGGTTGGATTTACCTGCTTGCAATTGTCCAGAGGATAAGTTGTGAATAGTACGTTGAGAAAACCACTTACCCGCAGAAAGTTCAAGGAATTCTGAAATATCCATCAAGCTTGTTTATGTTTCTGGTCTAATGTAAATCTGAGCGGCTAATCTTCTCAGTGTAGCAGTCGGAGGTGATCACGACAGAATTGTTTCAATTTGAAGACCAACAACTGCGATCGCGTCCCGTCGCCTTGGCTCGATACAACGCTTCATCTGCCGCACCAATCAGGATAGGAATTGATAAACTCGTATTGGGGATAACCGTCGCAACCCCTAAACTAAGCGTCACGCAGCCATAAACGGACTCAGCGTGAGAAATACCCAAGGCCCTCACCCGCACTCGAATTTCCTCCGCAACTCGCAGCGCCCCTTCTAAGGAAGTAGCGGGTAAAATCACAGCAAATTCTTCTCCTCCGTAACGAGCGACTAAATCGGCTGGACGTTTGACTCCCGCTTTGATCGCTTGGGCGACTTGGTGCAAACAATGATCTCCGGCTTGATGTCCGTAGGTGTCATTGTAGAGTTTAAAACTATCAATATCACATAAAATTAGCGACAGTTGATCTTGCGATCGCATTAACCTAGTCCATTCTTTTTCTAACACCCGATCAAAACAATGACGGTTCGCAATTTGAGTTAAACTATCACGAGCAGCTAAACGTTCTAATTCTTGATTAGCGGTTTCTAGTTGTTGATAAAGTTCCCCTTGATGAATGGCGATCGCGGCTTGAGCGGATAATTCACTCAAAAGCTTAATTTCATGTTGTTCCCAATGTCTAATATCCCGACAATGATGAGCAATCATCAATCCCCATAATTTATCTTGATAAACAATCGGAACCACCAAATTAGCCTTAACGGCGTAGCGTTCCAGGAGTTCGATATGGCAAGGGTTCAAATCAGCTTCCTTAATATTATCAATGGCTCTAATTCTTCCCTGACGATAATATTTAACATAGCTTTCTCTAAAACAAGGATCATCAATTTCATCCTCTAAGCTAGCTGGATAACCGGGTACAACCGACTCAACTACAACGGTTCCATTCCACTGAGCATCAAAGCGGTACAAAATCACCCGATCTGTTTCCAAAAGCTCTCGTACTTCTTGAGCCGTTGTATTAAGAATATCATTGAGATTGAGAGAATTGCGAATTTTCTGTCCGATTTCCATGACGAGTCTTTCTCGAATGGCTTGCTGTTTAAGTTCTTCTTTCAAATGAGCATATTCAAGAATTTTTTCAGCCAGTGTTTGTTGATCTATGGCTACCGTTTGAGCTAAAGGTTCGGGTGTAGAAACTGGAGTTCCGCTCAAAGGAATAATCGGGCTATTCGTTGTACATAATCTAGAATAAATCGGTGTCAGAGGTTGAGATTTCATCAACAATTTAATGATTCCTTCTGCCGATAAAGGATGACTAATCAGATAACCTTGAGCCTGATTACAACCAATAGATTGCAAAAATTCTAACTGTTGTCGGGTTTCCACTCCCTTCGCTAAAACATTAAATTCTAGAGCATTCCCTAAATTGACAAGAGCCTGTAAAATAGCACCTTGCTTCGGATCACTCATTAAATCTTCGACAAAAGACGAATCTATTTTTAAAGTTTGAATCGGTAAATGTTTGAGAGAAATGAGAGAACAATAACCTCGACCAAAATTATCAATTGCAATCTGAATTCCGGCTTGCCGCAATTGCTTGAGTCGAATCATTGATCTTTCAATATCGCCCATAAGAGCAGTTTCTGTAATTTCAAGTTCCAGATATTTAGGTTCCATCTGGGCTTGTTGAAGGGTACTGATCAACACATCAACTAAATCCTCTTGTTGAAACTGATTCACAGAGAGATTGACACTAATTTTTGCAGGGGATAATCCTGTTAGTTGCCAAATGCGTTGTTGAGTGCAAGCCGTTTGTAAAACCCAAGCCCCAATAGCTTTGAGTTCGTTCATGTGTTCGGCGACTGGAAGAAAGTGATGAGGATATATCACCCCAAAGCGAGGATGATACCAACGAATTAAAGCTTCCAAACCGCTTAGTTTTCCTGTTGAGAGTTCGATTTGGGGCTGGTAGTGAATGGCAAACTCCTCTTGTTTTAATGCTTTCTGTAAGTCAGCCTCTAGCGTTAGATGAGTCGGATTAATTGTTGCACTCTCAGGTGTATAGAGTTTGTAGGTGTTTTTGCCATATTGTTTGGCTTGATCTAGGGCAATTTCTGCGTGTTTGAGGAGTGTTGCTGCACTTTCTCCGTCGTAGGGTGCCAAAGCCACGCCGATACTGCCGTTGAGGTAAATAGCTTGAGTGTGAATGTACAATGGCTCTCGAAAGATGTCAAGCAAGCTTTGACACAGGGTTATCGTGTCATCGGCATAAGCCACCTGAGAAAAGATTAATGCAAATCCATCCCCATGCCAACGAGCCAGCAGGGTATTATTCAGTTGGAGTTGTTCTAGGCGACTTTGCAAACGAACAGCAACTTCTTGTAAGAAACTATCTCCGACTTGATATCCAAAAGATTCATTAATGGTTTTAAACTGATCTAAGCCTAAAACTGCTACTGCAACCATATTGCCGTTGTGCAGAACATCAATTAATGCTAGTGTTAGTTGTTGTTCTAAGACAATCCGATTGGGGAGTTTGGTGACTCGATCATAGGAGGCTTGATTCTCGATCAGATGAGTCAGTTGGCGTTGCGTAAAGCCAACATAAAGGTGTAGACTCAGCGATTGTCCTAATTTGAGTTCGTTAGGTTGCCAAATGGGAGCTTGTCGCCGTATTTCTCGCCAAGTTTCAAAGGAGCGTCGAGTGATTTGATTACGCGGATCGGTGTTATGGTAGCCTGCCCACAGGATTTCGATTTCTCGTTCTGTTCTAAACAAGGTGAGATAACCGATTTCTTGCTGACGAGATCCCAGAGGAATGATCAGTAATGAGTGAATGGAAGTATTTGCAAAAGCTTCTGTTAGGGGTTGGAGATGGGGATGTTTGGAAAACTCCAAAACTGTAAAAATACAGGGCTTGTTGTTTCCGATGGAATGACTCTCATCAACATTTTTAAACGGTGTGGAATCGGGTTTGGGCTTAATGGGTTGAGTGTTTTGCTGGATCAAATCTTGCCAACTTGAACTGTTTTCGAGTTCGGCTAGGCTCGGTTGTTCGCCACAGGTGTATAATTTGGGGGATTGACCAGTGAGATCCTCTGTGAAATAAACACGTCCTCCATCGCCTTTTAAGATCTTGATGCTTTCTTCAAGAACAGTTTGCCAGGTTTGATGTTCGTCAAGGTTTTCAGCGAAAATTTTGTTGATGCGAGCGATCGCTTTTTCTTGTTGTTGTTGTTGTTCGGCTTGGGCTATCAATGTAGCTTGGGCAATTGCCAGGGAAACTTGTTTACTTAAGAGTTCTACTGTTTGCAGTTCGGGTTCGCTAAAGCGTCGCGGTTCCGCATGATGAATGATGAATAAACCCCACAATTGTTCCCAGTGAAAAATGGGAATAGCCAAGGATGATAAAACTCCCATTCCGACTAAATATTGGAGATGACATTCATCGACGGGAGCATAGCGAATCTCAGCATTTAATCGATTCGGTTCACTTAATTGTGAGTTGGCGGAGTCGAGGATTTTTCGTTTGGCTGAGACATCTATGATAATTCGTTGATGGGCTTTATTGAATTGAGCGCGAGCAACAGAGGGAATATCTTGGGCTGAAAAATGCAAGCCGAGCAGTGAGGGTAATTGTTCTAATTTAACAGATTCAGCAATAACAACACCGCTTCCCTCTATTTGAAATTGATAAATTTTGACTCGATCTACGTTGAGAAAATCACGAGTTTCTTTGACAATAATATTCAGTTTTTCTTGAAAAGAAAGATGATTTTTTTCCCAGTCTGCTAGTTGGAATAAAAACGGTTTTTGATAATTTCTTTTCTTTTTCATTTTGATGGACTTAAAAAGAGGTTGATTAAAACTTACGAATAACAATGGAGTTTATCAATCAAATTGAAGTTTTTATTGGATTTAAAATGGCTCAATATTTCATACAACT
>NZ_LATL02000006.1 GCF_000972705.2 Limnoraphis robusta CS-951 | reverse complement strand
GAGGATTTACCACAACTCTTGAAACCAGAAATTTATACAGCTATTCAGGCAGAAAATTCAGTTTTTTATGAAGATTTGAACTCAAATGTAAGTTACTTAAATCGATTAATGGCTTTAAATATTAAGTTTAAGGGAGCCGATCAAATTTTAACCAAAGTGAATAATTTAACTTCCTCCTTAAACTTACAAGGGAGATCTCCTTTATTTGATCAGCGTATTGTAGACTTGAGTATGCAGATTCCCCCAGAATATAAACTCTCAGGAGTTGAAGAAAAAGCCGTTTTAAAACAAGCTGTGAAAGATCTTTTACCCGATGCAATTATTCATCGTCCAAAAAGTGGAATGATGGTTCCTGTACAGCTAGGGTTTCGGAAATATTGGCAAAAAGAAGCGAAAAGTTTGCTGTTAAATAAAAAGAGTCTAATTTCACCTTACTTGAATCAGTCTATGATTAAGGATTGGTTGAATTATCGAGGAGATACTTGGGGAAGATACGGGGTTAAATTGTGGTTACTGGCAAGTTTGGAGATGTGGTTACAGGTTCATAAAAAATAATAGGCTTAACCAAATGTATCAGAGGATTGATAGCGGATGTTGTTTTTCCGATCTGTTTCTTCTGAAAGGGAATAATCTGTTTCTTCTAAAATCGAATCATCTGTTTCTCTTAAACTCGGAGCATCAAAATTCAATGCTTGGTTAGCCAGACTTTGACTGAGAATGTGAATCAATTTTTGAGGATGAATAGATTCTAACTCGACAAAATTTACCTCTGTTAGCCATTTTAATTCATCTTCTCCTAAACTTTGCTGAATTTCTAATGGTAATTGTTCAGCTTGTTGTGCTGATTTTTCGGTCATTTTTACCCAAATACTTTTACCTTTAACTGCTAGAATTTGACGAGGTAATATTCCGATATCAATCATCGTAACATTACTATCTCTAAACCATTGATCGCTGGTTCGTAATTGATGTACGATACTTACTCCTTTAGGAGTACAATCATGCACTGCATAAACCCATAAATTCGGGTTGCGGCGTAGCATTTGCATCACAGTATTAAAAATATTTTGAGGATAGCCATCAATACTGAGAATCGCACAATTTTTTTCAAAGTGAAAGTTGTTAGCAATTAAAAATTGAGCAATATCAGCACTCTCACAAACAATTAATCGATCAAAGCTATAAGTGCTAACATCTGAGTTAATACTGACTTCTATTTTGTATTCGGGAGGAGGAAGTAATTTAACTATTTTACCATTAATTCTTTCCCATTCTTGTATCCAGATATCAAAATAGTTTTGAACAGCAGTATTTTCATAATTATTGATTTGACGAGTAGTGCGAACTTCACCCCGTTTACCTTCTTTGAGATCCGCTAAGTATACTGAAAAATTGGTTAGCATTGTTCGAGCTAACAATAAAGGTGCTGCCAGTAATGATATTATAATCCAAGGAAAAATACTTTTTTCTTCAAAACTTAACAACAGATTATAAATAGGATCTTGATAATACAAATATCCACGCATCATCAAAGTTCCTATCGTTAAAATGGTTAAATTGCTAAAAAATACTGTTCTTTTCTTGCGAAGCTGGCGATGATATCGATGTTCTTTTGGTGTGTTTAGGAAATCTGAATGAAATATGGGGAGTATAATTGCGTTGCTGATTAAAAATACTAGCCAAAAACTACCTATTGTCCAGTAATTGGTAAAGATAGAAATCAAGGTCAGTTTTTTGAAAACAGTCCATAAGATGACTTCAGCTAGAAGATTTAACCCAAGATAAACCCCAATCGCATTCTTTTGAGCAAGAAAGGAGTTGACATCTTCTATCATAAATACCTTGATATGTTTGACAGTTGGTTGAGGTTGAATCCCGCCAACAAAAGGTGATTGTGCTAATTTTCTGGATAAAAAATACTTAAAGTGTTTGGCTGTAAAGTAAAGCGTTTTATTTGCAGAAATTCGATCTATAGCATTCAAGAAAAAGGTATCGGTTAATTTTTGAGGACATTTACTATGTCTCCGGTAGTCAAACACAAATTGATGACGGCATTTCTTACAGCGACTCAATCCACTGGTCGTTCTTTCTCGGTATGTATTGTTAGTATTACAGTTAATACACTTCATAATTCAATTGCTCCTTTTTTACTATTTAAACTGAAGATCAAATTAACCAAAACTTTGAAAAACGTACAATGAATTATCTGAGTCTTCTACAAAAATAGAATCGCTACCTGCATTATTTAAACTTAAATCCCTTGTAATTCCTCGCTGAATAATTTGGATTAACTGTTGAGGCGGAAAAGATTCTAACTCGACAAAGTTTCCCGCGTCTAACCATTTTAATTCTTCCGGCGATAAACTCTGACGAACTTCTCTCGGGAGTTCGATAGAAGTTTTGGCTAAATTTGGAGAATATTCTATCAACATTCGCTGTTCATTGTCTAAGACTTGATGAGGTGTAATTCCTAAGTCAATAATGACCTGATTTGTATTTAAAAACCAGTTTTGGCTTGTGCGAAGATGATGAACTAAAGTCATCCCTTTTGGGGTACAATTATGTAACGCATAGACTTGTAAATCTGGATTTCGACGTAGCATTTCCATAGTGGTTTGAAAAATATTTTGAGGATATCCCGTGATACTGAGAATCGCGCAGTTATGTTCAAAGTGGAAATTATTTGCAATTAAAAATTGGGCAATTTCAGCCGTATCACACACAATTAATCTATCAAAACTATAGTTAATAATATCACGATTAACGGTTGCAGGTTGAAGACTTTGTTGGGGAAATGGCAAAAGTTTAGGGTAAGTTCCGTTAACATCTTGCCAACGACTTAACCACCCTTGAAATTCATGGTTATTAATGGCTAATTCTTGAGATAATCCTTTTTGAGAAGCCTGTTTAAATCCTAAATAAATTGATAGGAGTCCTAAAATCAGAACAGTACAGAAAATCGGAAAAGAGTTTAGAGTAAATAAACTTATCGGAATACCAGCAAATAAAATAATAAAACCAACAACTTTTAAGCTATGAGCAACAGATTTCCTGCTTTGATTATTTATTCTTTTTGATTTTGATTGATTAAATAAAAAGAAAATCCCCAAAGCGTGACCGATTAGATTAAAAATAGGCACAAATTTATCGATTATTAGATTAGCTATCAATCCTCCAGTAAGTATTGTAAATAATATTGTAAAAAATAGGTTGAAGAAGAAGTAAGCTTTCAAATAACCAAACATATTATTAGATGATTTACGTTTATAGCGTCTTTCTAATAAATAGAATAGTTGTTTTTTGGTGAAAAATAAAGTGCCATTAACAGAAATATCTTTGAGGGCATTTGCAAAAAAAGCATCAGTGATTTTCACTCTATTCATAGCAGTGACAAGATCACTGGTTGTAGCGATATTCCTAGCAGCAGGTTCAAAGGCAAAGGGAGAATTACACTCTTTGCATCGGCCTTGATTAGCAATTCTATCTTTTAAGTTGTTGTCAGTCCCACAGTGAATACATTTCATAATGAAAATTCCTCCAATAGAAAGATAATGAACTAAAACAATTGATTCGTGAGTAAAACGCTATAATCTTCTCGCTGACGAATTAACCGATGCTGTTGATTTTCGAGTAACACTTCCGCAGGTTTAGGACGATGTAAAAAATGAGAAGACATCGCATAACCATAAGCACCTACATCTAAAATCGCAATGATATCTCCAATTTCTAAGGCAGGAAGTTGACAATTTTTCCCTAAATAATCTCTCGAATAGGTGGTATTTCCGCAGACATCTGTTGTATATTTTTGATCGGGTTTTTCCTCCTTAAAACTGACAATTTCACGATAACCGCCATGAACAGAAGGGACGGAAAGATTGGCAACGGTTGTATCGACTCCGACAATCTGTTTTTCTCCTTGCCATTTTACCGCAACAACTTTCGCTAATAAAGTCGCACATCCGGCAATTGCAGCCCTTCCAGGTTCAATGATTAACTCAATTTTTCGGTTTAATTTTGTGATGGAATTCGTAATTTCTCGCCCAAATAACTCCCAGTCAAAAGCGACTCCATTATGTTGATAGGGATAGCCAAAACCCCCACCAAAGTCTAAATATTGCCAATCAGGTAACTGTTGGGAACAATGAATGATGGCATCAATAACTTGAGTAAAGGCTTTTGTGGCATTGGTTCCTGTTCCTCGATAAAAGTGTAAACCGCTTAATTTTAATCCAAATTTATGACAGATTTCAATGGCTGTGGGAAAGTCCTTCGGATGAACTCCAATGCGACTTTCTCCAGTTATTTCAGGTAAATTTAAGCGTAAACCTAGTTTAAAATAGTCTGGGTTTTCTGTTGTATTCTCTAACACTTCACAACATAATTTTAATTGCTCCAAACTATCTAAATTTAAGGTTTTTACACCCCAGTGAATCACTTGCTGCATTTCCTCCCGGTTTAAATTGCTACCTGAATAAACAATAGCATCAGGAGAAAAACCTGCTTTTAATCCTAAATAAATATCTCCGGGGGTGTTGGCGTGTAGTCCCCATCCTTCCGCTTGAAATATTTTCAGTAATGCAACATTTCCATTCGTTACACTCGCAAAGTGAAATTGAGTATTAGGATAGGGAAAAGCTTGACTAATCTGTTGAATAGTTTGGCGTAAATCATCCCCATTATAAACATACAACGGAGAACCATAAATCGTTAATAATTCTTGGGTTAGTTCCTGATAAAAAGGCAGAGTTAACATCTCGCTAATCATTGGTAATTTCCTGATAATTTTCAACTCAACATTAAATCCGTTTGATTTTTAAACCTTTGATAATAAATCCAGAGTTGACGCGGAAAGAAAAACGGATGATTAAAGGATTTTTTCTCGGCTTTTTCTCCTAAAATATGGACTCGCCAGAGTTGCCACATCATCAACAACCACAGCGTTTCACCGATACGTCTTCCTTGAATATTTGCCCCTAATTCTCCGCTAACAATTTGAACAGCAATTTGGGGATTAAAACAATGTTGTTCCTCCAATAAACCGGGATTTAACCAATTTCCTATTTGAAACCAAAAATCATTTAAACACCAAGAGGTTAAGGGAACACCCATTCCTCGTTTTTGTCGCCAAACAATTTCTGAAGGTAGCCAATTTTCAACCGCCCGTTTGAGAATATATTTTTCACAACTTCCTTGTAAACAAAGTTCTCCTGAGAGTTTAAACGTCCATTCTGTTAGGGCTAAATCACAAAAAGGCGATCGCACATTTAAACCATGATATAATGCTAAATGAGTTGCACGAGGATGGATATTTTGCGCCCCTTTTAACATTAATGTTGCCCGACGTAATCGATGTAAAAACGAGGGACAAAACGTTGGATCAAGTGCGTCTTTTATCCAGAGTTCAGGCTGTAAATTTTTGATTTTTTCATAAATTTTGGGTTGATAAACTTGGGCTTCATAGCCCCAGAGTCGATGAAAAGTGCGTAAATAGTTTTCAATAAAATCATCCTGTCCATAAACACTGGCTGCAATTAACGGTTTATTAGTCCAACCTGCAAAGAGTTGATCTCCTCCTTCCCCATTAAAAATAATTTGGGTGTCTTGACTGGCGGCTTGATTGAGTAAATATAAAGGAACAGTTACCCCATCACCAAAGGGTAAATCTAAGGCTTTTATAGTGGGAATAATTGCTTTTTTAACCGCATTTGGTGTAGCTTTTACTTTGACTAAAGGAATATTCAAAAATTCCGCAACTTTTTCAGCATAGGGATATTCAGAGATACCGACTGAACCAAAATCTAAAGTATAGGCGCGGACTTTTACCCCAGCTTGTACTAATAAAGCCGCAACAATGGAAGAATCAATCCCCCCAGATAAAAAAACTCCAACAGGTTCATCTTTTAAGTCATAAATTTGCTGTTTAATAGCATTTTTTAGTAACGTTTGGAGTTGAGAAACTGCCAGTGTTTCATCATTAATTTGTTCTGGATTTTCTTTCCATTGGTGAAGGGAATGAGATTGAGGTAAATCAATCATTTGATGATGTTTGTCTGCTTTCCAACTCAACTCGCTTCCCGCAGAAATAGCATGAATCTCTGTTACAGGAGTCAGGGGAGTCGGAACATAGGAAAAGCAACTATAACCATACAACCCCGATAGATTAATTTCAGGGTTTTCTAAAATAGATAAAAGGAGTTTGAACTGAGAAGAAAACCAAATAACCTCATTCAATTTTAGCCAATATAATGGCACTCGCCCAAAGGGTTCTCGTCCTAAAATTAAACGATAATTTCCCTCCAAACTCACCCAAACATCGGCAGAATGACTCAAACCGGATGCTGACAAACTTGCAATTTTTTCATCTATTTTGTTGGAACTTGATAAATGAACCACATTCCAAATAGGATAGCGATCATTTTGTTCGGGAAACCTTTTATGATGAAATTGAGGGAAAATTTTTTCTAACAACACTTCTAATTCCTGGCGATTTCCATAGCCCCAATATCCGACAAAATGACTCATATTGCTTATTTACCTCACTTCAAAGGTTTCCTCACTCAGTAAACGATCTTCTAAAAATATCTGCACAGTCCAAGTACCGGGTGTTGCCGTAGAACTAATATTATAACGACAGCGAGTTTCCCAAATAGAAGTCGTGATTTCTTGCGTTTGATATCGATTTTCTTTCACGATTTTACCATCAGGATCAATCCAATTACAAGAAAGATTGAGTTTTTTTCCAATCGGTGCATCCTGCAAGGTAACACGATAAACAATTTCTGAATTGGTTTGTCGAGAAATAGAACTGAACGGATTATTATCTAGTGCTAAAGTGATCTGATCTTGTTGGGCTTGAATTCTGGCAATGATGGAATTTTGATGCTGAAAAAATAGGATTGTTGATGCGATCGCTAACACAACAACTCCCGCCCCAGCAATTGCTATCCTTAGATTTCTTCTTTTTTCTACGCCGAGGGCTTGACGACGACGTAACTGAATCATCGCTTCATCTAGCAATTCTGGCGGTAAATTTAACTCCTGTAAAATTTCTTGGATTTGTTGGCGATCAAACTCAGCTTCCCGACGATTAGAAAGCTCTCCCACTTCAGCAATAACTTGCTGTAATTGTTCTTCTTTAAGTCGCTGGTTCATAGGATATCTTGAGCAAAATCTGCAACCATCTTAAATCTAGATTTTCAGAGGGGCTACTATCTATATCTTCAATATACCTAAATTTTATGAAATTATCCCGGCTCATTAACTGCTTTTAACCTAATTTTAATAGAACTTAACTCAAATCACTTGGGTATCTGCGATAAAGAGGTTACAATATTGATGAAATCGATTGTAAATATCAAGTCGGCTTTTCCCCTCATCATCCGTTAAAATCTGCGCTAAAATTACCTATGGACTGGCCTAAAATTTCTGTCGTTATTCCCACCTACAACCGTGAGGAAGCCCTACGCGAAACCTTAGTTGATGTTCTCAAACAAGACTATCCCCAGTTTGAAGTCTTAGTGGTTGATCAAACCCGTTCCCATCAAACCGAAACTCAAACCTATTTAGAAGAACTCGCAAATACAGCTAAAATTCAATGGTATCGTCTCGAATGGGCGAGTCTTCCTGGCGCCCGAAACTACGCAGTTCGACGTTCAACCGGAGACATTATTCTCTTTTTAGATGATGATGTTCAACTTCCAGAAAACTTTCTCAAAGCTCATGCTCGTAATTATATCGAAGCAGGAAACTCTACCCCTAAAAATATTGGTGCTGTCGCTGGACGAGTTTTTGATCGCATGAAATTAGGAGATTCTGGTGGAGATTTAACCATTGAAATCTTACCCCCTCAAGCCTCTGATCCGGGAATTGCTTGGTATTATATTGACTTAGTTCATACCATTAAACCGCAACAAGTCATTTCCGCACGAGGCTGTAATATGTCTTTTCGGCGAGAAATTTTTGACCAACATGGCTTACATTTTGATGAACGGTTTAAAGGAAGTGCTGTTCGTGAAGAATCAGATTTTTGTTTGCGACTGCGAAAAACAGGCTATGTTATTTGGTACGATCCTGAAGCACATTTAGTTCATTTAGGCGAAGAAGTGGGCGGTTGTCACGATATTAGTACCCGTTCGATGCAATATCAAATTACCTTCTATCATAATCACTTTTTTATGGGGTTAAAAAACCTGACAATTCCTGAATGTTTGCGTTTTTTTGCCAAGCTATTTGATTGTCACGTTCTCGGACATCCTCCTTGTAATAAAAGCGGTTCTCTGATTAAAGTTGTGACTCGATTTGGATTTTACACAATGGGATTTTTAAAAGCGGTTGTAACTCAAATTCAATCCCTGTGGAATCTAGGTCAAGTTTACACCCAACAAGATGAATTAGCCAAAAAATAAACGGTTGATTTTCAGCTTTTTTTTTCTCTTGAATCTCCTATGAAAATTCTAGTTGCTAGTCATACTTATATCGTTGATCTCAACCGGGAAAAATGGCGTGCTTTGGCGCATCTCACACCGGAAATAGAAGTCACCCTCGTTGTTCCCCGTCGTTGGAAACCGGGAGGTGTTCAAAACAAAATTATTGATTCAGAATATGTAGATGAAGGAACATTTAAAGTCGTTCCCGTTTCTAACTTCAGTCAAAATAATCAAGGCTTACTAACCTTTGGCTTAGATTTAATTCCGCTTCTCAAAACCTTTAAACCGAATATTATTCAAGTTGAACAAGGTTCAAAAGCGATTACCTATTCCCAGTTTATTACCTGCAATAAACTTTTAGGCTTAAAGGCTAAAAATGTCTTCTTTACTTGGTGGAATCTTCCCTATGAATTAAAATTTCCGATTTCTCTCCTAGAAGCTTATAACCTCAACAATACAGATGGAATAGTCGTCGGAAATCAAGACGGTGCAGACATTTTGCGACAACGAGGTTACAAAGGCGAGATGGAAGTCATGCCCCAACTAGGCGTAGATGAAAGTCTATTTAAACCCCATCCTCAACCCGAATTAAAAGCCGAATTAGGAATAAAACCTGATGAATTTGTAGTTGGGTTTGTCGGGCGGTTTGTCGAAGAAAAAGGACTGTTAACCTTAGTTGATGCTTTGTCAAAATTGCCAGAACTACCCTGGAAAGCGTTATTATTGGGGCGGGGAGAATTAAAACCACAAATTCTCGAAAAAGCCGCAGAATTAGGAATCAAAGAAAGACTCATCTTTGTAGAAAGCGTACCTCATGATGAAGTACAACGCTATATTAACGCGATGAACCTGTTAGTTTTACCCTCCGAAACCACCTACAAATTTAAAACCCTCACCGCAGTCGGATGGAAAGAACAATTTGGTCATGTATTAATCGAAGCAATGGCCTGTAAAGTTCCAGTTATTGGTTCAGACTCCGGTGAAATTCCTCATGTAATTGGAGAAGCGGGGTTAGTATTTCCCGAGGGAAAAGCAGAAGCATTAGGCGACTGTATACGTCAGTTAATGGAAAATCCTCAACAAGCGGAAAAATTAGCGCTCCGAGGCTATGAACGCGCTTTGAGAAGTTATACCAATCAAGCCTTAGCCGAGCAGTTAGTAAGATTCTATCAAAAATTGCTCTCCAACACCCGATAAATTCTTTTCTTCGTGTCTTGGTGTCTTTGTGGTGACTAGATTTGTGAAAATTAAAAGTGTCTCGTTTTTAGATACAATACAAACTATGTACCCCATGCGATCAAAACTCTGAGTGTGGCAAGTCCAAACCGCAAAACCATCCTACTTGACTTTGAAAAGCCTCTAGCCGAGCTAGAATCTCGCATAAACCAGATTCGCCAGTTAGCAGAGGAAAACGGCGTTGATGTCTCCGATCAAATCCATCAGTTAGAAGCCCGTGCGACTCAACTGCGACACGAGATATTTAGCACCCTGTCTCCCTCACAGCGACTGCAATTGGCTCGTCATCCTCGTCGTCCCAGTACCTTAGATTACATTCAAGCCATGAGCGAGGAGTGGGTCGAACTGCATGGCGATCGCTCCGGTTCCGATGATCCAGCCTTGGTGGGAGGAATTGGACGGTTAGCCGGACAACCTGTAGTCATGCTCGGTCATCAAAAAGGCCGCGATACCAAAGATAATGTGGCGCGTAACTTTGGCATGGCCGCACCAGGGGGCTACCGTAAAGCGATGCGGTTGATGGAACACGCGAACCGTTTTGGAATGCCGATTATTACCTTTATTGATACACCAGGGGCTTGGGCAGGAGTAGATGCCGAAAAACTCGGTCAAGGAGAAGCGATCGCTTACAACTTGCGAGAAATGTTTCGCCTCGATGTGCCGATCATCTGCACTGTCATCGGAGAAGGGGGTTCAGGGGGTGCATTAGGGATTGGCGTCGGAGAACGCTTGTTAATGTTGGAGCATTCGGTGTATACAGTGGCTTCTCCAGAAGCCTGTGCCGCGATTTTGTGGAAAGATGCCTCCAAAGCCCCACAAGCCGCCCAAGCCCTCAAAATTACCGCTCCAGATTTAAAAGATTTGGGGATTATTGATCGGATTGTACCCGAACCCGACGGCGGCGCCCATGCCAACCCCATCGAAGCCGCCGAACACCTCAAACAAGCCTTACTGGAATGTTTAGAGGAATTAATCAGTCTAAGCAGCCAGCAACGCCGAGAAATGCGCTATCAGAAATTCCGCCATATGGGGATTTTTGCCGAAGAACCTGTCTAACACCATCACCAGAATTTTGGGGCGATCGCTCCAGAAGATGGAATAGAGACTCCTAATAGTCAACGAGTCACCGCTTCTATATTCACAAAAGTTAGACCGATCTTGCTGATCCCTTCTGCTTAATCCTTCACCGTATCTTCTCGAAGAGATCGATTTAATCGGTATTTGGGAAAAACCTGAAGATGGTATACTATAAAAGTAACAAATCTTTACAACTTTCTCAGATTTGCCATTAACAGATTTGCTACAACATCCTCGACGTGAGGGCTACTGTATTCCAACAGTGGGTCATCCGTTCACCGCAAGCGAAAAGGCGGTGCGTGGCGTAGACTCGCGAACCGAGTCAAACGTAGCGGCAGGCTAAATCCTTGCCAGTCGCCTAATAGAGTTGCAGGAGTGGGGATCTAAAAACATGGTGAATAACCTAAACCAACAAATGTTTCAGATCTTAGCGAATGTAACAAAAGTTAGGGATACAGCTCAGTTCAAACTGAGCCAAGGTCTTTAGGGCATAATGACAGTGCCAAACGGCAATCCGTGAGTCATACGTTTTTGAACGTCAGCTCAAAATCTCCACGTTTTTGAACTGGAGAAATGTCAAATCCGTTCAGTCCAATCAGAGACTACTCAAACCGTCAATGACTTCTCCCATAGAACGACGTGCCTTAATTACAGGGGCAAGTAGTGGGATCGGTAAGGCAACAGCTCTTGCCTTTGCCAAAGCCGGAATTCATGTCGCCTTAGTCAGTCGATCTGAGGAACAATTGGAAACCATTGCTAAACTTGCACGGCAAGCCGGAGTAGAAGCCAATGGCTATGCTCTCGATCTAGCCAAAGTTGAGCAAGTGCATGAGCAGATCGACACTATTGCTGCTGCTTTCGGCCCTATAGATATCCTCGTTAACAGTGCGGGTATGGGCTACACTAGCCCCTTGGTTAGTACACCCCTAACCGAGTGGCAAAGAGTGTTAGACCTCAACCTCACCAGTGTCTTTCAGTGTATTCAAGGGGTTTTGCCAGGAATGCGCGAAAGAGCCAATGGAACAATTGTCAACGTTGTTTCCATTGGAGGACAACAAGTGTTTCCCCATTGGGGTGCTTACTGTGTTAGTAAGTTTGGCTTGATGGCCCTCTCCAAAGCTCTAGCGGCAGAAGAACGCCAAAACGGAATTCGGGTCACAGCCATTTGTCCAGGTGCCGTGAATACTCCCCTTTGGGATACCGAAACCGTTCAGGCTGACTTTGATCGCTCGGCGATGTTGACTCCAGAAATTGTCGCTGAGTCGATTTTACAGATTGTGATGTTGCCTCAACAAGCGGTGATCGAAGAATTAACCCTGATGCCGCATGGGGGAGCATTTTGATCCAGGTGAAAAGTCTATTTGAGATCAAATAGTCCTATTGTTCTTGTTTCTTGTTGTAAAGGTTTGTGGGTTCCTGGGTTTATAGCCCCTCAAAAACTCGCTAATTCCGTTTTTCCTCCACCGATTCCCATCGGGGGTTCCCAAACTACCGGATTTTTTTACATGACTATTGCTTCCAATGGAAATAGTTCCAAACCTGCAAATGTTTCGAGTCGCATCCAAAGCCGACCTGATCGCACGACTTCTAGCTCAAATGGTCATCCTGTTGAATACCAACCCCTCACGGAAGTCTCAGATGAACAAATGATGGAAGCCGTGCGAACCATGTTGCTTGGGGTAGGAGAAGATCCCGAACGCGAAGGTTTGTTGAAAACACCCAAACGAGTTGCTGAAGCCATGCGCTTCTTGACCAGTGGCTACAGTCAATCTCTAGAAGACCTCGTAAACGGGGCAATTTTTGATGAAGGTCACTCAGAAATGGTGTTAGTTCGAGACATCACCGTGTTTAGTATGTGCGAACACCATATGCTCCCCTTTATGGGCAAAGCCCACGTCGCCTATATCCCTAACCAAAAAGTCATCGGACTCAGTAAATTGGCTCGCATTGTGGAAATGTATGCTCGTCGTTTACAAGTTCAAGAACGCCTGACTCGTCAAATTGCAGAAGCAGTACAAGAAGTTCTCGAACCTCAAGGGGTAGCCGTTGTGATCGAAGCCAGCCATATGTGTATGGTGATGCGAGGAGTACAAAAACCCGGGTCTTGGACGGTGACCAGTGCGATGCTCGGAGTCTTCCAAGATGAACAAAAAACCCGTGAAGAATTCCTCAACTTAATTCGTCACCAATCCAGTTTCTAAATTTAGAAAACTCGTAAAATAGAGAAAATCAATTCTCAATTCCATCTTCTGTAGAGACGTGCAATGCGCGTCTCTTGTTTTATATGATGGGGAGCGATCGCTCCCGACTCAAGCGATAGGAAAAGCTCAACTTCCGGTTTCCTTGCTCCCGGCTGGAGATGTGAGATAATCGAAAAAAGCTGATGATTTCTAGAATCGGCTGGCAGCAGATCTAAATTCCATTTCCCCTGTTCAAAATATTAGGGGCGTGAGTTTAATCTGAGGGGGTGCGGGTTGTTATCCACTCACATTCCGCGATCGCTGAAACACATTCCATTGTACCCTGAAAAAATTTCAATCCTGAGATATGTCTAAACCGATTAAGTTTGGCACAGATGGCTGGCGAGGTGTCATTGCTGATGATTTTACCTTTGAACGGGTCGCTTTAGTTGCTCCTCTGGCTGCTCAAGTCTTAGAAGAAATCTATGGTCATAACGCTGCTAGTCGCACGGTATTTGTAGGATATGATCGACGCTTTTTGGCTGAAGAATTTGCTCTAGTTGCAGCTCAAGCGATTCAAGCGGCCGGATATGATGTTAAACTCAGTCAAGGCTACGCGCCGACTCCGGCTTACAGTCTCGTTGCTCACCAACAACAGGCTTTAGGGGCGGTGGTTCTGACAGCTAGCCATAATCCCGGTAAATATTTAGGTTTAAAAGTTAAGGGTGCATTTGGAGGGTCGGTTGGCCCAGACGTAACGCAAGAAATAGAAGCAAGACTCGATCTACCTCAACTCAAAGCAGACATTCCCGGAACATTAGAGTCTTTTGATCCTTGGCCTGCTTATTGTGAAACGTTACAATCAAAGGTTGATATTGAGGCGATTAAAACAGCGATTAATCAGGGTAAATTGACCGTTTTTGTTGATGTGATGCACGGTGCCGCTACGGGGGGTTTAGCTCGAATTTTAGGCGATTCCGTTAGAGAAATTAACAGCAATCGTGATCCGTTATTTGATGGCGGTGCGCCGGAACCATTACCTAAATATATTCCTGAATTGTTCCGTCAAATTAAAACCCATAAACGTTCTCAAGACAGTTTAGCGGTGGGGTTTGTATTTGATGGCGATAGCGATCGCGTCGCTGCGGTGGATGGGGAAGGAAATTTCTTGAGTTCTCAAATTTTGATTCCCATTTTAATCGAACATTTAGCCACTCGTCGAGGTTTTGGTGGAGAAATTGTCAAAACTGTAAGCGGATCTGATTTGATTCCTCGGATTGCCAAATTGTACGATTTATCCTTGTATGAAACACCGATTGGTTATAAATATATTGCCGATCGGATGTTGTCTTCTCAAGTGTTAGTCGGGGGTGAAGAATCTGGTGGGGTTGGTTATGGCGTTCATATACCGGAACGAGATGCTTTACTATCGGCTTTGTTCCTGTTAGAAGCTATCGTTCAGTCGGGAGAAGATCTCAGCCAAATTTATCGCCGTCTTCAAGACAAAGTTGGATTTTCTTCGGTGTATGATCGGATTGATTTACCTTTGGCGAGTATGGAGGTACGATCGCGTTTAGTCGAACAATTAGAAAATAATCCTCCCAAAGAAATCGCTGGACAAGCAGTGACAGATTGTTTAACAGTGGATGGTTATAAGTTCCGTTTGGCTGATGATCGTTGGCTATTAATTCGCTTTAGTGGAACTGAACCTGTTTTACGTTTATATTGTGAAGCAGCCGATAAAAAACAGGTGAATCAAACCCTTTCTTGGGCGAAAGATTGGGCGAGTAGCTGTTCGTAAATGTTCGCTTCAGAAGACAGTAAACAGGTTAAAAGTTAGAGGTTTGATCATGTCCGATTAATCAATGATTTTGTAGGGGCGGGTTCTGTAATATCTGTAATATTCATCAGAGATTGAAGTGAACCCGCCCCATCCCTACAAGAGAATTAATCAAGCGAACATGGTATTAAAGGTGATTACAAGGGCGGGTTGATAGAGGTGATTGCTGAGAAACATTAATCTGGGTGGAACCCGCCCCTACGCTGATGACTAATAACGGGTTGGGCGGGTTAATAGAGGTGATTGCTGAGAAACATTAATCTGGGTGGAACCCGCCCCTACGCTGATGACTAATAACGGGTTGGGCGGGTTGATAGAGGTGATTGCTGAGAAACATTAATCTGGGTGGAACCCGCCCCTACGCTGATAATGGTTCACTATGAAAAATCAATTTACTTGGGATTTTTGGTATCTCTACGAACCGGAAAAACGACTGTATCACGTTTATTTACTGTCGGCTGATTGGCAATATAAACAAATAGAAACTCATCATCTTTATTCTCAGCTAACCTACGCCATAACTTTGGATTTTCAAAGCTTTAAAATACAAAAGAAAAATATCATTGACTGTCACGAAAATCAATCGATTTGGACAGGTTGCACCGTTAAAAATTATCCCAGAAATTACTTGATGTTCTATACCGAACGTCAAACCGAAGGAGATTATTTCGCCGTTCAAACAATTAAATTAGCTCAATCTAATGATTTGAATAATTGGATGATTGATCGGAATTTTAGCCTTTCTCCTCAAGAGATTGATCCAGAGTTTCGCTATTTTATTAGAACCCAAAACCCCTCAGATAGAACCGCTCATGCTTGGCGCGATCCTTATATTTTTAAGGTTGAAAATTGTTATTATATGTTAGTAGCGGCTAAACATATCATTAATGAAAACCATCCTCAACATAAAAATGCTTGTATTGCGTTACTCAAAGCCGATGAGAATAATTTAAAACAATGGGAGTTAGTTCATCCGAGTTTAATAACGGGATATGAAGAATTAGAACTTCCTCAACTTTATCGCCATGAACCGACAAACGAAGTAATACTATTAGTCTCAACTTGGGATGAACGAGATTATCAACGGAGTCTAGAACAGGGTAAAATTTATCGAGAACAAGGTCAACTGTTAGCATTTTCAGCAGCAAGTCTAGAAGCCGCTTTAGCCGGAAAGTTTAATCAACCCCCTCAAATCATTCTCGGAGAAAGTGGAAGTATTCAAGCCTCTATTTATGGCGGTGTTTGGATATCGGAACTGAAAGCAATTGTGGGTTTTGACTTGAAACAGGGGGGGTATCAAGTGATAAACTCAGAGTTACCAAGTCTTTGTCAAGATCTCGTTTATCTCAACTCAGAAACTCGTCAATTGAGAGAACTTCGTTAAATCACAACAAGATTAAACCGATGATTAAAACTTTAGTGGTAGCCACAGGTAATCCGGGAAAACTGGAAGAAATCAAAGCTTATTTATCTGAGTTGGATATAGAATTACAACTCAAACCCGATGAAATAGAAGTCGAAGAAACAGGGGAAAGCTTTATCGAAAATGCTTGCTTAAAAGCCTCAGAAGTCGCTAAAGCCACCAAACAATGGGCGATCGCAGATGACTCGGGTTTAACGGTGGATGCGCTTAATGGTGCGCCTGGAGTCTATTCTGCCCGTTATGGGGCGACAGATAGCGATCGCATCCAACGAGTTTTGCGGGAACTCGGCGACTCAACCCACCGCAAAGCCGCCTTTGTTTGTGCCATTGCGATCGCCCGTGCCGATGGTTCGATCGTGTTAAACCTAGAAGGCATCTGTCCCGGAGAAATTTTGGAGACTCCCCAAGGTGATGGGGGGTTTGGATACGATCCCATTTTTTATGTTCCGACAGAACAAAAAACCTTTGCCCAAATGTCACCGGAACAGAAGCAGTTGATCTCTCATCGGGGCCAAGCTTTCAAAGTGTTGCTTCCCCAACTGCAAGAACTCCTCAAACAACCTTTACAGTGAACAGTAACCAGTGTTGTAGGGGTAATTGATCAATTACCCCTAAAGTTTACAGTTTTTTTTCACCGATAACGTAGTCCTCAAGGGACTTAGGCTGGTCAGCTACCTAAAAAGAGAAGCATGATGCCCCGTCTCTTTAGAGCGGGGTGCTGACTGTTAGATAGCTTCTTGGTTCTTTTCTCCAGTCCGAATGCGGATAATTTGCTCAACAGGAGAGATAAAGATTTTACCATCCCCAATTTCACCTGTACGGGAGGCGGCGATGATTTTATCAACGACTATATCGACTTGATCGTTTTCGACGACGATCTCAACCTTGAGTTTTTGCAGGAACTCAACCGTATACTCAGAACCCCGGTAGCGTTCGGTCTGGCCTTTTTGTCGTCCAAACCCTCTAACTTCTGAAACCGTCATCCCGACGATACCCGCATTGACGAGGGCAATTTTAACTTCATCGAGCTTGAATGGCCGGATAATCGCTTCTATCTTTTTCAATGTACTTCACTCCTAATGTTTTCTACTTGATTTAGCGTGACATATGCTTGATATCACCGCCCGATCAAAAATATTCGTAACATATGATACACTATGTGCTATAATCCAGTATCAATAGTACGACACCTTGAAAGATTTTGAGGGAACTCGTCTAAACAGTACAACAAATCGACACAGGTAAGATGCTACCTTCAGATAAGGTAACTCAGACTGACACCGAATGAAAGCTGAGAAGCTGAAAATAACCTAAACAAATTCACCAAACGATCCAACAACTTCTAGAATTAATAGAAGCTTGAGCTTTTGTTTGTTTTCATAAAAAATACCGAAGATTTGTGTAAAATCTTGTTAAAAATAGCACAATAAAAAATACAGAAGGATTATTACTATTATTAGAATAGTAGCTTTATCTCAAAATTGGAACAAATAGAGAGGAAAACCTGTGCAACTGAGAACTCAAGTAGCAGCAAAACGCGCAACGGGTGCCTTTGCTCTGATGGACAGCCTAAAACGTCACGGAGTAGAGCATATATTTGGTTATCCCGGTGGAGCCATTCTGCCGATTTATGATGAACTCTATCGTTTTGAAGCCGGAGGCGATCTCAAGCATATTCTCGTCAGACATGAGCAAGGGGCAGCTCATGCGGCGGATGCTTACGCTCGGGCGACAGGTCGAGTTGGAGTTTGCTTTGGAACATCAGGTCCTGGGGCGACTAATTTAGTCACAGGAATTGCCACCGCTCATATGGACTCCATTCCATTAGTCGTGGTCACCGGACAAGTCTCTCGCAAAGCCATTGGGACAGATGCCTTTCAAGAAACAGATATTTTTGGGATTACCCTACCGATTGTCAAACATTCCTACTTAGTCCGCGACCCGAAAAAAATGGCGGCGATTGTTGCTGAAGCCTTCCATATTGCCAGTACAGGAAGACCTGGCCCTGTGTTAATTGATGTTCCCAAAGATGTCGGTTTAGAGGAATTTGATTATATTCCCGTTAATCCTGGGGAAGTTTCTCTGACGGGATACCGACCAACGGTTAAAGGCAATATGCGCCAAATTAACCAAGCGATCGCCCTAATTCGCAAAGCCGAACGTCCCTTATTGTATATTGGCGGAGGCGGGATTTCTGCCAACGCTCACGCCGAAATTCACGAACTTGCCGAACTGTTCCAAATTCCGGTGACAACGACGTTAATGGGGAAAGGCGCGTTTGATGAAAATCACCCCCTGTCTGTGGGAATGTTGGGGATGCACGGCACCGCTTATGCTAATTTTGCCGTCAGTGAATGTGATTTGTTGATTGCTGTCGGGGCGAGATTTGATGATCGCGTCACAGGGAAACTGGAAGAATTTGCCTCTCGCGCCGAAGTGATTCATATTGATATTGATCCGGCGGAAGTCGGGAAAAACCGCGCCCCCGAAGTTCCGATCGTGGGAGATGTCAGACAGGTTTTAGTGGATTTGTTGCGTCGATGTCGGGAAACGGGAGAACCTGCACCCCAGACTCAAACTCAAGCTTGGTTAGATCGGATTAACCGTTGGCGCGAAGATTATCCCCTAGAAGTTCCTCTGTATCCTGATAGTCTTTCTCCCCAAGAGGTGATTTCTGAACTGGGGAAAATGGCGCCTGATGCCTACTACACGACGGATGTGGGTCAGCATCAAATGTGGGCTGCTCAATACTTGAAAAATGGGCCGCGTCAGTGGATTTCTAGCGCCGGTTTAGGAACAATGGGTTATGGACTGCCGGCGGCGATGGGTGCAAAAGTTGCTCTACCGGATCACGAAGTAATTTGTATTGCTGGAGATGCCAGTATACAGATGAATATTCAAGAGTTGGGAACCCTGATGCAGTACGGGATTCATGCCAAAACCGTGATTATTAACAATGGTTGGCAGGGAATGGTACGCCAGTGGCAGCAAACGTTTTATGGGGAGCGCTATTCTTCCTCAAATATGGAATTGGGAATGCCCAATTTTGTCAAGCTAGCCGAGGCTTATGGGGTTAAGGGAATGTCAGTCACTCATCGTGATCAACTACATGAGGCGCTGGCGGAAATGCTGGCTTATGATGGCCCGGTATTGATGGATGTACGAGTGCGTCGAGATGAAAACTGTTATCCGATGGTGGCACCCGGAAAGAGTAATGCTCAAATGTTGGGACTACCCGAACGCAAAAAGTTAGAACAAGCGGCAGAATTAGTGTATTGCAGCAATTGTGGTACCAAGAATGTTGCTAGCAATCATTTTTGTCCAGAATGTGGCACCAAATTATAGGGCGACTCTCAAGCAAGAGGCAGTTTACAGTTTACAGTTTACAGTGACCCGTTATCAGGAACTGTCAGGTGTCAGGTGTAGGGGCGGGTTCCGAGTAAATTTCTGTCTTCTCATAAATAACTTCTATGAACCCGCCCTTCCAGTCATTACCACCTCCTGTCCTCCCGACTTCGGGGCGGGTTTATATCGGTTGTCTGTGGGAAAACATAGATTAATTTGGAACCCGCCCCTACTGGGGTTTAGGGCGGGTTTATATCGGTTGTCTGTGGGAAAACATAGATTAATTTGGAACCCGCCCCTACATCACTGGCCACTGTAAACTATTTCCTAAAATTTATGGATGAAGGCGTTATCAAATATCACTGTCACTGGCTGAAAGATGAACCGATTAGCTGTGATGTTATTCAAGATTTAATGCAATGGCGCGATGATCTCTATGCTTTGGGTTTAATTGGCGTTTATGATAATGGGATTGGATTTGGTAATATTAGCATTCGGTTGAAAGATTCTCGAGAATTTATTGTTTCTGGGACTCAAACCGGACATTTACCAAAGCTTCAACCCGAACATTACACCCGAGTTTGTGCGTTTAATTTAACTGAAAATTCCCTCACGTGTCAAGGGCCGATTAAAGCCTCTTCAGAGTCTCTGACTCATGCCGCAATTTACAGTTTTAACTCTAAAATCAATGCGATTATTCATGTTCATCATCCCGAATTTTGGCGAACCTTATTATTTCAGGTTCCTACAACTCGCCCAGAAGTTCCCTATGGTACACCCCAAATGGCAGAGGAAATGTTTCGTTTATTTCAACAACAAGATTTAACCCATCAAAAAATTCTCGTGATGGCCGGACATGAAGACGGAGTATTAACCTTTGGGGAAAGTTTAGCAGAAGCGGCGGAGGTCTTATTTCAGTATTGGAAACGGTGATCAATGATCTCACGACTTCTGCTAGAACCGGTCGGAAAAAAGGGGTTGATTTCCGAGCCGATTTTTGGTATGATTGTAGGTAAGTTAAATAATGGGATGTTTGAAAAAATAAAATTTTAGGCAATATTTCCATTATAAGATAATCATACCTGGTTTTCGCCAAAGTTGTCAACCCCCTAACCCCAAAAAAGGACAAATTTCATAAGTTTTTTAAATATTTTTTGTGAAAATAGTTTTAATCTTCAAAACTAAATCGAAAATTCTCAAATTTTTATTGAAAATAATTCCTAAAAAGTTGACGACAGTATAGGGGTTCTGCTACTCTTAAGAAGAACTCACCCAAGGGCTTCTAGTGTCTTGAAGCAAAAATAGCGGCTGAAACCCTGATTATTAGGTTAATTGTCAGCATTTCCGGACTAAGTTTTGGCAGGCGCGATGCACGAGTTTTTGAGAGAGCAGCAAGGGTTGCAAATCAGCCTCTTGACAAAATGCACAAAATAACAGGTAGGGTGGGTGAGAGGATTAAAGATTCTCATTTCTACTGTCAATTCAGGGGTGATCGCGTACCCTCAGATTTTAGGGCGGGTTGATTAAAATGGAGGATCACAGATGTCGGTTTTGTTAGAAGCCACTCAACTAACAATGAAAAAAATTAGTATTATTTTTGCGTTTTTGGGACTAATTTTTTTATTTAGCCTAAATTTGGGGGTGGACTCAAATCCGGAAGCAACGCTAGAGTTACCCTCAATTATAGGCGATCGCATGGTACTTCAGCAACAAACCGATGTCAACCTTTGGGGATGGGATAAACCGGGTAATACTGTCACGGTAAAATTTAGAGGTCAGGAAGTACAAACCCCCGTTGAAGTAGACGGGAAATGGCAAGTGAAAATTCCCAGTGGCGAGGCGGGGGGG
>NZ_LATL02000005.1 GCF_000972705.2 Limnoraphis robusta CS-951 | reverse complement strand
TTGCTTTTGTATCCCTGGCGAACCTCAAAGACTGCTCCATTTGCTGGAACAGCAACAACCGCACTTGTTGCGGCTGAAAACGCATATAAAGCTTTTACTTTTGACATCAATCCCTTTTTAGTTTGGCTGGGAAATATTAAATGCAAAAACTATTCTGAGGAGCAAATCATAGAGATTCGTCATAGTGTTAATAATGCTCTTGTAGAATTTCAATCCTCTCTGGGAGAAGAACACTGGATACCTAACATATTTAATATTGAACGCTGGTGGTCTATTCAAACATTGAAAAAAATTTCGCCGAAAAAAATATAACGGAACTAAAATAGTTAGTATTGTTAACACTAATCTAGTCACTCTCAATACAAGCGGTTTAGATAACGAGGTTGCTTTTGTTACTGGTAGTAGAATGTTTGAATGTGAAATCAAAGTTGCTCATAAATTGCTTGCTGAAAATTTTATTAACCTTAAAATTGACAATGTTTTGTTAGCTGAGACTTACTTGCCGTCAACAAATTGGTTAGAATCTACAGTAATTAGTGAAAATATCAAATTAGCTAACAATCAAAATGTCACTTTAAAACTTAATAACTTTAATGATAATGATATTGTTTCTGCTACAATGATTTATACTGTTACTTTATTTATTGATAATTAAAATGATTATTGACGACATAGAAGGGGTAACTATATCAGTCCCAGTAATGAGCTTTATAAACAATGGGGTTGTTGAGACCAACTCCATTGAAATAAATTATAAAAACTTAATTCTTGATTACTATAATAATTTTTATTATGGGATTAAATTACTAGGGGGAAAAATAGCAGTTGAAAAATTGCAATTAAATTATCGGCTAACAAGTTTACCAAAGTCAAACAAGTATCTTGACAATCCGCCAACAGTAATCCAAAGTAGCTTAGATAAGATAGTTAATATCCTAAATTTTGAACAGGATTATAACAGAAGCACAGGTTATGCAGTAGAGTTAGAGATTAAAAATAATAATTATCTTATAAATAAATTAAACTTTTATAATTTTGGTTTAAATAACAACGAACTAGATATGATAACTCCCCATCTAACGGTTAATAGCGTTGACATTCCATCGGTGCTAGATACGCTGTCTTTTCAATTGTATAAACCTATTAACTTTAACCCATTAAGTAATAATTATTTTACGATATTTGGTAGCTTTATTTTCAAAGGTAAACTAGAAGTTCAAGGTATTAAATAATGGTTAGAGTTTCTTCGAGTTCTAGCACAACTACTGCTATCAGTAAACGCACTGGATTAAGTAGAGAAGAAATCGAAACAATGCGTAGAGAAGCTTACCGAGATAGTATTGAATCGCCGTCAAGAGAACAAGGGTTAGGCGCTATAAAACATCAACCCATTCAACAGCCCAAACAAGGGTTAGACCCATACAATCTTAAAAAAGATACTCCCAGACATTCTTTGACCAACCCAGTTATTAGAAAACTGCCTATATTCGTAGAGTTTGACGACAAAGGAATAAAGGGAGGGGGAATTAATGTTGGGATAGGTAGCATTTCAGTTGATAGAGACAAAAATCTTGGGATATCTGTAGGCATTCCTGGAATTGCAGATGCTGGGGTCAAAATAAACGACGAAGGAGNCTTAAAAAAGATACTCCCAGACATTCTTTGACCAACCCAGTTATTAGAAAACTGCCTATATTCGTAGAGTTTGACGACAAAGGAATAAAGGGAGGGGGAATTAATGTTGGGATAGGTAGCATTTCAGTTGATAGAGACAAAAATCTTGGGATATCTGTAGGCATTCCTGGAATTGCAGATGCTGGGGTCAAAATAAACGACGAAGGAGGCGGTGAAGTATCTTTACCAGGAGGGATTAAAATTGTCTTTAAAAAAGAAGGGTGTTTCACCGTTGAGACACGAACTATTTTTGGTCAATATGCAGGTTCTAATATCACAAAAGATCCTAGTTGCAATAGTAACGACGATGATGATAGTGGTGGCGGTAGTGACGAACCTAAACCGCCCCATTGTATTGGAAGTGACGGAAAACGAGGTACAGGCCCACCTAAGAACTTATTACCCGAATGTGCTGATGATGGTAAAGTTCATACTTTTTTATGGATAAGAAATGATCAATTTTCACATAGTTCTTATGGTGATATTTACAATTATGATACTGGTCTTTATGAAAGAGGAAGTCGGACTGTTGAAAGTTTTGCGGGTACAGAAAGCTTTGATTGTACGGCTTTGATGTATTACTCGGACAGTACAGAAATTCGTTTAAATAAGACAAATAGAATATATAATCCGCCTGTTGCTATTTCACCCAACAGCTTTGTAGGAACTTTTGCAGAATTTAAAGCACAGATTGTAACTTATCCTCAATTTTGGGAGTGGAAAAATGAAATAAACAACGAAGATGGAACNGTATTACTCGGACAGTACAGAAATTCGTTTAAATAAGACAAATAGAATATATAATCCGCCTGTTGCTATTTCACCCAACAGCTTTGTAGGAACTTTTGCAGAATTTAAAGCACAGATTGTAACTTATCCTCAATTTTGGGAGTGGAAAAATGAAATAAACAACGAAGATGGAACATATCTTAAAGAGTCAGGAAAAGCTTGGGTTACAGCCATAATTTGTGAACCAGGCTATGATTGCAATCCAACCGGGAATGAAGGATGCGATAATGACAGCAATGGCAGCAACAACACTGGAAATGAAGGTAAAAATAATCCCCCTAGAGCTGGAAAAACACCAGGTAAACCGAGTAAAAATAAGAAAGGTGACAATAATAATGGAGATGATGATATGAGTCAATGCTGCGAAGAAACGAAAGAGTTATTGTTATTAATCCTTGACCATGTTGGATACAATCTCTCACCTATTGAAGTCCCATCATCGTTGATAGATGATGACAACTCTGAACCGACAATCATCCCGAATATCCCATCATTTTTAATTTGGTGGTTTGGTAGGTGGGACGATGCCACAGGAGTATTTCCACAAGTAATAAATATTGAAGATAGCGATCCATTAGAAGCGGGGAATCAATCGGGGGAGCCTGTGATTCTAAGCAATCAAGCTGAAGCATTTAGCGAGTTATACGCTGAGATTATGATGGTACTACAACAACAACAAGTATTGTTAGAAGTGTGTTTTAAGGCATTACTAACAGAGGGATTAAACAGAGAGCAGGGAATGAGGTTAGAGTATCAAAATGATGCAATTATCGATTATTTAGGTTTCGGAGTTAAGGAAAAAAATAAACAGATTAAACAATTATTTAATCCTGTTACTGATTCTGAAGAATGGAGTGAGGTTTTAAGTGAAAAAGAAACTCCGGTTAGGGTTATTGAAATTGACGATAAAGCTAATCTTCAATTAACTTTAACTGAATTATTACAAGCAGCTTCAATTATTAGAGCTAAGTCATTTACCAGGATTAACCCCACTACTTTCGCTGAGGACACTAAAAAATCAATGACAGACTCTATTGGTTTGTTAAACCGAATAAACGGTATGATTAACACTCCTGAAAAAAGAGGTGATGGTTGGATGCAGTTCAAAAAGTGGGTAGATAGCCAGGTACCTGATTCAGACATAACTGATGAAGTAGACTACTGGACAAGGTAGGGAGGGAGAGATAAGGTTTTTCCCTATTAAATCAATTAATTGATTCAATAGGAGAAAAACTATTAGTCAATGAGTAACTTGAAGTCAACTTGACAAGTTTTCGTTGGGGTCTAGTTGAAGGTGGGACGTTGTTGCTAAAATGTGAGAGAGATACAACTTTCCCCTTCACCTTGCCTGATATCTGACAGACACTACCCTCAAACGAACGATGTCAATGTTGCGTAGCACCGTAGGCTTGACATTGACAGAGTGAGTGAGGGTANGGTTAAATGTTTGATTTGACAGGATTGCAGTATTGTGTTAGTTGACTAAAAAATCCTATCAATTGCTTGATGGACAGTTACTCACTTATTCAGTTAGACTTAACTCAATTGAGTAAAAAGTGAGTAAATCAATTAATAAGCTAAGTAAGTTTGTTGATTGAAAGTGTTGTAGGATAAGGGTTTTACGAGGCTAAATAAACACGCTCCCTGATCATTACTATAAACTGTTCACTGTAAAAACCCGGTTCCTGAACACTGTTGAGGGCGGGTTTATATAAGTTATCAGTCAGTGACATCAATAACTGCGGAACCCGCCCCTACGGTCACTGGTCACTGGTCACTGTAAACTGTAAAAGCTGGTCACTGGTTACTGTTCACTGTTCACTGTCTACTGACCGGGTTTATCCTTATCGGCATCGACTTTCGGAACCCAACCGGGAGCATCTGCATCTTCCCAACCTGCCGGACGCTTAGAATTATACCAGGCTATCGAACCAATAATCGTGGCTGCCAGGAATCCCGCAGCTAAAATTCCCCATAAAGCCCATTGTACATAGTTTTGATAAGCTACGTTTGTCGTGACTTCCATTAAAATACTCATACTGGCATCAACTTTGATCAATATTGCTAGCCTACCTAGATTACCACTTTCGTCTAACCGACTCAAATCCGGGGTAGGGGATCACATTGTCGGTTTTAATTGTATTGTTGAAACCGCAGACAACTCCTACCCCTAAAATATAAGATAACTTAATTAATCAAGCCGACCCATGAAAGAGTTTTTCGAGAACGTCTCCCGCTACCCCCGCTACTTTATCACCTTTACCCTGGGGATATTTTTCTTTCTGTTTGACAAGTTGAAGCCATACTTGGATAAACCCCTGACGGCGATCGCCCTTGTGGGTTTAATGGGAGGAATTTTTGCCTTTACGTTTTTTACTCTACGAGCTATGTTGGGATTAAGTCCAGTTTAGTTGGTGGCAACTGGCAATTTGCTAGAGATTGGGAGTCGGAATCATGGTCAAATAAACGCCGACTCCTAATTTCTTTCTTTTTGAACAATTGTGATTCAACAGCCCGAAAAAAGACGGAACGACTCGCTTTTTAGCGTTTTACACCCTGATTCTTACAAAAGCTACTCTTTTCGACTTCTCAGCCTGGAGAAAGGCTAATCCCTCTCAGTCTAAACTCTACACCCTGATCTGCCCCTGTTCAACCGAGAAGGGGTGAATCGCCGTTATTGATCAACCTTGTCTATCAAATTGTAAAACGCCGTCGCATTCTTGTCGAGACTCTAAGTTAACAATTGCTGATTGTTTATAATCGATACTGGCGATAGACTTGAGCGGCGGCTCGATATAAAATTGAATGACGATAGACTAAAGCACTCATGTCATCACAGTAGCCTCCCCCAATAATTCCCGCTACTGGATAGCCCAAACCCACACAAGTGCTAAGAACTTGCATTTCTCGTCGCCACAGTCCTGTATTGCTTAAAGCGAGTTTTCCTAAGCGATCTTCGGCATGAGTATCTACACCAGCATCATAAAACACGAGATCCGGTTGAACCTCTGATAAAATATCCTCTAAATACTTCCCCAAGGTTTGCAAATAGGCTTCATCTTCCATCCCCACCGGAAGNCCCACACAAGTGCTAAGAACTTGCATTTCTCGTCGCCACAGTCCTGTATTGCTTAAAGCGAGTTTTCCTAAGCGATCTTCGGCATGAGTATCTACACCAGCATCATAAAACACGAGATCCGGTTGAACCTCTGATAAAATATCCTCTAAATACTTCCCCAAGGTTTGCAAATAGGCTTCATCTTCCATCCCCACCGGAAGCGGTACATCTAAGTCACTTTTTTGTTTACGGGCAGGAAAATTGGCCTGACAGTGCATCGAAAAGGTAAAAACACTCGGATCATCTTGAAAGATAAAAGCCGTCGCATCCCCTTGATGAACATCTAAATCTACAATTAAAATTTTTTTCGCTAGTCCTAATTTTTGCATCGTGCGAGCTGCGATCGCGATATCATTGAAAATGCAGAATCCGGTTCCTAAGTTGGGGAAGGCGTGATGAGTGCCTCCGGCGGTATTGCAAGCCAGTCCATGAGAAAGAGCGAGTTTAGCCGTTAAAACCGTCCCAGCGACTGCAATACAAGTCCGGTTTGCTAAAGCGGGACTCCAGGGTAAACCGATGCGACGTTGGGCTTTTGGATCAAGGGTTCCCTGACAATAGGCTTGTACATAATCGCGATCATGGACTAATTCTATCCATTCTGGGGGCGGAAGTTCGGGGATGTGAACTTGAGAGGGTTCGATCACTTCGTCAGCCAGTAACATTTGATAGAGTAACCTAAATTTTGACATCGGGAAACGATGACCCGGTGGTAAAGCGGCGACATAATCGGAATGATAGACAATCGGTAAATCCATAATTGCGGTTAAAGGCTAGAGTAGAAATAGGTTACTGGGTTTGGAAAGTTATTATGACATCAACTATTATTTGGCAGCAGGGCAGCAGCAACCCGGAAAATGCTACTCACTTAGAAACCATTCGTCAGTGGTGGGCTGATCTTGCAGGACAGGAGATTAATTGGCAGCAGCGTTTAATTCCGGAAAATGGAGATTTAAGCCAGATTAATTGGGAGTCTCAAAAGTTCGATGAAGTGTTTATGATTGTTAATCCTCAATTGCGAGGAATTACGCTGTATTGGTATAAGCCGAAAAATGATCAAGAACGCAGTATTACAGCCAGTAAGTTGGAGTTAGATCCACTCTACAAACAATTATACATTTATTCTCAATCTCAAGCCAATATTGTGATTCGGGTAGAAACGCCTAAAGTGAAATATCAGAACATTGAGGTGAAAAATCCAGAGATTGCGGTGGGAAAAAATGGTACAATTCTCTTGAGAGATACTCAGCAGTTGTTAGAGATTAAAATTAGTCTCACTCCCGAAAAGTTAGAACAGTTGAAAGCCAAGTTAATGTAATTAGTCCGAACAATTCACAAAAATTGCCAGTGATCAAAAGTAGCGGCTTGACCCCAATATTGATAATTTTCATCGCTCAGATTCCAAATCGTTCCATTAGAAATAAAAAACTTTTTTCCAGTTTTCGACTGACGAATTCCGCTATAATTGTTCGTGTAGCCTTGGGTTTTAACTTGTTCAAGCATTTGCTGACGTTTGGTTACTTCTTCACTGTTGATCGCCGTTTTATACGACGGGGTTTGAGTCAATTCTTCCCAACTCATTTCCCACAATTCTAAAGCGGTGCGATTACCATAGTTAAAAATGGGATTTTCTTCTGTTCCATGAGAAACTAACACAAAAGGAGCGTTAAATAAGGCTTGAGCGATGTCTTCTGGGGTGCCATTGACATCAATTAACGTTTGACCTGTCCAATGTCTAAAACTGTTTAACAAACGTTGGCTATGAATAATAATATTGTCTTGTTTCCAGGGAGAATCGTTAAAAGAAGTCATAGTTCTTCAACGGACAAAATGAGCTAAAAACTGAAGAGTAATCATAAAAATAACCCAATCAATTTTATCACTTTTTCACGAAATCGGATCATCTATTTTTTTGAGTTGAGAAGAGTCCCGAAACCGATACAATGTGAAGGAATACCAGGTTATAACAGAATAGATCATCAGTCAGTCATTTTTAATTTTATATGACAAACGAGGAAAAAAATCCCACCAACAGCCCCATGAATGCAAAGGAACTGATCGAACGTTATGCCGCCGGAAAACGAGGTTTTGTGGGAGTAGAACTTCCGGGGGCAGAATTACAGGATGCTATTTTAACCAGTATATTATTATGGCAGGCAAATTTGCAAGGGGCAAACCTGACTCGAGCTAATCTTAAAGATGCTCATTTATTTGCTAACTTAAGTAATTCTAACTTATCTCAGATAGATCTCACCGGTGCCAAACTCATTTATGCCGATTTAAAAGCCGCTAACTTAACGCAAGCTAAACTGTTTAAAACCAATCTCAAAGGGGCTGATCTACGCGGTGCAAACTTAAATGAAGCCAAACTGATTTATACCGATTTAAGTGAAGCAGACTTGCGAGGGGCTAGCTTCAAAGGAACAATGTTGTATAAAGTGAATTTGCTGAAAACTAACTTAAAAGAAACTGATTTAAGTGAAGCTTTATTATTAGGAACTGAACTTTGGCCAGCCATTACTTCTTCTTAAGAATCAATCTTCTGCTAATGCCCAGTTCCAAACCCACCTAGAATATCCCGCGTGTCCCAGCCCTTAAGGTTCTTTGACGGTTGTTAAGTTTGAGTTTTGTTTGAAAGGCTCGTTGCATAGTTCTGGGTCATTCTTGATTTGAGTTTGATATTTTCTCAATCCATACAATCGACTAGAAAAACAGTGCAGTATTGCTAGAATGTCTTCGACCATTTCTTCTTGGGGGGAAAGTTCTTTTTCGTTGAGAACAATCAACTCACAGTTGTTCTGTTCACACAACCAGTTGAACAAATCGAACCCAAATCTAGCAAGTCTATCTTTATGAGCAACAACTACTCGATTCACTTCACCTTTCATTATTTGAGTTAGAAGTTCCAGTAATTTTTTGCGCTTAAAGTTCAACCCTCCACCAATTTCTTTAATGGTTTTTGCTTCTGGGTACAAAGCTTGCAATGCAGCAACTTGACGGTTTAAGTCGGGTTTTTGAGCATGGCTTGATACTCGACAATACAGCACGGTTTGTTTCGTGGGCAAGAAGCTTTGAGTATAGGATTCAACGTCATATCTACGTTGGCCTGATGGGGTTTTTATCGCTTGGATAATGCCTTTATTTTCCCATCTGGCTAACGTTCTGACGTTAACCCCCAGATACTCCGCAGCTTCTCTTGGTTTCAAATACTTTGTCACCTAGAACACGGTTTACAACATACTTATAGTATCGTTTTGTACCGTAAATTGTCAACTTAGTTACTGCTCTCTAAAATCGGCATCAAAAAGTTTGACAATTTGGGGTATTTTCAGTAGAATGGAAGAGGAAGCTTATCTGGGGTTACTTGAGTTCTCACTTGAATATTTGTTCAACATCGCTCCAAAAACCAGACCAGAGACCGGGGCGGGTTTATGTAAATTGTTGGTCAGATCGAGGGATTTTTGCCTCACCCGCCCCTACAGGCAAAAACTGTAAAATAGAGTTATTTAACCTTTGCCATTGCCGTTGCCATTGCCATTTTCAGAATGTCCATAAGTCGCGAGAACCTTTTCAGCTAACTTTTCAGGAACTTCTTGGAGATGATCATATTTCCAGTGAAAATAACCGACTCCCATTGTCAGCGATCGCAATTCTACAATCAAATCTTGCATCTCGGAGATCGCCAAATAGGCGGTAATTTTATCCCAACCCTTCCAACCGGTGATCACCTCATAATTTAACACCTGTCCGCGTCGTCCGGTAATTAACTGGAACATCTGGGAGGTAAACTCATTCGGTGCCGAAATTTCCACTAAAGCGATCGGTTCAAGTAAAATCGGATCACAGTTCATCATCCCCGTCTGCATCGCCAACCGTGCAGCCTGTTTAAAGGCCTGTTCTGAACTATCGACTGCATGATAAGATCCATTTGTGAGTGTTACCGCCACATCAACGACGGGGAACCCTAACGGCCCTTGTTGCAGGTATTCCCGCACACCTGTTTCCACACCGGGAATATACTGTTTGGGAACCACACCGCCGACAACGGTTTCGTTGAAGTTGAACCCTTCACCCCGTCCTAACGGTTGGATATCGAGATACACATCACCAAACTGTCCGTGTCCGCCGCTTTGGTGTTTGTAGCGTCCGTGAGAATGAGTGGTTTTGCGAATGGTTTCTTTGTAGGGAACACGGGGTAAATGGGTTGTCATCGCTAGATTATACTTGCGACGCAGCCGATCTAACGTCACTTGGATGTGAATTTCCCCTTGACCCCACAAGATGACTTCGTGAGTATCGCCGTGTTGCTCCCAAGCTAACGCCGGATCTTCTTCCAACATTTTACTTAAAGCACCCGTCAGCTTCACTTCATCTTTACGCTGCTGTGGAGCGATCGCTAAGGCAAAAACAGGCGGTAAAACTTCAGCTTTTGGTAAGGCTTTCACCTGTTGGGGTTCCGTTGAGAGGGTGTCTCCGGTTTGAATAGTATCCATCCGCGCTAACGCCACAATTTCGCCTGTTTTCGCTAACTGGGTGCTTTCAGTTTGTTGACCCATCAAACGGTACATACCCGCCGCCCGCACGCCGTTGAGAACAATGCCTTCGGTGAGTTCACCTTGCCATACCCGCACTAAGGAGAGTTTACCACCTTGAGGGGTATAATAGGTTTTCAACACTTGAGCAATCGGCAGATCCGCCTTGGGTTTGAGTCCGCGACGATGGGCGGTAACAAACGGTTCAGGGGCTTCTCGTACTAACGCATCTAACAAACTCCGCACACCATACTCCGCCTCAGCCGCACCGATAAACACAGGAACAATTAAATCAGCTCCCAGTTCCATTTTCAAGTCTTTGACAATTTCTTCTTGGGGCGGTTCAATGTCTTCTAAGAGTTCTTCTAAGAGATGATCATCAAAGTTGGCTAACTCCTCTAACATCTCTTGACGGGCGAGGTGTTCAGCTTCAGAGAGTTCATCGGGGAGTGCAACCGGATCAGAAGGCGCACCCGGATGATAATGATAGGCCTGTTCGGTAACAAGATCAATAAAGCCCACCAATTCTTGACCTTGGGCGATGGGGTATTGATGGGGAACAATGGGGCGAGAAGAAACGCTTTTTAGGGCGGCGAGAAGTGCGCTGTAGTTGCTGTTGCAGCTTTCTTCATCAGTAAACGCCCGATCCATTTTATTGATGAAAACCAGATGGGGAATTTCCCAGTCATCGAGGAATTTGAACAGGGGCGAAAGCGTTAAAATACGGTTGGTATCGGGTTCACAAACGATCACCGCTAACCCTGCCCCAACCAGGGCGTTATAGGTTTCTTGGGCAAATTCCACTGAACCTGGACAGTCGAGGAATGTAAAACGAATGCCGCCATACTGGGTACTAGCGGCATTGACTTCAACAGTCATATTGCGATCTTGGGCCTCGGGCGCTGTATCTCCAACCCGGTTATTATCTTTTGCGGTGCCTTTACGGGTGGTGACGCCTGTAACGTAGAGGATGCTTTCAAGCAGTGCGGTTTTACCACTAAGATAGGGGCCAACAATAGCGACATTACGGTTGTCTGAAGGGATATTTGTTGTCATCGTCTTGTCTCCTGTACTCGTCAAATGAATGAAAATGTGAGAATTACAAACAGAACTGTGGACGAAAGATTAAAAATTTAAGGATGTTTTCAGGTTTTTACTCGGGCTGAATTTGTAGAAAGAACAACATTTTGACCCTTGGATAAACGTTGAGTTTGGTCAATTCTTCTTTCGGTTGATCTCGAACTTACGGATAAGAATCGACTAAAAGGCTATCCAATCGAAGATGTTGGTGATTTTTAGCGATCGCTTCTATCTCGGCAATGTTCTATCCTCAATGCGTCTGAGATCGAGGTTCGCTACTGCTATATAATTTATAGTCTTTTGGTCGCGAGTTAACCACTGCTTAACTAAAAAATACAATATTTCTTTTCTGCAAGTTTTGTAACTGAATATTGCAAAATTTCGGGTGTTGAAGGCAATGGGGAGGTGGGGAGATGGTGACTGCTGACTGGTAGGGGCCATTGCCCTTACAACACTGGTGAGTTTGGGGGGCGGGTTTACAAAGGTAATTGAAAAGACAGACATCAATACGCAGGCACCTCCCGACAAGGCTGGTGACTGTTTATGTCTTTAGGAAGATGAGTAAAATTTTATCACTTTGGTAACTTGGGCTTAGTAAGAGCAAAAAATTTTTGATGGAGATTGAAAGAATGACTCAAAATATAAATCAATCAAGCCTAGAAATTGCTGTTCAATGTGCCTTAGAATGTGAACATTGCGCCGATCAATGTATTGGAAGTATGCCTGAATGCGCTCGTTTGTGTCGCGACTGTTCGCAAATTTGCTGGACGATAGCAGGTTTTATGGGTCGAGGTTCTAAGTTTATTGCTCAACTGTGTCGAACTTGTGCAGAAATTTGTGAAGCTTGTGCTAAAGAATGTTCCAAACATGATAATTCCCATTGTCAAAGCTGTGCAGAAATTTGTCAAAAAGCCGTAGAAGAATACCGCAAAATTGCAACGGTTGGTGCTGCGGTTTAATATTTCAGTGTAATCTAAAGAAGGGAAGGGGCCTTCTATCAAGTATAGACAACATACTGATTACGTCCCTGTTGTTTGGCAGTGTAGAGTAGTTTGTCCGCTTGAGCAATTAACACATCAGGTTGAGCTTGATAATCGGGAATTGTGCTGCTAATTCCCATGCTGATGGTCACAATATTACTCACTTCAGACTTTTGATGAAAAATAGCAAGATCATGAATGCTCTGCTGAATCTGTTGAGCAACAATAATCGCCCCTTCTCGGTTCGTCATGGGTAAAACAATCACAAATTCTTCACCGCCATAACGGGCGACTAAATCGGCTGGACGTTTTATAGTTCTTTTAATCGCTTGAGCAATTGAAATTAAACATTGATCACCTGCTTGATGCCCATAGTAATCATTATAAGCTTTGAAGTGATCGATGTCTAATAAAATTAGCGATAAAGGTAGTTGTTCCCGTGCTAAACGGAGCCATTCTTTCAGGAGATAATCATCAAAATAACGACGGTTCGCAATTTGAGTTAAGCCATCTGTATGGGCTAACAGTTCTAAGGTTTTATTAGCCTCTTGTAACTCTTTTTCAGCTCGAATGCGATCACGAAGTGCAGCTTGCTGTTCGCTAATATCCCGAATCATCATCAACACTTCATCATCATTGAGTTTAACAATCCGAATTTCTTCATAGCACAGTTCTCCATTGACTTTGATCACTTGTTCATAAATTTGCCGTTCACCTGTTTTTAACGCTTGGCGAACAGACCGCATTTGTTGATGAGCCAGAGGACAAGGTAAGGTTTTGTAGATCGATTTCCACATCTGGTATGGCACTGAACGATGTTCTCGGATGTTTTCGCTAAAACTAATACTAATACNTTTGCCGTTCACCTGTTTTTAACGCTTGGCGAACAGACCGCATTTGTTGATGAGCCAGAGGACAAGGTAAGGTTTTGTAGATCGATTTCCACATCTGGTATGGCACTGAACGATGTTCTCGGATGTTTTCGCTAAAACTAATACTAATACAGATTCCGTATCGATCCAGACGGATCAACAAATCAGGAATTGCTTTTAAAATTGCTCGTTGAGTAGCTGCACTTTGACAGAGGGCTTCTTCAATTCGTTTGCGATCGCTAATATTAACAATCTGAACAATCAGATAATGAGGGGATTTTTGAGTATCATACATCAGTGAAATATTCATCACGCCCCAAATCAGTTCTCCCGTTTTGGTAACAAATCGCTTCTCAATCTGATAGCCGGGAATTTCTCGGGCAAACATTTGCCTTGTCAACTGATGATCGATGCCTTGATCATCAGGATGAATCAAATCAGCGAGTTGGAGTGATAGTAGTTCAGTCTGAGAATATCCCAACATTTTAGCCAGGGCAATGTTTACATCGAGCAATTGCCCAAATAAAGAGACTAAACACATTCCGGCGGTGATCGTATCAAATGCGCCTCTAAATTTCTGTTCGTTGCGGCGCAAATCATCAGAAATTTGTTGACGAATCAGTTCATTATTTTTGCGATCGCTGATATCTTGATGAAAGCCGATCATCCGCAGAGGAGTAGCATCTTCAGTCCAAATGGCTTGTCCCCGTGCCAAAATCCATTTATAACTATTATCTTTGCAGCGTAAACGATATTCAATTTGATAATCAGGAGTTTGGTGTTTAAAATAATGCTCAAGAGTCATTAAAACCTGATCTTTATCATCAGGATGAAGAAGATATTTAAAACTTTCAAAGCGATTTTCTATCTCCTCATCGGTATAACCCAGCATTTGTTTGAGCTGGGTTGACATGAACACATCGCCTGTTTGTACATTCCAGTCAAAAATACCGTCTCCTGTTCCTTGAAGTAATAATTGCCAACGTTCTTCTTGCTGTCGTAATTGTCGGTTTTGGGCTTCGAGTTGTTGCAGGAGTCGTTGATGAGCCAGATGAAGCTTTATTCTCGCTAAAACTTCCTCTGATTCATAGGGTTTAGTAATATAGTCTGCACCCCCAACTTCAAAGGCTTTAACTTTATCTAATACTCTATCAAGCGCACTCAAAAAAATAATCGGAATGTGAAAAGTGTTCTCGTCTAATTTGAGCTGCTGACAAACGGTGTATCCATCGAGATCAGGAAGTTTGATATCCAGCATAATCAAATCAGGCGGATGCGCTAAAGCCGATTGAATAGCGAGCTTTCCTGTGGGTGCGATGCGGGTACGGTATCCTGTTGTTGACAAGATGTTTATTAATAAGTTTAAGTCAGCCGGACTATCATCTACAATCAGAATATCATGAATTGGAGACATAATACTTCTATTTCTTAACGAACTGAACGAATTAAATCTAGTATCCGGCTGTACTCAAACCGATCAGCCCATAAGGTTAGAGTCTCAGCTAGATGATTATTGGGGTTATTTAGTGACTGGATTGTTTGCTGAATAATCTGGGGATCGCCGAGTATTAGGGCGTCCTCAAGTTTTTTCAGGAGGTGATCAGGTAAATTGGCAACAGTTTGCCAACCATCTGTGTTGACAGCTATTTCACATTGTTCTGAGATACTTTCAGCATAGCTGTATTGCACCCCTAAATGCTGCTGTAGGGCTGTAAAGATTTCTAACTCTTCAAAGGGTTTATGGATAAAGTGATTAAAGCCGAGGGTTTGGTGATCTTCTGGCAATTGATTGGCAGAGATTGCAATAATTATAACTGAATTTGTTACATTTTGAAACTGTTCTTGCTGGCGAATTTGTCTTGTTGCTTGATAACCATCTAATACNCTGTAAAGATTTCTAACTCTTCAAAGGGTTTATGGATAAAGTGATTAAAGCCGAGGGTTTGGTGATCTTCTGGCAATTGATTGGCAGAGATTGCAATAATTATAACTGAATTTGTTACATTTTGAAACTGTTCTTGCTGGCGAATTTGTCTTGTTGCTTGATAACCATCTAATACAGGCATTCGTAAGTCCATCCAGATTAAATCAGGCTGCCATTGTTGCCAAAGGGTAATCGCTTCAGCCCCGTTTTCGGCTTCTTGTACAGCAAACCCTAGAGGGGTGAGGAGTTGAACTAATAATCGACGGTTAGCCGAATTATCATCAACAACTAACAGGCGGTAAGCAGGTTGTTCGGGTGCTAAACCGATAATTTTATCGATTTTCAAAGGCGATGTTTTTGAAGGTAATTTAAGGGTTTTAGCAGCAATATTAAATCTAAATATACTCCCGACATTCTGTTGACTGTCTAGGCTTATCTTACCCCCCATTAACTGCACAAATTCTCGACAGATAGTTAAACCCAGTCCAGTTCCATGTTGAATTTTTCGTCCGGCTTCTGTTTGATTAAATGCTTCAAATAGATGAGTTTGTTCTTCGGGTGCAATGCCAGCCCCTGTATCTTCTACTTCAAAATTTAACATCACAGGATCAGAACTTTCGGATGCTACAAAAACTCGCAGAGTAATAGATCCTTGTTTTGTAAATTTTACAGCATTACTCAACAGATTAATTAAAACTTGACGGAGTTTCATTTCATCGGTACAAA
>NZ_LATL02000004.1 GCF_000972705.2 Limnoraphis robusta CS-951 | reverse complement strand
TGCTATAATAACTCTACTGGCAGGGTATTCAACCAGTTGAAAAACCCAGCATCTAATCGATGCAATTAACCTTGAAAACTTAAGGTATGGGGTTCTTGCAAGAAATGCTTTGGCCATATAAAACCTTAAAGCACCAAGTACAGAGAACAAAGCATTTTTTTCTCAAGTACGGTAGGGCATACCGAAACTATCTCTGAAATGGGATGAACGACTGGGGAGACTCACCCCTCTGGAGTAGGTTAGGAAACTAGCTTGCTGTAAGGGTTGTCAATGAATCAGTAATCCAAAGCCGTGAGGCTTGGAGAATCCCCTTTCTTTAGAAATGGGGAGTATGTCAAAATAGTTGTTTGTGGGAATCAAAGGTAAACTTAGAACCCGCCCCTACAGAGCGCCCCTACAGATGTGCGGTTCTCCACAGCAATCAAAATCAGGAGCGAAAATAAAACCGCTAGCGGCGCTTAAATTAGTTTTTCGATTAAACATTGGGCAATTCGGTGAGAGGCACCGGGTTGTCCCATTCTTTTTTGACCATTTTCTGCAATGAATTTTAAGCGATTTTTATCTGCTAAAAGCGATCGCACAACATCAGGAATATCCCCAGGAGATTCAACTAAAATTAACGAAGGCCCTAACAAACGACTTTGGGCTTCTACAAATCTCGGGGTGAATTGTGGGCCTTTACCGGGAATGGCGATCGCAGGTTTTCCTAAGCCCACAAACTGTTCCGTTGCGGTTCCCGCCATCGCGATCGCCATATCTCCTTGATGCAAACAATCATTAAAGCGCGGCGTTAAAATGATTGTGGCATTTTTCCAACTGTATTGAACCTCTAAAGCTTCCTCTACAGGTGTTTTTTGCCACCCTAAACGGCTCAAATACTCATCGAAGGGGTTGAACTCTAACGAGGGAGCGATCGCGGCTAAAAAGACCCATTTTTGCTGAGGAGAAAACCCTTGAACTAAGTCAGTCACCGCTTGAATGATCCGTTGCCAATTTTCAGAGGCTTCTGGGAAGCGAGAACCCGGTAAAAGTGTGATGGTCAGCGTTTCGTTGCAGTTAGAAATGGGAGTAATTTGTGGTTGCAAATCATCCATCATCGGGTTTCCCAGATCAAAGGCAGGAATTGACCATTTTAAGAGGGTTTCAGTCGTTAAACGATCTCTCGGAAAAACCGCTTTGCAGCGAGAATGACTCATTAACCCCCGTTCCCAAGGAAGATAAACCGAACCTGACCAGCCTTCCCAACGCTGCATCCAAGACTGACGTGAGACAGGCCCAAGTTCATCCCGCAAGTAATACTCTGACTTTGCGGTTCCCACAAAAGCGTAGCTTGCGCCACTGAGCCATGCAAACAGTAGCGGTACAATATCCCCAACGGCGAGGATGGATGCTCCCTGTTTCGCCCAACTGCGAACAATTTGAAATTGAATGCGAGTAAGCTGCAATAAACCACCCTGGACATCTCGCAACAATTGTTTGCCATCCATGTAGATAAAGCCACCTGAAGGCATGGGCTGAACCGGACCTGCGATCGGCACATTTTCGAGTTGATGGTAGGCTTTTCCCTCTCCAACTAAAGGCAAAGCGGCTAACTGGGGAGGGTTTGGAAGACGTTGTAATTGCTGCAAAATGCGAACTGCGATCGCATCTTCCCCGTGACCATTACTGAGACACAATAATTTCACGTATCTAAGACAGATTGACGTTCTTTCTGTCAGATTAGCAGTACAGAAGACAGAAGTGAAGCTGCTATCGCTCAGACTGTTCAGACTGAGTTAACAATTAGGGGTTTTAACGGCTTGCTTCGCCTCAAAATTTTGAGCTTCCCAACGGCGGATTAACTTAGAAAATAAAATCTATGACTCAGTTTCGGGTTTGGTTTTGACATCCTCTCGCTCGCCATCCTCATCGTTTCCGGTGTAATCAGCGATAATCGTCACTTTATTGTTAGATAGTCTCGATAACGTGGCAGTCCAGCCCAACATCTGAGTCGCTGTAAAGCCTGTTGATAAGATTAACCAACCTAATAGAATTGTGCGTTTCATGTGATTAACCCCAATCTCTACAAATGCGAATAACTAACCCTTTTTAGGGGGAAAACTGGGTGATTGCAATCACCCGCTTGAATTAAAAAAAATTGTTTGGTATCTTTCTAGCGAGTCTGTTTTACTTCAGTCCATCCTGCTAGCAAAAACCAAATGATTTTTCAGTTCTACAGCTTATTCTCTATCAGGTTTTCCTATTTTGGGAAGTGGGGAGTGACCCATCAAGATGTTAATCCATCATGGGTATCTACACCTGTAATGAGTCTCAAATATTGACGAAACACATAGATTCTGTGGTGAACGCTTATCAGTTGTTATAATACTATAATTCTAATTGTATCAACGCGATTCAAGCTCTAAAAATATGGGCTAATAGTGACCGATCAGTGATATTGATCAGCCCTGAATAACGAAATCTATCCCATTAAACGTTAGTTAAATATTTAACAAGAGAGACAATCAGATTTGATGCAACAAATTAATGCCAATACTCCGATCACAATTTTACTCTGTATTATCGCTGTAATCTTAGCGACTGGATTGGGGATTTTAACCTCTCGTTGGATCGCGAAACCGATTTTAAGGCTGAGTGAAGCCAGTTAAGCGATCGCTAGAGGTGCAAAATCAGCAAAAGCCAGTGATGAACTCCATCAAAAAGTAAGCGTTGAACCGATAGGGGATTAACAATGTTGGTAAGTAATCTGACTGTAGAACAACTTCAAGATTTAATTCGGCACACCGTTGAGCAATGCCTAGAGGAATATTTTGGTGATCCTGATGTGGAGTTAAATGTGAAACCAGAAGTTCAACAGAAATTGCAAGAAATTATACAGTCTCGACTTTTCAGAAATTTGTAGGGGCGGGTTCTTCGAGAGCTTTTTCACTTCACCCAAATATTACTAAACCCTCCCCAAGCCTAACTTACAAGCAGATATAAGAATAACTGATATTGCAGATTATTCAACCGTTATTTCGTTAAATATCGTTGATTATACAAACTCCACTCGCCTTCATTTCCTTTATCATGTCAGTTAAGTATTGGATCACTTCTTCTATAACCTCCCTAATTGCATTACGATCATTTTCTTGTCCACACTCTACTAAATCAGACCATCTATCATCAAGAATATCCTCTACAAGTTTTGAGTATTTTGGATGAGCTCCTATATGAAAATAAAGGGGTACTTTTAAAAAATTTATACGGCTGTTTTCATCAAAACAGTCATATCTTTTGGCAGCCAGGATCAATTTACTTTTTTCACAGACTTCCAAAGGTATAATGTGATGTGCTACATCTGAATTACTCGATTTCTTGATTGGAGAAGATTTTCTAATAATCTTCGTCATAGCTGCTAAATCTTCAGGAGTAAACTTATCTCCTTGAACTCTTGCAGCATATATTAATATTACTAATAATTGTTCATAAGTTACAGTCATCTCATAGATTTTACGATTCTTAGTATTTCTTTGTTTTGTTAGTAGTAGCTTTTCGTTATTGCAATCAAATTCTCCAAAATAATCTCCCGGCTCAATATTAAGCTGTTTTGAGAGCAAAGAACCTTTATCAATTGTAATATTTTCAAAATATCTTTTTTCCTGTCCCATTATCCTACTCTCCGTCCTAGTAACCTTAACACTTGTATCAATAATTCAAAAATCTCATCTAACTCATTAGAATTAAAAATTTCTTGGAAACGTTTATTATATTTTGAACGATCCAATTTTCGGAGTTTACGAATAATTTTTTGCTGTTCAGGCTTTATTTTTCCTTGTTTTTCTCCTTGTTTTATCGCTTCATCAAACTTTTTCAAAAAGTCATCAATGGTCATATTATCTACTTCTCTTTTAACATCTTCTGGGGGAATTGGAGGGAATGGTCTTCCAGAACTAGAACTTTTGATACCTAATAAACCCAATACAAAAGATAGGGTAAGTGACCAGATAAAGAAAACTGGGTAAACATACCAAAACCATTCTGGATGAGTTACTTGTGAAAATGTACCTTGATGAAGAAAAAGGCCGTCAATTAACAAACAGAAACCACCGAGAACGACCGAACATGGAATAATAAGAAGAACATAGCTTAAAACCTCTCCAATTCCATTAAAACTTCCTGAAGGTGAATTCATTTCAGAGATTAACAGACCCATCCCAACAACTAATCCAAAAATTGCCCAGCCAATTAAAAATTTTGTTTGAAAATGAACTGAATTAGATCCTGATGCCATGATCGCTCTCCTAATGAAAAACTAGATAATCTGAAATTTACGAAGTTTTTGTGTTGAATTATAAAATTTAATAATTGCATTGTTCTCAATAACATATCATCTTATTGGTGGTTGACACAAGCGAAAATAGTGGTATATTGTGGGAAGTTTTAAATATTTCCGGTTCTCAAATCGTGGGAAAAAGTGGGAAAAAGTTCCCATAATTGCAAAAAGTGGGATAAAGTGGGGAAAATTCAGACTCAACGACAACCTCACCTACATTTATGAATATTCAAGAAGTCTTGCAGTGGACTGATGAACAGGTGTTCGCTAAAACGGGAAAACATCTCGACTCTCTGCAAAAAGCGATCCTAGAAGGAACTTGGCAAGGTCAAAAATACGGAGAAATCGCAGAGAATTATAACTGTAGTCATGATCATGTTAAAAAACAAGCTTGGAAATTATGGAAAGTTCTATCTGATATCCTAGAGGAAGATATAAAACAGTCAAACTTTCGTTCTCTTTTTGAAACATTAGGTTCTTCTAGTAATATCAAGAATAATTGTGTAAATATTGTAAATAATAGCGTTAATTTGAATAGTGAAAATTCACAATCTTCAGAAATAACACAACATCAGAACCCCAATTTACAAAAAGATAGATCGCACCCGCCTAATAACAATAATTCCAATCTAAATCAACCTAAAAAATATTCTGATTTAACAGAAGCACCTGAAGTTTTAAGTTTTTACGATCGCACTTCTGAACTCTCCACCCTGAAACAATGGATATTAGAAGAACAGATGCGACTCATTACAATATACGGACTGAGTGAAATTGGGAAAAGTGCGATCGCAGTTCAACTTATTAAAGAAATTAAACAGGAATTTGATATCATTATTTGGCGGAGTTTGAGTCACAAACCCCTATTATCAGAATTGAAAACAAATTTAATTCAATGTTTATCTCAAATAGGAGATTCTCCCTTAGCCACTATCTTAGATTATTTTCGCTCTTATCGTTGTTTACTCATTTTAGATGATCTGCAATCTATTTTGTGTTCAGGACAATTAGCAGGTCAATATTTACCTGATTATGAAGATTATGGCTTATTTTTTAAACAAATTTCGACTTCATACCATCCTAGTTGTTTAATACTTCTGAGTTGGGAAAAAGCGAGAGAAATTGCCACATTAGAGGGAATAAATTCTTGTATTAGAACTTTACATTTACAAGGGTTAGGAGAGGGCGGAAAAGCACTTTTGCAAGAAAAAGAATTACTGGATGAGGAACAATGGTTAGAGTTGATTGAACTGTATCAGGGTCATCCTGTAGCGTTAAAACTTATTGCTAATACAATAGATAACTTATTTAACGGTTGTGTTTCTCAGTTTTTAAATAGTAAAACTGTATTTTTAGGAGATTTAGAACCCCTTTTACAGAGCCATTGGCAACGGTTATCTGTAATGGAAAAACAAATTATGATTGAAATGGCAAATCAATCAAAGGAAGTAGAGATTGAACCTATGATATTAGAGTTAAAATTATCCAGGGATGAAGTTATCAATGGAATACAATCTTTACAACGTCGAGGGTTAGTAGAAAAAAGAAAAGAAGCCAATCACTCTAAATTTTTTCTTAACCCTTTGTTTAAAATCTATATGGTAAAAAAAGGAGTAAATCAATAATATCTTTAATTGTTGGTTTCCCAGTAGAATCGGTTTTATATAACCCGAAACGCCTGAAGTAAAAATGGAAACGAGACAATTATCTAACTAAATAACTGATTTATTGTTGCCTACAAACTGGCTTTTTTATATTTATTTAATGGAATCAGGCAAAAGGAGAATATTCTTCTTTTGCCTATTTTAATCTGTTATATTCTAATGGGTGATTAACTGCCTAAATCACTTCATCGGGTTATATTCAGCTAAATAGAATCTTCAGGAACACCCGGACGAATTCAAGTCACCGAAGCCACTTATGAACGCTGAAAAGGTCAATATGGCTTTAAAAAACGAGGTAAAATTTCTGTCAAAGGGAAAGCAGAAATGATCGCCTATTGGTTAATCAAAAAACAGAAAAATCTCTAAGTTATAGCTGGTTGAAAAAGTCTCAACATTTGATTTCCTCCTTTTTGAAATTCATAGGAAACGGCTTCAATTTGTACCATCCATCCTTGCTGTTGTAAAGTGCTAATGACGGGAGTCAAATAGGGTGAGAGATTTCCAGCGAGATCCAACAAGGGAAAAATTCTCACTTCCGCCGCCACTCGACACAATTCTAACAGAGATTCTAGATTAAATTCTAATGATAAATGTTGAGAATAAGTAAACAATAAATGACTGCATAATGCCAAGTCAAACTGTTTAGAATTAAAGGGTAATTTCGGTAACTCTGCGGTTAAATACCGTCCTTGTTCTTTTCCTTGAATAAAATCCTCTAAAAATTGCTGCATCGCCGCCATTCTTAACTCTCCTAAATGTTCAGGAGATTTAACATTTTCCCAAACATAATCATCTTTATTTTGATCCAGTTGATCGATAACAGTTGAATAAGTAGCTTGAATGCGCTGATCAATTTCATCGGCTGAAAACTGATAAACCGGATCACAAGAAATGACTTGATATCCTCGGCGTTTCATCTCGCAATTAAAGCTAGCAGGGCCACCCGCACAATCTAGAATAGAAAGTGCTAATTCCTCGGGAGTTAACGCAAACATTTCTAGATAATCTTCAAAGCTGCGTCCCCAAGGAATAACGTTCCTGAGTTGAAATCCCATTTTTTTATTTATTTTAAATCTAATAAACCACTGGTTTTAAGTTTGGGATTGAAGCGAATTTCTTCTTGTAAACCCCGTTCTTTTAGAATCTGTAAAAGATCAGCTTCTATTCGTCTGGCAACATTTTTTAAGAGCTTTTCTTGATCAAGTCCGTCGCTTTTTTCATAGGTCGCCTTTTCTGCCTCTGTCATCAATGGTTTGACATTAATCGCTTGATTCCATTGTTCAGCTTGCGCTTCATTTCCGATGGGAACTGAACCATTTTCAGCGATCCAAGCCTGTCGTATTTCTTCTAAAATCGTGCGACTCGGACGTTCAATCGTTTGTACTTTCACCCCATAACAGTCTTGAGGTTTGCGAACTAAATGTTGTTTTAAGCTGAGATAAATATCGCGAGAATAACCGACATATTGTAAGATTTGATCGCGATTAAATATAGCGTAAACTCCTATTTTTCCTTGCAACGAGAGGGGAAGTAGACCTTGTTCGTCAATGTAGGAAATATTGTCTAAACTGGCTAAAGTAGAAATTTCGGTTTGAGTGGTCATTGTTAGGTTAAGTTCTAGAGAAATCCGGCTAAGTTTAACGGCAATTAAGCTTGACGGTAAATCGCACACAAGCGACTGGGTTTAAAGATTTTGGCTTGAAACATAAAGTTTGGAGGAACATTAACAATAATATAATCCTCCGACTCATGGTATTGTTCAAATTCGCTTGGCATTCCTTTCGGAGTTTGAAGGCTATAAGGAACGGGTTGAAATAAAAGTTCAGTGAATTCAACAGATTTTCCCTGAAGTTGCTGACTCAGTTGATTGAGAAACGTTTGACTCGTCAGTAAGCCAAATAATATCGTTTTTGCTTGTGGATCGAGAGTAAAACTGGCATCAAAACTTTCAATGATTTTTAGACCCATTACACATTCACCTAAAACTTGACAAGGGGAACAAATGATGAACCAACAAAATAGCCGTTAATCAAGGTTATGCTTTCTCTAAATGTCCCTGAGATCATCATAAGACGATTGGGGACAGTTCCCAACGCTGAAACACCGGGAAAATTGTGAAGTATTATGAAAAAGGCTGATAACTCAAGACGCAGCCTGATAGACAGTATTCTAATTTTGGGGTCGAATGGAGTGATCAGTCCCCGTTTGGGTTAGCATTGCTTTGTCACTGTTTGTTGTAGCGATCGCCATGCACAATAGAGAAGCCTCTTCTTTAACAGGTTCTAGAACATCAACGGATTGGTTTAAAATTGCCGAGTACGCTTCTGTGATTGGATCAACAATTGGTTCTCTGGTTGCTGCTGCGTGGTACAGGCAGATTTTATATGCTGCAACTCCTATCAGTGCAGCACTTTGGCTAAACTTGATTAACAGACAACGCTTTGAACAGCAAATCCGACAATATACCGAATCTGTGATCGCAGATGTTCATATAGTCGTTGATTCTCTACACGAACAGATGCAAAATTCTCCCTCTGAAGCGAGTGAACTTGATCCGATTACTGAAGTGTTAACGGAGTTGCAGCGAGTCACTCAAAGTTTAGAACATGATGTGATTAGACAGCAAGATTGGGAAGTGATGAATGTCCGCATAAAATTAATCGAAGAAGCGATAGAAGCGGTGAAACAAACCGCTATTTCAACCCAACAGTCTGAGACTCCCGCCTCTAAATCTTCCTCAATTTCTGCGCCTGTTGATGTAAAACTCGCTCGACTTCATCGACAAGTTGTTAAACTCGATCGACAAAATCGAGAGCTGGTAAAACCCTATCTTCAACGCTTAAATCAAGCCATCAAAAAACTACAAAAAAGACCCGACGACGTTCTCTAACGTTTAGGGAAATTTAACCCACTTCCTGAGACATTTTCCGAGCTTGTTTAGCCATCTCAATCAGGGTATGATGAGCGTCTTCAGAATTCTCAAGTTTCCGCTCAAACGAAACGTGCAGAGGTGTAGATTTTTCTTCGACTAATGCGGTTAGATTCATTCCTTCTGGATCAATAGAAACCATACGAGCCGAGGTAGCATTGGGAGCTTGAGCAAAGATTTGGGCATAAAGCAAAATGGCTTCAGTGTGATCCTCATTCATATGAGCGCAAATGCGATCGCTAATTTCTGGGGTTAAAGGTTCTGCTGACATGGTTTTAATTCCTTAATTCCAGTTTTATTAATCATACAACAATCGAACTCAAAGGGCATCCTAACGACGGTATTCATCCCCACAGTCTCCAATCATTCGGAATAAGTCTTGAGATTTTTCAGTAACCGCCTGAATTTTCTGATAATCTTCGGGATCTAAACTAAATTCAAACACCCGAGCATTTTCAGCAAGATGTTCAGAAATCCCTAAACGCGAACCAATCATCGTCCCCGCAACAGTTGGCTGTTCGAGAATATAACGCACCGCCACATTAGAAAGACTCACTTGATGTTGATCAGCTAGGGTTTTGAGCGTCGTTAATAGCTCTTGAAATAAACTCCAACCGCCCCAAGCATCAATCATATTTTTATACTTTTTCAAGCTGACGGTTTCAAGCTGAAAATTTTGCGGTTCGGGTTGGTTCAAATACTTTTCTGATAAAAAGCCTCCACACAAAACCCCATAGGGTAAAAGCTTAATATCCTGTTTTTGGCAATATTCAACCATCTGCTGCAACGGACGCTGATCGACCAAAGAAAACTGTACTTGATTAGAAACAATTTTGATGCCATTTTCAACAATAATTTTCAGATGTTCGGTATCAAAATTCGTTAACGCTAAATGTTTGATTTTCCCCTCAGACTGCAATTCGCTCATGTGGTGTAGAGCGTCTAAATAACTTTTATCGCGATATTCCCACCAATGAAACTGTAACAAATCCAGAGTTTCTACACCCATTCGTTGACGAGAAATATCAATATTTTTCTCAACCACCGCTTTAGTCATTTTCCCCGGTCGAGGTACCCATTTTGTAAACGCTTGTAGATTTGCTAAAGCTTCTTGACCCCGTTGATTAACAATTTGTTTGCGAAACTCACCAATAAAATCTTCCGCAGGGCCATAATGATCGGCCAGATCCCAGGTCGTATAACCCGCGTCCATATATTGAAACATACTGTCAATCGCGGCTTTGGGGTCAATACGTCCGTGATAGCCGGAAACTTGCCACATCCCATTTAAAATTCGACAGATGTTTAAATCATCAGTAAATTGATAGCGACTAGAAGTTGGTAGACTCATGTTCAGGAGTGATGGTTAACAGACACTCTCCAGTTTAGAGAAAAATTGCCTCTTGATTTCATGACTGCTAGAGGTGATTGATGAATTACCCCTACGCTCCTGGTGACTTACAATTATTAAATCTGGTTCAAGCGAGTTCAAGCTGTTCATCGCCAGATGTCAACAGCTACATCGGCTTGATCCCGACAGGCTGAGATAATCTAAGCCTGATGGAGCTTGCAACAATTCTTTACAATTGGTAGAAGTAATATGTATAAGTCATGGCTTTGATCCTAACCCTTGGTCAACGGCAGCCAGGGATTTTATAAAACCCACTAAAATGGATGGTAATGTCCACCAAAAATCATCGGGATTCCCGAGAACCTAAATTTGATCAACGACCCCCAGCCCCAATACAAGAGGAGAGTGGACGCTCTGTGTTTCAACGTTTAAAACAAGATTTAAAAAGTGACCTGATCGCAGGTTTATTAGTCGTTATCCCCTTGGCGACGACTATTTGGTTAACGATTACCATCGCCAGTTCGGTGATTGAGTTTTTGACGCGAATTCCTAAACAGGTTAATCCCTTTGATGGACTGCATCCCATTTTAGTTAACTTACTCAACGTTGTTGTGGGATTAGCGGTTCCGCTTTTGGGGATCTTATTCATTGGGTTAATGGCCCGTAACATTGTGGGTCGCTGGCTGCTTGATTTCGGCGAACAAATCCTGCAAGCAATCCCTCTGGCGGGTTCAGTCTATAAAACCCTCAAACAGATTTTAGAAACCCTGCTCAAAGATTCTAACGATAAGTTTCGTCGTGTGGTTTTAGTTGAATATCCCCGACATGGAATTTGGACACTGGCGTTTGTGACGGGAAATGTCAGCGAAGAGATCCAGTCAAAAATGACGGAACAGATGATCAGCATTTTTATTCCCACAACCCCCAACCCCACCAGTGGATGGTACGCTGTGGTTCCGACTAATCAGGTGATGAACCTGACTCTATCGGTCGAAGATGCCTTTAAAATTATAGTGTCTGGTGGTATTGTCAATTCTACCGCCCCCTTGAAACCCACTCAAAACGATCCTGTTAGCGATCAAAAACTTGAACGGTTAATCCCTAACGAGAACCGACTGCAAACAGTACCATTAGATGAGGAATGATCAAGGATTAGCCTTAGATTGAGAATATTTCCTCAACACTGCTCGTTCTAAAACTCTCGTTTGATATTACAACTCACTGGGGAATTCTATGCAAGCTCGCCGAAGCGCTCGTGAACTCGCTGTTCTAGGTATTGGTCAACTTCCAAGCAGTTCAGAAAAACTCGCGACTCAACAAATTCAAGATATCGTCTTGGCTGTTGTGCGGACACTCGCCACCGAAAGTCAAGAGTCTCTAGAAACTGCAATGGTTGAATTGCAACGGGGAAATGATCGCCTGATGGGAAGTCAATTTCGAGCAAGCGATCTACAAAGTGCTAGAGCGATGATCCAAGAAGCCATTGAACTGACGCAGAGCGCCGTTAATCGTTTAGCAACGGCTGTCGAGTTTCCTGAACTGATCCAACTGGCTCGACAGGAAGAAGTCGTCGGCTACACCATTGATATTTTAACGGCTGTTAATACTCACCGCACGGAAATTGACGAACTGTTGAATCAAGCAATGGTAGACTGGCAAATGAGCCGTTTACCTCGAATTGATCGCGATATTTTAAGAATTGCTGTAGCTGAACTGTTATACCTGGGAGTTCAAGAGCAAGTCGCAGTTAATGAAGCCGTCGAACTCGCTAAACGCTACAGCGATGAAGAAAGCTATCGATTTCTCAATGGAGTATTGCGTCGTGCTGTTGATAAAATTCAAGCTGATGTTCCCATTCAGAGTTAATCCTTAATACACAAGACCGAATAATAGTAACTCTAACCCCCCAAAGAGTTACTAATAACGGTCAAAATAGGTGGAAATAATTTTGATGATTTTATTCTATAGCACTACGCCGACACGGTATTTGACATTGGTAAAAGCGAAAAGTTGGCGGTGTCTGTTTCCGTCCCGCCAAACTTTTCAAGAAGCTGAAAACCTTTTATAGTCGAACTTTTGCCTTTTGCCTTTTGCCTTTTGCCTTTTGCCTTTTGCCTTTTGCCTTTTGCCTTTTGCCTTTTGCCTTTTGCCTTTTGCCTGCGCGTAGCGCCATAAACTTTCAGTCAATTGGTGATTATAATTTAACCCTAAAAATGCTACTATCGCTGCGGATTGAGAATTTTGCTCTGATTGATCATCTCGATCTAGAACTGGGATTAGGTTTAAACGTTTTTACCGGGGAAACTGGCGCTGGAAAATCCATTATCCTCGATGCCATTGATGCAGTTTTAGGCGGAAAAGTAGATCGTCGTGTGATTCGTACAGGTGCAAAACGATCCATTTTAGAAGCCACTTTTGAAGTCGAACCCCTGATCGCCTCTTGGTTAGCCCAACAAGAAATTGATTTAGTTGATGGCACTCTCGCCGTTTGTTGTCGTGAAATTACACTCTCTGGCGGAAAACTTCGCACCCGTTCCCGTTTAAATGGGATTTTAATCAGTCGAAAACTCTTAGAAGAAGTTCGCGATCGCTTTGTCGAAATTACCGCCCAAGGTCAAACGTTACAACTGAGTCAACCCAGTTTACAACGAGAATGGTTAGATCTCTATGGGGGACATGATTTAATTGTTGCTAAAAAAACAGTAGCCGCAGCTTATACCCAAGCCTCACAAGCGAAAAATACCTTAGAAAATCGCCGTCAGTTTGAACAACAACGTCTCCAAAGATTAGATTTATTACTCTATCAAACTCAAGAATTAGACTCCGCTCATTTAACCGATGCTGATGAATTAGAACAACTCAAACAAGAATCTAATCGCCTCAGTCATGTGGTTGAACTTCAACAGCAAAGTTATAAAATATATCAGGGATTGTATGAAAATGATGAGGGAAAAGCTGCCTCAGATTTACTGTCTCAAGCGGAAAATTTATTAACCGATATGGTGGAATATGATCCGCAACTACAACCGATTTTAGCAATGGTGGAAGATGCGTTAGCCCAAGTTACCGAAGCGGGGCGACAAATTAGCAGTTATGGTGAACAACTTGAGTCTGATCCGCAACGACTCCAAGATGTCGAAGATCGCATTCAACAACTGAAACAAATTTGTCGCAAATATGGTCAAACGTTAGCCGACGTGATCAGCTATTATGAGAAAATTCAAGCTGAACTGAAAGAATTACAAGAAGGTGAACAATCCCTCGAAGCCTTGGAAAAAGCCTATCAAGAAACCGCTCAACAATTAGCGATTGCTTGTGAAAGCTTAACTCAATTGCGTCAAAAAACCGCTTCTAAATTGGAAACTCATTTAATAGAAGAACTCAAACCTTTAGCGATGGAAAAGGTTAAATTTGAGGTCGAAATCAGCCCAATGGAACCCACTATTAATGGAGCAGATCAGATAGAATTTTGTTTTAGTCCTAACCCCGGTGAACCGCTACAACCCTTGGGTGAAATTGCATCAGGTGGAGAAATGAGTCGGTTTTTGTTAGCATTGAAAGCTTGTTTTTCTCAAGTCGCAGGTTCAGGAACGTTAGTCTTTGATGAAATTGATGTTGGTGTTTCTGGACGAGTCGCCCAAGCCATTACCCAAAAATTACATCAACTTAGTCAACATCATCAAGTTTTATGTGTGACTCACCAACCCATTGTCGCGGCGATGGGCGATCACCATTTTCAGGTGAAAAAAGAAGTGATTCGTGATCAGGTTTCTAGCGAAGGAGAAGAAAGAACGGTTGTACGAGTGATGCAACTAACAAACCATCAACGTCGCGAAGAATTAGCACAGTTGGCGAGTGGACGTTCTGCTACTGAAGCGATCGCTTTTGCAGACTCTTTACTGACTCAAGCCGATTATAGCAGGCAACAGGCAACAAGCAAAGATCAGTCGGAAAAACCGTCTATTTCCTGAAATTTATTCAGTCTTGATTTTTCAAGTGATGAATTGATAACATCCCTTAATAAAAGATCAAAAAAGACTACAATTGAAACATTTAAAATACATATCAAACACCCTCTATTTTTTTAGCAAAAATTGTGCGAAAATAATCCTAATTCAGACAGAGCCAGTGACATTCTCTTCAAGTCTCGATCTAAAGGAGTCAATTAGTAGCTATGGAAACCAATAATTCTAATTCGGAAAAACAGAGACTGCAAGCCACTGTTAGCGAGAATATTCCTTGGAAAAAATGGGGGCCTTATTTAAGCGAACGTCAGTGGGGAACCGTCCGAGAAGACTACAGCCAAACCGGAAATGCTTGGGACTATTTTACCCATGATCAGTCCCGTTCTCGGGCTTATCGTTGGGGTGAAGATGGGTTAGGTGGAATTTCTGATGATCAACAACAATTTTGCTTTGCATTAGCCCTGTGGAATGGAAAAGATCCGATTCTCAAAGAGCGCCTTTTTGGACTAACAAACAGTGAAGGAAATCACGGCGAAGATGTCAAAGAATATTACTTTTATCTAGACAGTACGCCGACTCATTCCTACATGAAATACCTGTATAAATATCCACAGGAAGCCTTTCCTTACAGTGATTTAGTTAAAACCAATCGTCATCGCAATCGTCTAGAGTTAGAATATGAACTGATTGATACAGGAATATTTGATGAAGATCGCTACTTCGATGTATTTATAGAATATGCCAAAGAAACACCAGAAGATATTCTGATTAAAATTACGGTGTGTAATCGGGGGCCAGAAGCGGCATCTCTACAGGTTTTACCGACATTTTGGTTCCGAAATAATTGGTCATGGTTTCCTCAAACTCCCCCCAAACCGACTCTCAAACAACTCAATGATCAAACCATCGCGGCTGATCATCATCAACTGGGTAAACGGTATTTATATTGCGATCGCACCGTTCCTCTATTATTTACAGAAAACGAAACCAACACGCAACGCATCTTTAATATTCCTAATGCTTCACCCTATGTTAAAGATGGCATTAATAACTATATTTTAGAGGGAAAAACCGATGCTGTTAACCCGGATAAAATCGGAACCAAAGCGGCAGCCAGTTATCGATTAGAAGTTCCTGCTGGGGGTGAACAAACGATTCAATTGCGATTAAGTGATCGCTCATTTTCTTCTCCAGAAACAGCCTTTGGTGATCAGTTTGAATCTATCTTCAAGACTCGTCTAAAAGAAGCCGATGAATTCTATAATAGTGTCATTCCCTCAACCCTTTCTGAAGACGCTCACAACATCATGCGTCAGGCTTTTGCGGGGATGATGTGGACGAAGCAATTCTACTATTATCCCGTAGGAGATTGGTTAAATGATGAAATTTTGCCCCCTGACTGTCCGAGTCGCTTTATCAGCCGCAATAAAGAATGGTTTCACCTCGAAAGTGCAGATATTCTCTCCATGCCAGATAAATGGGAATATCCCTGGTTTGCCGCTTGGGACTTAGCGTTTCATTGTTTAGTATTAGGGATGATTGATATCGATTTTGCAGAAGATCAACTGCGGTTGATGACCAATCAAGTTTATCTACATCCGAATGGTCAAATTCCCGCCTATGAGTGGAACTTTAGCGATGTAAACCCGCCTGTTCATTGTATGGCAACAGCGCAAGTTTATCTCATGGGTAAACTTGCAAATGAAGGCAAAGGCGATCGCGTTTTCCTCGAAAGTATGTTTCACAAATTGTTAATGAACTTTACTTGGTGGGTCAACCGAAAAGATGCTCAGGGTAATAATGTTTTTGAAGGCGGTTTTTTGGGTTTAGATAATATTGGAGTCTTTGATCGCAGTTCTATTATACCCGGAGGAGGAACTTTAGAACAAGCCGACGGCACCAGTTGGATGGCAATGTTTTGCTTAGATATGTTAGCCCTTGCCTTTGAATTAGCCCTAGAAAATCCCGTCTACGAAGATCTCGTCTGCAAATTCTACGAACATTTTATGTACATTGCGATGGCAATGGATCGCATTGGAGAAAACGCCGATGAATTGTGGGATGAAGAAGACGGTTTTTATTATGATGTGTTGCGCTTCCCCGATGGTTATTCAACTCGGGTAAAAGTCCGATCTATGGTCGGATTAATTCCTTTATTTGCAACAATGGTTTACGATTCTAAACTTTTAGAGAAAGTCCCCAAAGTCGCCAAGCGGATGGAAGATTTCAACAAAGAACATAGCAAAAGTATCAAAAATATTAGCGATCCCATTCAAACAAGCAGCACAGGAAAATGCTTGTTATCTCCAGTAAACCGCGAAAAATTACAGCGAATATTGCAACGAATGTTGGATGAATCAGAATTTTTGAGCGATTATGGAATTCGCGCCCTTTCCCGTTATCACAAAGATAATCCCTACATTTTTACAGTCGCAGGAAATGTTTATCAGGTTGATTATGAACCGGCGGAATCTTCAAGCGGATTATTTGGGGGAAATTCTAACTGGCGCGGTCCGATTTGGATGCCTGTAAATATGATGTTGATCCAATCGTTACGGAAGATGTATGCTTACTATGGAGATGATTTCAAAGTCGAATGTCCGACAGGTTCAGGTCAATGGATGACGCTCTGGGAAGTGGCGAATGAAATTACCCGTCGTTTGAGTAATATTTTTCTGCAAAATGATCAGCAAAAGCGTCCCCTTTATGGGGAAAGTGAAAAGTTTCAAACTGATCCCCATTGGCGAGATTTAATTTTATTCTACGAGTATTTTCATGGGGACAGTGGTGCAGGAATTGGGGCGAGTCATCAAACCGGATGGACAGGGGTTATTGCTCGTTTAATGACGGTTGCTGCTACGGTTAATCCTCAAGATGTGTTGCAGGAAGGGTATATTTCAGCAGCTTTGAGTAACCTTTCACAAAACTTAGAGTCCTAGAGGAAGGATTTCGTAGAGGCGGGTTCTACAGATGATCAGTTCGTCAAAGATTCAAGAATAAAAACCACAAAGACACAGAGACACAAAGAGAGAAAACTTCGTGAATTTGTGGCTTAGTGGTTAATTTTAGTCTTGAAAAACTGTTTCCTGCTGAACTGAAAAATCCCTAGAAATTTAAACTTAATGTAAAGCTTCAGTAAAAAACCCATCACTAACTGTTATTTTTACAGATTGTTAATCTAGAATTAACCTTAAAGCTTTAACTTGAACTTAGTGAATTTACAGAAGTCAACTCATTCATTCTGACACTAGGTTAAGCCCAACCAGGGGAGACATTATTCATCTCTCTAAAACGCTCATGTCCTGAACTTGTAGTCAGGATGAAGACGTTGATTTCCCTGAGAGAGAGTTATTCATCACTTCAGTTATTTCTGGGTTAAAAGCTGGCATCTGAGCTTGAAGTCTTTGGAGATTCAAGACTTATTGATCTGCGTTTTGTAAAAACTATAAAAAATGGAGCAGAGCCATTCCAATGAGCAGCACAATCAACGATAGCGGTATAGTCAAACAGATGGCGATCTGGACGTTTGATACTCTCAATCTTGATGATGACGATGACGATGACGATGATGATGATGATGATGAGAGTGGTAGCGGTAGTGGCACAACGTTACCCATAAAAACCGAAAACCTGCGAGGAACACCCAGCTTGCAGATGTTCTATCAAGACATCGATGATGACGGTAAAGGGGGAATTGCCTATACAGATATCGCCGGAGTCACACACACAGCCGGAAGAGCAGCCGCTTGGGATGATATCAGAGGAGATGGACCAGACGCGGAACTCGTACTCGCACTTGATACCAGAGATTGGAAAAACATTTCACTGCGTTTCGATTATCAGTCAGACTCGGCGAACTCCTTTGATGTTGAATATAGCACTAATGGCGGTACCAACTGGACAAAATCTCTAGATAACGCCCCCCTCACACCAGGGGGAAGTTGGAGGACTGCCAATATTGATTTAACGACAGTAACGGCTATTGAAAATCAATCGTCTGTCCAAATTCGGATTAACGATTTAGCTCGAAATGGTAACAATGAATTCCGCTTTGATAACTTTGAAGTGGTTGGAGAAACAACCGTTACTAATCCCGCAGGAACAATTTCCCTCAGCACTCCCTATTCTGAAAACTTTGATTCCCTCGCCGCATCCGGTACAGGTAACGTTTGGAGTAACGGTAATACCCTCGAGGGTTGGTATTCCAATCGCACAACTTACAACGCAGGTTCGGGTACATCCAATGTAGGTGCTTTGTATAGTTTTGGTTCAAGTAGCGATCGCGCTTTAGGTTCGCTTGCGTCCAATCCAACCGGACAGATCCTAACGGGCGCCCGCTTCTACAACGATACGAACACTACATTATCCTCTCTTTCCATTAGCTATACGGGCGAACAATGGCGCAATGGGGGAAATACCACGCCCCAGAAACTCGATTTTGCCTACCAGATCGGTGCGACTAACCTCACGGGTGGCACCTGGACTAATGTTGATGCACTCGATTTTACCGGGCCAGTCGCCAGCAATAGCGCAGGTGGATTAAATGGTAACAACAATCGAGTTGACATTTCTGGGACTCTTAGCGGCTTCTCTTTGGCACCGGGTCAAGAAATTTGGCTGCGTTGGTCAGATGCTAACGATGCGGGGAATGATCACGGGTTGGCGATCGATAATCTCCAAGTTACCAAAAATTGCCGCACACGCCCCTACCTTCAGGTATGGGGATATAAGGCTCTTTCTAATGCTATAATAACTCTACTGGCAGGGTATTCAACCAGTTGAAAAACCCAGCATCTAATCGATGCAATTAACCTTGAAAACTTAAGGTATGGGGTTCTTGCAAGAAATGCTTTGGCCATATAAAACCTTAAAGCACCAAGTACAGAGA
>NZ_LATL02000003.1 GCF_000972705.2 Limnoraphis robusta CS-951 | reverse complement strand
TGCTTACCGCTATATATTATAGAGGATAAGGTAGCAAAGGAAAGGTCAAATGGACTCTAATACAATTCGAGAGCGAATTGCTCTGATTGAGACTAAGCGAGAGTCTCTAGTCAAATTGCTAGAGAAACCCGATTTAGGAACGCTGAGAATTGATGTAAATCAAGCGATTGAAGAAATTGATGAGCTGATTGAAGAGTTTAAGCGCACTTTTCCTGATGCCAATCAGAATTAAATGGCTTGATTTTTCTCTCGACTCTAGAATTAGCTTTCTGTAAATCAGTAATGATACTCACTCTGTTTAAATCGAGTCTATTCTATTCGGGCTTGTCACCGATTTCACTGAGAAAAGAGACTTCTTTTCTACTCTAGCAAGTTATTTTCTAAGTGTTTTTATCCCGTAGAGAAATTGAGGATCATACTCTACGGGTTGCTTGACTATTGAGTAAGGCTTGCTCTATTTTAATTTGGGTTTAGTATGAACACTCAAGAACAAAAACATCCTCAATATAATAGTGATCNCTATTCGGGCTTGTCACCGATTTCACTGAGAAAAGAGACTTCTTTTCTACTCTAGCAAGTTATTTTCTAAGTGTTTTTATCCCGTAGAGAAATTGAGGATCATACTCTACGGGTTGCTTGACTATTGAGTAAGGCTTGCTCTATTTTAATTTGGGTTTAGTATGAACACTCAAGAACAAAAACATCCTCAATATAATAGTGATCACGCCACTGTTAAGAGTTTAATTGCAGATCAACCGACGGACTTCAACTTGGTTGAACTCGCCCGATTAAAAATTCGTTATCGCGGATTTCCCGGTGCTAGAGATATTCAGAGTGATTTAGAAAAAATCTTGCAAAATTGGCAATTAACTGAAGAAACTCTGTTTGAAAAAACTCGTGAAATACACGCTAAAGGTCAAGTTTACAAAGTTAAAAAAGAAGATCAAGAAGATTGGCTTTAATTCAGTTTACAGTTGTAGGGGCGGGTTCAGCTAAAATCTATGTTTCTCACAGACAACATTGATCAACCCGCCCTTAATTTAATTCAGTTTACTCTCCGCACAACAACAAACGTAATAAAAAAAGATTATAAATGCACAGAATTTCTGCTACACCTGGCGGTTGGACTCCTGACACGGAAGGCGTTATTTTCATCGAACAAACGCCTGCACCGATTGTTTTTTTAACCGCAGCAGATACCGATATTCAAACCCTAGCCACCGCAGTTGATCAACTTCCGAGTGATTTTCCATCTCTACGAGTTGTGAACCTTTTACAACTGCAACAACAGTTAACCATCGATACCTATGCTGAGGAGATTTTAACCCAAGCAAAAGTGATTATAATTCGACTTTTGGGCGGACGTTCCTATTGGAATTATGGCTTAGAAGTGGTTGCAGAAACGGTTGAAAAAACCGGGGCAGAGTTAATTATATTACCCGGAGATGATCGCCCTGACCCAGAGTTAATGAGTCATTCAACAGTATCTCTCAATATTGTAAATCAACTTTGGAATTATTTCACCGAAGGCGGAATTGAGAACTATACAAACGCTTTATTATTTATTGCGAAAACTTGTTTAAATATATCCTATACTTATCAGCAGCCTGTTTCCGTTCCTCGTGTTGGAATTTATCAAAATAAAATAGCATCTAAACCCAATATTCCTCAAGTGGGTATCCTTTTTTATCGCGCTCATTATTTATCGGGTAATATTCGCCCCATTGATGAACTTTGTCAAGCGTTAACAGAGCGGAATTTAAACCCAATCCCTGTTTTTGTCTCATCTTTGCGCGATCCAGATGTGCAGGGAGAAGTGTTGATGGAACTGCAAAAAAGCACAGATAAAAATATTGAAATCCTTCTGAATACAACTAGCTTTTCGATAGCTTCTATTGACGAAGATTCTACTGTAAATTCTCCTTTATTTAGCTTAGATATTCCGATTTTACAAGTCATTTTCAGCAGTCAAACCATTCAACAATGGGAAGCAGACTTTCAGGGACTTTCACCCCGAGATGTGGCGATGAATGTCGCTTTACCCGAAGTGGATGGACGGATCATCACTCGTGCGGTATCTTTTAAGGCGGTAGAAACTTGGAACCAAAAGTTAGAAACTGACGTCGTTGGGTATATTCCTGTCAGCGATCGCATCAAATTTGTAGCCGATCTCGCCGCAAATTGGGTAAAATTACGCCAAAAAAAAGCTACAGAAAAACGTGTTGCGATCATCCTCGCTAACTACCCCACCGCAGATGGACGGTTAGCCAATGGAGTGGGGCTTGACACACCCGCCAGTTGTGTGCATATCCTCGAAGCATTGCAACAGGCAGGATACAAGATTCAAAATGTCCCAAAAACGGGAGAAGAATTGATTAAACTGTTGACTTCTGGGGTGACAAATGATCCAGAAGGGCGGGAACAGAGAAGCATTCAACAGTCATTAAATTGGGACGATTTTAAACAATATTTTTCTCAACTTCCTGAAACCATACAAGCGGCAATTTGTCAACGTTGGAATCTGGATTTTTCAGACCATTCTCATCCTGAAATATTCCCCATTTCCGGGATTAAACTCAATAATATTTTTGTGGGAATTCAACCCAGTCGCGGCTATGATCGTGATCCGAGTTTAAACTATCACGCCCCAGATTTAGAACCAACTCCTGACTATTTAGCCTTCTATTATTGGCTACGATATCAATTTGAAGCGGATGCGATTATTCATGTCGGAAAACATGGTAATTTGGAATGGTTGCCGGGAAAAAGTGTCGGATTATCTGAAACTTGTTATCCTGAAATTGCCTTCGGTGCAATGCCTCATTTATACCCATTTATTGTGAACGATCCGGGGGAAGGATCGCAGGCCAAACGTCGTTCGCAAGCGGTGATTTTAGATCATCTTACACCGCCTCTGACTCGGGCTGAACTCTACGGATCGTTACAACAGTTAGAAGGATTAGTCGATGAATATTATGAGGCGCAAAGTTTAGATCCGTCTCGGCTACCGATGATTAAAACTCGTTTGGAAGATTTGATTAAAACTGAGAATTTAGATCAAGATTTAGGTTTAGTTGAAAATCAACTCAATCCACAAGCTTTAAATACCATTGATGGTTATTTGTGTGAACTTAAAGAAGCACAAATTCGCGATGGTTTACATATTTTTGGGCAATGTCCGACGGGGCGACAGTTAAGAGATTTAATTGTTTCTATCGCCCGAAATCCAAGTCCTCAGCGTTTAGGGCTGACTCGGGCTATTGCTGAAGATTGGCAATTAGAATTTGACCCGTTAACAACGGATTTTAGTAGATTTTTAAACCCAAAATTAACCTTGGAAAATAAAGTTTTTCTCACGGTTGGGGATGCGGTAGAAGTGTTAGAAAACTATGCAGCAAGTTTAGTTGAAAAAATTATCTCTGGTGAAACGGTAAACACTGGAAAATTAACCCAAAAAGAGCTAAACTGGATAGAGAANTTAACCTTGGAAAATAAAGTTTTTCTCACGGTTGGGGATGCGGTAGAAGTGTTAGAAAACTATGCAGCAAGTTTAGTTGAAAAAATTATCTCTGGTGAAACGGTAAACACTGGAAAATTAACCCAAAAAGAGCTAAACTGGATAGAGAATAAACTTTTACCTAACTTACAAAAAACTCATCAAGAAGTCACTCACTTATTAAAAGGGTTAGAAGGGCGATATATTCCGAGTGGTTCATCGGGTGCGCCAACCAGAGGAAGACCTGATGTTTTACCGACTGGACGTAATTTTTATTCGGTTGATATTCGGGCTATTCCCACAGAAACAGCATGGAGAGTCGGTCAACTCGCAGCAGATGCTTTAATTGAACGTTATACTCAAGAAAATGGTGAATATCCACAAACATTAGGACTGTCTGTTTGGGGAACTTCTACGATGAGAACCGGAGGCGATGATATTGCTGAGGCGTTGGCGTTATTAGGGGTTCAACCAGTGTGGGATGGGCCTTCTCGTCGAGTAGTTGATTTTGAGATTTTACCTATTTCTATTTTAGGGCGTCCGCGTGTTGATGTAACGTTGAGAATTTCGGGTTTTTTCCGTGATGCGTTTCCGAATTTAATCGATTTATTTGATCAAGCAGTTGTAGCTGTTTCTCAACTAGATGAACCCCCAGAATTGAATCCTTTAGCCGCACAAGTGAAGCAAGAAACTGAAGGTTTAATGAAAGCAGGGTTAACAAAAGAACAGGCGGAAATGCGCTCTCGTTATCGTATTTTTGGTTCAAAACCAGGTGCTTATGGTGCGGGTTTACAAGGGTTGATGGCGTCTCAAAATTGGACGGATGAACAAGATTTAGCCAGGGCTTATATTAACTGGAGTAGTTACGCTTATACGAGTCAGAATGGGGAGAGTCAAAGTAAGTTAGGGGGAATTTCGGCACCGGAAGCGTTTAAAAATCGTCTTGAAAAAATGCAGATTGTTTTGCAGAATCAAGATAACCGAGAACATGATATATTAGACTCGGATGATTATTATCAATTTCAAGGCGGTTTAACGGCTTCTGTTCGGGCTATTACGGGTAAAAATCCGCAAACTTATTTCGGTGATAATGCTCAACCCGAACGTCCGAAAGTGCGACAATTAAAAGAAGAAATAGCGAGGGTTTATCGTTCTCGAGTGATTAATCCAAAATGGATAGCTGGGGTGATGCGACATGGCTATAAAGGGGCGTTTGAAATGGCGGCAACGGTGGATTATTTGTTTGCTTATGATGCCACAGCAAACTGTGTGGAAGATTTCATGTATGAAGGCGTAGCAAAGGCTTATGTGTTGGATGAAACGGTGCAGAAGTTTATTCAAGAAAAAAATCCTTGGGCGTTGCGAGATATGGCTGAACGTTTGTTAGAAGCGAATCAACGGGGGTTGTGGCAAGCGTCAAATCAGAAAATCTTAGAGGATTTAAGAACGATTGTACATGAAGCTGAAGGTGCTGTGGAAGCGGTGAACTCCTGATTAAAATAATTTGATAAAAATTTCTTCTCCCGATCCACTCAATTGAAACAATAAACTCTATAATACAAAATTGGACATCTAAAGTCTTGACTTTTATATACCAGATGGAATATCCACTAGGAGGTTTCCATGAATCTATTTCGTCGTTTAAAGTTCTCGGGGTTTTGGGGTTGGATTGTCGCGGCATTTCTGTTAGTCGTTACTGTGTTTAATTTCCAACAGAAACAAGTGAACAGTACCCCCTCAAGATCTCTGTCTAATACTCAAAATCAAGCAATTGTCAACCCTGAAAATCCGTCAAATTCTGCTCAAAATTCCCAAATAGAAACGATTGCTAAATCTAATTCTTGTACTCAACAAAGTCCGTTTGATGAGTCTGTTAGATTTGCATTGCGAGGGTCTAATTTAGCACAAACTGCAAAAACAAAGCAACAATGGGATGAAGTCGCCCGCAACTGGGTTCAGGCGGTGGCTTGGATGCAAGCGGTTCCTCCTAATAGTCCTAAACGGGCTTTTGCGGAGAAAAAAGTGGTTGAATATATGCGAAATTTAGCCTATTCGCAACAGCAAGCTGCTAAAACTCAAATGACGAGTCAGTTTCCGAGTTTTGATAGCGAATTTCTCGATCAACAATTGCAACTTTATTTGTCTTATCTCAGTACCGTTGGAAAACCTGATATTTTAATTGTCGGGAGTTCTCGGGCTGTGCAAGGAATTGATCCGAGAGAAATGAAAGTGGCTTTAGCGGCGAAAGGTTATCAAGGCTTGAAAATTTTTAACTTCGGAGTTAATGGCGCAACGGCTCAAGTTGTTAACTATATTTTGAGGGAGGTATTAACACCGGATCAACTGCCAAAAATGATCGTTTGGGCGGATGGTGTACGAGCATTAAATAGTGGTCGAATTGATCGCACTTATCAATCCATTATGGCTTCAGAAGGACACAAACGTTTAGCCTCGGGCGTTCGTCCTAAATTGGCTCAAAATCAATCTGAACAGACCAAAATCTGTTATCAAATGCCAAAATCTTGTATGGCTCAACCGAAGTGGAATTTTCCTAAAGCCAGTCAAGAGAATCAACAGTTAGAAACAGAAATTGCTGTTGAACCTTTAGAGTTAGAATCTGAATCTGAAACGTTTGATTTCGTTCAATTTGAACAGTCAGAAACCCCCCAATTGAATAATCTTTTGTATCGTTCCTCTGAACCAATCACCGCTACACCTGTTTCCTTGGGTACGACTATTGATGCCAATGGATTTTTACCCCAATCTAATCGCTTTAATCCCAACACTTACTATCAACAACGTCCCTATGTTTCTGGTCAATATGATGGGGATTATCGAGCGTTTAATTTAGGGGGAGAACAGGCTAGAGCATTGAGTTTTTTGGTGGGATTTGTCAAGACGAGAAATATCCCGCTTGTATTTGTCAATTTGCCCCTAACGGATGATTATTTAGATTCGTTTCGTTGGTGGGCAGAACAGCAATTTAGAAACCATATGCAGCGACTTTCCAAAGAGTATGGATTTCTCTTTATTGATCTCTCTGAACAAGCATTAACCCGTTATGAATATTTTGTTGATCCGAGTCATTTGAACCGCTATGGAGCTAGAGTTGTTGCTCAGAAATTAGTCGGACAATCTGCAATTCCTTGGCCGCGAGCGAAGTAATAACGATAGGAGAGAAAAACGTGCTAGAGGAACGGGATTATTGGGTTTGTTGGTCGCAAATTTCAGGAGTCGGGCCGATTTCTTTGCAACGCCTCCGCCTGCATTTTGGTACACTCAAAACCGCTTGGGAAGCTTCAACTCAAGAGTTACAAAAAGTAGAGGGTTTTGGACGACAAACCGCCGAAAAAGTGGCAGAGCAGCGAGTCAAATTTGACTGCGATCAATTTATCAAAACTCATTCCGAAAAAAACCCTGATTTTTGGACTCCTGCTGATACAGATTATCCGCGTTTACTCTTAGAAATTCCGACACCACCACCTGTTTTATATTATCGAGGAACGATTGAACCCGAAGAAAACCAAGGAATTCGACCGACTGTTGGGATTGTTGGAACTCGTGAACCTTCTGAATATGGGCGGCGTTGGACGCGCAAAATTAGCAGTGTATTAGCCAAAAGTGGCTTAACGATTATATCAGGAATGGCGGCCGGAATTGATACCGAAGCCCATTCTAGTTGTTTGGATGCAGGCGGACGAACACTGGCTATTTTTGGGACGGGAGTTGATATTATTTACCCCAAAGATAACCGTCAATTGTCTGAAAGAGTTATTCAAAATGGTTTAGTAATTAGTGAATATCCCGCAGGAACAAAGCCCAATCCTCGACATTTTCCCAGTCGAAATCGGATTATTGCGGGTTTAAGTCGAGCCGTATTTGTGATGGAAGCAGGTAAAAAATCAGGAGCATTAATTACCGCTTATGTGGCGAATGAGTTTTGTCGAGATGTGTATGTTTTACCTGGACGTTTAGATGATGAAAAGTCTCAAGGTTGTTTAAAGTTAATTAATGGGGGCGCGAGTTTAATTCCCGTAGAAATCGAAGAGTTATTAGAACAACTTGGCGCTATCCCAAAACTCGATACGCCTCAACAATTATCCTTGCTGGAACCGCCTGCAAAACCTCAACCTTCTATTCCGACTCTAGAACCGAATTTAGCCCAAGTTTTTCAGGCTATCTCTTCTGAAGCCACTGCTTTTGATATGATTGTTCAACAAACGGAATTAGAGGCGGCTATCGTTTCAAGTTCGTTGTTACAGTTGGAACTTTTGGGGTTAGTTTCTCAGTTACCCGGAATGCGTTATCAACGGTGTTAATTGTTGGTTAATTGTAGGGGCGGGTTCTGTAAGAGCTATAATATCAGTCAGGGATTGAACTAAACCCGCCCCCAATATTAGAGCGACTGCCAGGGCGGGTTTATCAATGTAGTTTGTGGGATGAATAAATCTCTTTGAACCCGCCCTTACGTTAAGATGAATAAATCTATGCTAAACTCAATAAAAATTGTATTTTCCTCAAGACCTTAAACCGATGACGGATCATTCTTTTCCTCGCTTTCATCTCGCTTTTCCTGTATTAGACTTAGAAAAAACTCGCTCTTTTTATAAAGATGTATTGGGGTGTACAGAAGGGCGAAGTAGTGAGAGATGGGTTGATTTTGACTTTTTTGGACATCAAATTACGGCTCATTTAGAATCATCAGAAGATGGTACGATTTCGACGAACTTTGTTGATGGTGAAAATGTTCCTGTGCGTCATTTCGGAGCGATTTTAGAGTGGAATGAATGGCATAAATTGTCTGAATCTTTACAAAATAAACAAATAGAATTTATCATTAAACCTCAAATTCGTTTTCAAGGACAAGTGGGTGAACAAGCGACTTTATTTATCAAAGATCCCAGTGGAAATGTCTTAGAGTTTAAATCGTTTCAAGATGAAAGTAATATTTTTGCAACGGATATGAACGCTTAAACCCATTGATTTGACTTATTCCCATTCTTCTAATTCACTCACCCAATTTTGCAATGTTGCAATCATTTGTTCTCGTCGAGTTTCAAAGTTAGCCGCAATCCAAATTAACACTAAACCCACAATAAAACCAATAATCCATTTAAAAAATGAATAAATCGAATTTAGAATCAACAGTTGGTTAACAGCATTAATCAAGAATGTTACCGTACCCACGTATAAAAAAGCCCTAATTCGCAATCCTAAGCCGATAAAAATGGCAATCAAACTAATAAAACCGGGAAGAATTCCAGTCCATTGATTCGTTAACAATGCGGCTACACAAATCATACCTATTCCACAAATTCTAATCCAATGACGCAAGAGTTTTTGTTCGGGACGTTGTAAACTGGGATCAACTTGGGCAAAATATAACAAAGACAATCCGGGAAGAAGTGTATCACCTAAAGCACCTAAATTATTTTCTGTTAACAATAACCAGCGATAATAAGCAAAATTGATTAATCCAATACTAAAATAAGTGAGTTTAATATTGCCCGTCAATCGAGCTAAAACCACATATAAAATAATAGCTAAACTAACAGAAATATACCAAGATAGTTCTAAGTTTGACCCGGCGATAATTGTTGTAAAAACCACAGTTAAGACGGGTATAATCATCGCGACTCGCCGCCAGGGTTTAAGCTGCCATCCCCAACTTTCCCAAGGGATAAAATAAATAAAATACGCAATCAGAGAGGCAATTGCACCGCTCCAGGGAATTAATAATCCTTCTAAATTTAAAATATCGCTAATAAAGTAAGTCATTGCTGCGGCTTGTAAACATCCAATATAAACCCAAAATTCCGCTTCAATAGCATTAGAATGATAACGACCTTGAAAAATGGCATATCGGGTTAAAAAGATTCCGATTCCTAAACTTAACCAGGAGTTGAGTTCAGAAGGAAGAGACAGAGAAGCTATTAAAAAACAGCTACTCATTGCCCAGTGAAGATGAGCAATATTTTTCACTTCATTCTCACTCAGATGTAGATAATGAATGAGTTGAGGTGATAATAGACGATAAACGTAAACGATTGTTGTTCCTAAGCCTGCAAAGGCAATGAATTGTTCTCCAATGGGGGCAGAATATGTGTTATAAAATAATAGTTGATAAGCCGCGAGGGAAACGCCAAAAATCCCCATATAGGTTAGAGGTTTTAACTCAGGACTCCGCCGCCCGACTCCGATTAAAATGAATGCTAGGATAAATAAACTGGTTCCTGTCCAGTTATCAAAACTGCCGGATGACCTTAAAACTGCACCAAATATTCCGTAAAATAGGGGTAGAATTTGCCAGGGATTGGATAGATGATGAATTCTATTTCTATGTCGCCAATAATCTCCTAAAATTTGGGTGATTAATCCTAAAATTAGATTGGCAATGGATAAATTAAAAAGGGCGTTGTCTGTAAAGCTGAGAACGTGAGCCATTAAAAGTTCGAGTTGCCAACCGAAAATGTAAACGAAAAAAGGGAAAGTTGAGTCTTCTGTCTCTGATGGGGGAGGATTGAAAAGCCGAATCATCACTGCTATAATTGAGATAAAAGTTGCTACAGTGATTGGAATTGACGGGGTTAAAAGTTGCCAATAAATTCCCACAACATACCCGGTTAAACCGATTAATTCAACCCAACATAAAAGGACTGTCCAGCTTTCGATAGCAATAGCATACAGAACCGTGATAGAATTCGATAAGCGGTTTAATATAGCCTGACCTATCCAGAGTAAATTGAGGGCGATTGCAATCACAACTAACCCGCGTGCTAAAGTTAAATCGGGGATAGTTTCCCAGGCTAAAAACCCTGAAAAAGTTAACCCAAAACCTACGGTTAGAATGGCTGAAAGTTGACTTTGAAGATGATTGGTATTCAAAATCATTACCGCAGTGCCAACACCCCAACTGATTAACCGAATGCCAGGGATTCTAAATACCAGTAATTGTAATAATATTGCTCCTATAATACTGAATTGACTGGCTAATTGTCGGCGTTGGGGAATCAGACGAGCGATACTGGTTAATGCAATTGGAGTCATTAACCACATAATTCCCCATAGACTCAACCCTTGACAAGTAAAGTTTTCACAGAAAGAAGCGGAATTCTCAGTTGAATTACCATAAAAGAATTGATAACTCAAACCGGCTAAGATTAATCCCATGTGCCAAGCACTTTTGAGAATGGAATGCGGAATTAGGATGGTTTGTGAGCGAGTAAAAATGGTGTAGAATAACCACTCTAATATCATCAATACAATTGATAATATTCCCCATTCTTCTAAACGAAGTTGAGGAAAAAATAATTCAATAAAACTGGCTAAAGTCAGTAAACCTGTAACATGGGTAAGATAAACGAGAAAAACCCTTGGGGATTGACGCCGAATCGTATAAACGACTAAAATCAGTGTAGATGCTAATAAGTTAAGCGATCGCACAACGGGATCAAGAAGCGAAATTGCTGTTAAAATCACACCCAATCCTAAGCTTATTTTCTCTCCAAATCGAGCTAAATTTTGCTTTTGCTGCTGATGAATCCACTCCGTTAATGCTAGCATCAACCCTAAATAAACCAATCCCACTAAACCTAGTAATACCCAAGGATTATCAGGAGATTGCGTGATTTGGAGAGAAAATTCTATAATATTTTGTTGGCTTTGTTCAGGAATTAAACGCCAAACTAAACTAAACGCTTGGAGTCCAATCGCAAAAATCAAAGCTAAATCTTTCTGATGCCAAAACTGTCTTAAATTTCTTCCAAAAATTAACAACGCAATGCTACTCACGCCTAAAGCTTGTTCGGGTTTATTTTCGATAGAAACAAGCCAACCTGCGGCTAATAGAAGATAAGCAAATGGTTGTAAAATAACCTCTGAATAAAGAGATAATAAGCCTCCAGTTAACCCTAAAGCAAATCCGAATTGAGAAACATCAAGATTGACGACAAAAATGGCTCGCCACCAGAGAAAAGCTACAGGAACAAGGCAAAATATTAAAGGTAAGTTTTCCAGCCTGTTTAAGCTAATCTGTTCCTGTTCCTGACGACGACAAAAAGTAACAAATCCAGTCCCAATAATTCCTAAATAAACAGCAATCAATGGAAAGCCTGGTACTCTCCAACCTAATTGTAAATAACTGAGTCCGAGTTGATTTAGAATTAGCAATGCTTGGAGTGAAATTCCGGGGGATTCTCTTGCCGTTGAAATGGGATTGAAAAGAATTGTAATTCCTGTTAAAATAATGATAGCGATCGCACTAAATAAAGCGGTGATGGAATCCAGTAATCCTAAACTATCAATCGCCCAAAAATTTAGCGGAATTAACAGCAATGTCACCCATTTTAACGTTTGTGAAGTTAAAGGTAGACTACTGTTCATTCCCAGCCAAACCGTAGCGATAAAAAACCCTAAAGTATAAGCAAATAAGACTCCATATTGGGCAATCGTTGGTAATTCCTGCCATCGGCTCGCGACTAATACCCCCGAAGAAACCAACACCATAAATAATCCCAAAAATAGCAGCCATCGCACGCTAAATTCGGCTTGAAAAGAAGACCACAAACGGGAAGGTAAATTGACTAGATTGCGACGGGATTGACCTTGATCAACTGCGACAGGTATTGTTAGACTGGGGCTTTCCTGAACTGTTGCTGAAGAGGCTATCTCAACCGAAGTATCAGGCGGAGGCGGAAGCGGTTGACTGAGATATTGCTGACTAAGNCCAAAAATAGCAGCCATCGCACGCTAAATTCGGCTTGAAAAGAAGACCACAAACGGGAAGGTAAATTGACTAGATTGCGACGGGATTGACCTTGATCAACTGCGACAGGTATTGTTAGACTGGGGCTTTCCTGAACTGTTGCTGAAGAGGCTATCTCAACCGAAGTATCAGGCGGAGGCGGAAGCGGTTGACTGAGATATTGCTGACTAAGTTGAAGCAGTTGTTCATCAGACAACAAACCTAAGTGCAACCATGCTTCTAAACCCTCTAACAAAACCGGATTGTCAGCCCGAACACGAATTTGAATTTCAATAAATTTTATCAGGGGGGAAGACATGAGTTTAAAAATACAAAAATAGATCTGATGTTATCAAGTGAGGCTAAGATAACATAATCGCTTTTCAAATAGCAATAAAGTCGGGAAAGGATTAAAATCTTTTTACAAAACTTAGAGTTGATTTAGATTAATAATCAGATTCGGGAACAAAATCCAGGGTCAATTCAGTCTGTTCTTCAAAGAAATCTAGAGAATATTTCAACAATGGCTAATCTTTTAATTCAAGCCGATTTTTCAGGCTCGGTTGATAGCAGTNAGTTAAGTTACTGACCTCAATAAACGCTGAATCTATACCAAAAATAGTAATCTCATCTTCACCGGATGTAAAGTCGGGAAAGGATTAAAATCTTTTTACAAAACTTAGAGTTGATTTAGATTAATAATCAGATTCGGGAACAAAATCCAGGGTCAATTCAGTCTGTTCTTCAAAGAAATCTAGAGAATATTTCAACAATGGCTAATCTTTTAATTCAAGCCGATTTTTCAGGCTCGGTTGATAGCAGTCGTTTTGCTGTACTGGGAAGTCTTCAAGATGATAATATTACGTTTCCGATTGAACTTCAAGATGAGCAGGGAAATCTTCTAACCTCCAATGCAGATGTTAGCCAACTCGAAATTTTACTTCGTGACGGAAATGATCGTTTAGAGGGTTCAACTCTTCAGAGAAATAGCGAATTAATTGTAGTTGGAAACCAAGGAGATGACGAAATTATCGGAAGCTTCAACGCGGATACTCTCTTTGGGGGACAGGATGGAGATGATATTTTTGGGGGAGATGGCGACGATCAAATCTTTGGAAACTTAGGGGATGACTTTGTTTTGGATGGCGGACTTGGAAATGACGCCGTTTTTGGGGGTCAAGGTGACGATTATGTACGGGGTGGAGAGGGAGATGATCAAGTCTTTGGCGATCGCGGAAATGACGTGATTCATGGGGATGGAGGGGTTGATCTCCTAACAGGTGGTGAAGGTCGAGATCAATTTATCATTGATTTAATGTTAGAAACTCCCACTAATAATCCCAACTTTGTTGATACGATTACCGACTTTACATCCGGTGAAGATGAGATTACTATTTTTGGTATAGATTCAGCGTTTATTGAGGTCAGTAACTTAACTTCTGTTGGGGGTTCGTCTGGATTTATTCTCTACGATATTCGGGATGGTGACATCGGTTCGGGTGGTGAAACTCCTATTGCTTTTATTAACCAAAATCCCGGTCTAACAACTGCATTAACGGTGGGTACAGATATTTTTGTGATTTAATCTACTAAAAAATAGGTAAAAATCGTAAATTTTCTAGCCCACAAAAATGCTGAGGCACATTCTAGGAAAATCTCTAGACGTGCGCCTCAAAGTCAAGCTGTTAAGCTTTTTTCATTGTGGCATCTCTCTTTTCGGACTCTCGGAACTTAAATCACGTAGCCATTGAATCGAGAGACTGCAATTTCCGCTTAAGATTTAGTAATCGCTCGAATAGCGATCGCGCTTGCGACCTCCTCCAAATGAATTTTTCTTTTCAGGCGGTCGCGCTTTATTGACCTTGAGATCGCGTCCCATCCATTCGGCTCCATCAAGAGCTGCTATTGCGGCGTCTTCTTCAGACTCCTGCTTCATTTCGACAAATGCAAAACCTCGGGGGCGACCTGTTTCGCGGTCAGTTGGAATACTAATCCGTTGGACGGTGCCATATTCAGAAAATACGTCCTTGAGATCATCTTCCTTGACGTCGTAAGACAGGTTACCTACATAAATCGACATACGTTACTTCCAAAATCAGACGAATGTGAAAGATAGACATTTCGGAAGACAAGCTAGAGCCTATGAAACAGAACAAACGACTTGTACTGAAAGCAATAACTGCTACCGATACCTACTCTTTCATACTTATTGTAACACGATGAGTTCCAGTTAAGAGCTGAATCAGCGATTATCAATCAAAAATACCCCAAAATCCCTTGGCTAGAAGTATTACCTCAGTTCTAACTCTTCGCTAACTATAAGCCCTTCTCCCCTGCTTCTGGAGTTGAGTCGGGTGACGCCGGAAGTTCAACTCGCCAAAGCCATCCTTTTTTATACATTTCTTCAACTTTGGCTTGGTAAATTTCCTCGATTCCTTTAATTAATACATCAGACGGACGATACAAAAAGATATCACTAAAATTTTCATCAGGAAGTAGAGGAATATTCGACTGTACAACAAGTTGTAGATAAACATCGGACTTCAGTCGATGGCTAAAGGGCAGAATTCTTCCGGGTTCGGCATCACTAATCACCAGAGGAGTGGGAGAGAGATTGACAATTTCAGCAACAGCCGGAACATAACGGCTTCGGGTATAACTTTTATGCCACCAAACCGGATGTAAAGAACTCACTAAACTGGATAAAATTCCGCTCACTGCGACCGCCCAAAAAATAGATTTCCAGCGTTTTTTTTGTTTTAAATTGAGGAAATTATCACTAATTTTATGAGTCAAAAGATAAGCCCAGGAAATCTGCAAACCCAAATAAGCCGGAATTCCATAACGAGTAATGGTTGATTGTTGTCCNACCAAACCGGATGTAAAGAACTCACTAAACTGGATAAAATTCCGCTCACTGCGACCGCCCAAAAAATAGATTTCCAGCGTTTTTTTTGTTTTAAATTGAGGAAATTATCACTAATTTTATGAGTCAAAAGATAAGCCCAGGAAATCTGCAAACCCAAATAAGCCGGAATTCCATAACGAGTAATGGTTGATTGTTGTCCTCCGAATAATAAATCAGGTAACATCAAAGCCGTTCCGGTGACTCCCATTAACGCCATCACAAAAAACCAAGTTTTAACCGGAGTATTTTTAATCAAAATGTAAACAGAAGATCCGGCGAGAAAAATAATCAGATACAAGATTGGATTTAATAAACTGAAGCCTTGATTAAAATCAAAAATAATTCGGGTTAAATTCAAACCCCAAAATAACAGGATATTTTCGTCTCGACTCACCCGATGAGAGCTAGTATTATCGACTAAATCAGGAAAATTATTAAAAACAATCACTAACCAAGGCGAAAAGAGAACAACACTCAATAAAACCGCAGCCAAAGCCGGAATGATATAGTCTAACTTGCGCCATTGTTTCAGCCCAAACAAATAAATACCATGAGCCAAATAAACCAACACTGAAAACAGATGAGAATACAGTCCTAACGTTATACTAAACGCATAGATTCCCCAAGCAAAAACTTTAGATTTAACCGCTTTATCAGTTTGTGTGACTCGCAACGCCTTTAAGAATGCAGCACTTGAAAATAAAATGATAAACGTCCATAAACTATAGGCGCGAGCTTCTTGAGCATACAAAATATGAAAGGGAGAAATCGCAATAATTCCCATCGCCACCCAACCGACAGTCTCCGACTGAAACAGTTCTAAACANCTTTAAGAATGCAGCACTTGAAAATAAAATGATAAACGTCCATAAACTATAGGCGCGAGCTTCTTGAGCATACAAAATATGAAAGGGAGAAATCGCAATAATTCCCATCGCCACCCAACCGACAGTCTCCGACTGAAACAGTTCTAAACATAACCAATATATCGCTGGAAAACAGAGCAAACTAATCAACGCTGATAAACAGCGAATCGTCGCCACAGAATGATTAAAAATTTGCATCCAGAACCGAGCTAATAAATAGTAAAATGGAGAATGTTCGGGATGTTTTCTAAAGGTCGTAAAAGCATCTTTTAAACTTTTTTCTGCGGTCGGATATTGATAAATTTCAACTAAATCTCTAGCACTAATAATTTGACCTGTATAAACTTGGGGAATCAAATCATCATGCAAATAACCCGAACTTCTCAACGAGGTATGAACTTCATCATACCAATAGACTTTATAACCCAAATTAACAAACCGAAAGGCAATTCCTACGATGAGAAGAAGCGCCGCAAACTGTTGTAACCATCGGGTCGTTGATTTTGATGTTTCCATTCTTTGAGATTGATCGGGCTGCTCACTGATTTTACATTTAATCTGAGTAATTATTACAACTGCCGATTAATTCGCGTAACATCGGGAGATTCAGCCTGTGACCATGCTAATATATTGAAGTTAAGCCACTCCAACCCAACCCAAACCCAAATATTATGAAAATTGAGATTCAAGGAGTAGATGCCGTTTCAGCCACCGAGGAACTGCTGGCTATCGAGGGAATAGAGGGAAGTTATGAAACCCTCGATGAAGTACGAAGGGAAGGAACCTTAACCACCATTGCTACAATTGTTGGAATTGTCAGTGGTAGCTTAACAGTTGCCGAAAAATTATACGAGTTGAATAAGAAATATCAAAAATCTCTGTAACACCTTTAAGTTCACTCCTGAAGAATCCAACAGAGGAAATCTTCCTTATTGCTGGAGTAGACGTAAGCTTTACCGATGGATAATGACTCACAAACAATTGAAAGACATAACCTGGGAGGGTGTAGTAGAAGAAGGAGGGTTTTTGGAGAGTTACAAAGTTATACAGGTGTGGCCGGAATATTTCTCTTATAAAGGCAGCCATGCTTGATCCTCTTTAGGTATTAGTTAATAATAAGAACTTGGAGTTTCATTGTGTTCTACCCAACAATACAATGCCTGTTTATGAGTTGGGTTTCGTGACCTCAACCCAACCTACTTCTTGGGGGAATTAACAGTAAAGTATTTTGCTTAATTTTCTTGTTCAAATATTTGAATGATTTCTTCTATCGTTTTATTGGCAATGTCTGTTTGATCGGATTTGGAGTAGATGGTGACAAGAATAATTTTTGTCTCGGTTTTAAGGTAGTAAATAACCCGGTAGCCTGCGCTTTTTCCTTTTTGGATATTGGTATTTTTGAGACGAACTTTAAAGACTTGATATTTGATTCCTGAAATTAAATCTCCTGGGGTTGCTCCTGTTTGTAGTTGGTCTATGAGAGGGGTTATATCTTTGCGGATTGAGCGATAACGCTTGGCAAGTTTAGCGAGATCTTTCTTGAATCGGGGTGTAAGGAGAATTTCTCTAGAACTGTGGTCAGTCAACGTCAATCCCCTCCCACATCTGGGCTAGGGGAATAGTTTCACCATTTATCGCTTGGTGTAAGCCTTCTTTGATACCTTCTATCGCAACAGCGTCGGGGGTTTCATCTAGTTGGTCAACTTGGTTTTCACGTTGGGTCTGAAATTCTAGAAATTCGATGAACTCAATGACTTTTTGCTGTTGCTCAGGGGTCAACTCTCTAATTTTTTGGATTGCCATTTCTAGAGTTAACATACTTATCTCTCCTTGTTTACAGCTTTAACCAGCCAAACATCTCCCCAACGGTTAGCTTAAATTTTCCCATAAATTCAGGAATAGGTAATTCATCGGTTTCGGTTTGAAAGAGTTTAGGTTGTTGTTGGTGGGGAAAAACTAAAACCGATTCTTCTTCCGGGTAAATTAACCATCCCAAACTGCTACCGTTATTCAAACAATGTAGAATATTTCCAGTAACTAGACCCGGGCTTTGATTGGGAGATAAAATTTCAATAGTCCAATCGGGATAAGTATTAAAAACATTTACTATATTACCGTTTTCATCTCGGGGAATTCTCTCCCACGAGAAAACTGTTACATCGGGAACAATTGAACGTCCGCCAAAAGTACACCGAAGTTCGGGAAAAGCACGAGCAATGCGCTGACGACTAACCAAGCTATTAATAGTAAGAATTAATTCGGCTTGGATGGTGCTATGTTTACCTTGGGGCATGGGCTTTTTAACAATTTTACCGTCAATATATTCGCTGGCGGGTTTCGTTTCTGGTAATGCCAAAAATTCTTCTAGCGTGAGTTGACGTTCAGAAATCTCGATGATAGGTCATCCCCTCCTTTTTCGGTTGCAAGTTTTGTTTGATTGTAGCAAAATTTTCGCGGAAAAATAGATTCATCAATTGTTTGGGCGATATCACCTCCTTGGGCTTATTTTACAATTTAATAATATGATGTCCGGCTGATTAATTTTGTTAGGGGTGGGGCGGGTTTAACTAAATCTGGGAGTAGTAGTCAAGATATTGAAGAACCCGCCCCTACGAAACGGATTATTGATTAGTCGGATATCATATAAGTATTTAATGAGTTAATATTCTAGCCGCAAACGTAATAAAATATAGCCTGTTTCTGGATGGAGATGTTCATCAACGGGGATGAAACCATATTGTTGATAAAAAGCCCGCCCCGCTTGATTTTCTTTAAAGACTTCCACAAAAAGTTGACTTCGCAATGTTTTCGCCCAATCAATTAAAGCCCGTCCAATTCCCTGGCGTTGGAATTGAGGATCAACAAAAATCGCCCCAACCTGATTATCTAATAACGAAATAAACCCCAACACCAGGTTATCCCGTTCAAAAACCCAGGTTTCTGCTGCGGGTAAATAAACCTTTGGTATGTTTTGACGTTCGGTTTCTAGAAAAGCTTCATCCAAAAAAGAATGGGCTATTTTAGAGGCGGAATACCAAACCTCTAACAAACGGTTGAGATCCTGTTCTTGGTAAGGGCGAATCATGGGTTTAAATCAATTCAATTAATCGCTGCTAGTTTGGGCTAAATTTTCCCTTTCTTTGAGTTTAGAGGCGACAAAATGCCAAACCAAACCCACTGCAATTAATCCTAACCCAATTAACCAAACTTGCCACTCGATCCAAAAGGCTAAAAATAAGCCGGAAAATAAGGCAAATAAACTCATCCAAACGGGATATAATCGTTGTTCATCACTCAAACGCAACGCCGCCAAACCGACAATTCCGCAGCGCCATAACGAACCAAAAGCACTTAACGACCAAGTGGTTTTTACATCCCCCGTTAAAACCAAAAGTCCCACAGTAATACTAATAAAAATCACCGCCCAATAGGGTGTAGTTCCGGCTGGATTTAACTGAGCAATTAATTTCGGCATATCGCCCCGTCTTCCCATTGCTAATAATAACCGAGATAAACCTAAAATAATACTCAATAACACGCTTAAAGTTGCGGTAATTGCCCCAATTGCTAACAGCGTTTTTGCACCGGGAATTCCTAAACTTGCGGCTACAACTTCTAACGGTGCGGCTTCTTCGGAGGCAATTCCTAATGCTTCGGGGCCAATTGTTCCCAAACTCACAAGGGCAACACCCATGTAAATTATCGTGGTAATTGCCAAAGTGACTAAAACAGCTTTCGGGATATTTTTCCGAGGTTCTGTAATTTCTTCCCCTAACATTGTAATTCGGGCGGGACCGTTATAAGCAACAAATAATAAAGCCACAGATTCGAGGAAGTTTTTAGAGCCTGTTTTCAAGTCAATTTCTGCAAATTCTACGGGTAAAAATCCCTTTTGAGATAAGACAAATCCTCCGGCAATAATTAAGAAAAATAAGGCAAATAAAGTAATCGAAAGAATCACCGTTGTAGCAGCTTTAGACCGTCGCATTCCGCCCAAGACCACAACAGTTAAAGCCAAAACAGCAAGTTCAGCAATAGGAACTAAAAACGAGTGTGAAATGCCCAGAGACTTAATTAAATAACTAGAAAAACCGAGTGCAGCCGTCGCCGCCACCGCCGTTTTTCCGAGTAGATACATCCACCCTCCGGTAAAACCAAACCAAGAGTTAAGATACTTGTAACCGTATTCATAAATACCGCCACTAACGGGATGACTGGCGGCGAGTTGGGCGAGATTCAAACTATTAGCAATTTGCAAAATTCCCGCAACAACCAACGCCCCAATCACCCCATAACCGGATAAGGCTGCGGCCAAACCCAAACTGACAAAAATTCCGACACCAATAACCGATCCTAACCCCATAATTGTGGCACCAAACCAACCTAATTCGCGTTTAAGTTGTTGGGGAGAATGCTGGGATGCAGACATACTTTTTTCTTTCCTTGATTCGGCTACCTTCTAAAAATAGGGGTATGAATTCAGCACACCCCTTTCGGTTAATTTACAAAAGCAGACAAGAACGGATTTTCGGATTAAGTGATCTGTTGAAAGCATAGATTTATGCGTCCAGTGTATTCGGTTAATCCGTTTTTCCCGCTCAAATCTGTTTCCTCAATTAGTTTTGTTGGAGGGTCGATAAACTGGAGTTGGAGTCAACAGCAGCCATCTGTTTGGTTTGAACCATTGTCGCTTGTAGCATCGGAGTCCGACTAATGGAATTATTCGCTAAATTAAACAACGGACTGGATAGAATTCCGGCTAAGGAAGTGGCAATCAATGAAAGCACTAACCCCACTTGTAAAGGCCGCATTCCCGGCAAATTCCAGCGAATTGCAGGATAGTTTTTCACCGCATCTGACATTTCTTGCGGCTCTTTCACCACCATCATTTTAACCACACGAATGTAGTAGTAAATTGACACGACACTGGTGACTAATCCTAACAACACTAAGCCATATAATCCGGCTTGCCAACCTGCCCAAAACAGGTAAATCTTACCGAAAAATCCAGCTAGAGGCGGAATTCCACCCAAGGACAGTAAACAAATACTTAAACCCAACGTTAGGAGCGGATCTTTTTGATATAAGCCGCTATATTCACTAATTTGATCCGTTCCGGTTCGCAGCGAGAACAGAATTACGCAGGTAAAACCGCCCAAGTTCATAAACAAATACACCAACAGATAAAAGATCATGCTGGAGTAACCCGCTTCTGTTCCGGCGATTAACCCGATCATCACAAATCCCGCTTGGGCGATGGAGGAATAAGCCAACATCCGCTTCATGCTGGTTTGGGCGAGGGCGACTACATTTCCCAACACTAAACTGAGAATTGCCAACGCCGTGAACACAAACCGCCACTGATCGCTAACAAGGGGAAACGCATTGACTAATAACCGTATCGCTAGGGCGAACCCTGCCGTTTTGGAACCGACAGACAAAAACGCCACAACCGGAGTTGGTGAACCTTCGTAAACGTCGGGTGTCCATTGGTGGAAGGGAACCGCCGAGATTTTAAAGGAAATCCCCGCAATCACAAAAACAAGGGCAATCACCAAGCCGAGAGATTCACCCGCCCCGGTCCTAGCCAGGACTTTGGCGATCGCATCAAGCTGAGTTTCGCCGCCAGAGAGTCCATACAGCAGCGATAACCCGTAGAGGAACACAGCCGAACTTGACGCCCCAATCAGCAGGTATTTCAACGCCGCTTCGTTGGAACGAGGATCGCGTTTGGTGTAGCCTGTCAACAGGTATGATGAAATACTCAGGGTTTCTAGGGAGACGAAAATCATCACCAATTCCGTCGCTCCCGACAGGAACATTCCCCCCAAAGTGGCAGTTAGCAGAATGCAGATAAATTCGGCTAGGGCTGTACCTGTTTGTTCGACATAGCGAACCGACATCAAAATCGTCACCATTGCAGACAGGGCGATGATGCCGCGAAATATCACGCTAAGGGCGTCGCCGTTAAAACTGCCCAAAAATGAGACGGTATCGCTGCTACTCCACTGATAGCACAAGGCGACAATAGAGGCGAGAAGACCTGCGATCGCCAGATAAGGTGTCCAGCGAGAAGAAGCAGTTCGTCCAACGATCAGATCTCCAATTAAAACGGCTAAGAGGGTAATAATCACAATCCCCTCTGGCAAGATCGTTCCAGCGTTTAACTGGGCTGCAATACTCGAAAAATCCATAAGCTTCGATGATTGGATAATACCCATGACTGGTTATTGAACGCCAGTCAGAGCGAAACACATCCGACAATATAATCTTTCTCTCTGTCTTGATTCAAGAGGACAAGCAGATCACAAGTCAAAACAAACAGCTAAAACCGTAGACTCTACTCTTACAGAGAGTTGAAGCGAACAGCTTAAATTGTATAGTAGTAGGATGGGTTTAAAAAGACGATAATACGGGTTAACTGATCTGATGATACAGCTATTTAACACAATCTTAAATTTCCAAAAACGCTTTGTGCATTTGATTTTACCAACTATTCTGGCTGTTGTGATTGCCCAACTCTGGGCGACACCTGCGATCGCAACGGGGGTTTATCAAATGCCGAACTTAACCCCTGGTGATCCCAGTTGGATCGTCGATGAAGGTGATGTTCTCAGTTTTAGCAGCGAACGTCAGATTAACCAAAAATTATCAGAACTTGCTGATCAAACGGGTTATGAAGTTCGTCTGGTGACGCTACGCCGCTTTGACTATGGGGAAACTGCCGATAGCTTTACCGAGGCGTTGTTTAACAAATGGTTCCCGACTCCTGAAGCGGGCGCTAACCAAACTTTGTTAGTCTTGGATGTTCTCACCAACAATAGCGCAATTCTCACCGGAGAAGGCGTTAAGTCCCTGCTGAGTGATGACATTGCCGAAAGTGTAGCCAAAGAAACGTTACAAGTGCCTATCCGAAATGGTAATAAGTATAATGAAGCTTTCCGAGGCGTGAGCGATCGCTTGGTCACGGTATTATCGGGAAATCCTGATCCTGGCCCCCCTAGCGATGAACAACAGGTGCAAGTCGAAAGCACTTTTAAGTCAGCCGAAGAAACCGATGATCAAACGGCTACAATTATAGTTGTGATTGTGTTGGTAGTGGCAACCGTTGCACCGATGGCAACTTACTTCTATCTGCAACGCTCTTAGAGATTTTGAGGATGTAGGGATAGCAGGGATTACAGAGGAGAATCTTTTCCAGCTCAAAATTCAATGTCCGATATCCCTAGTTCCGATTATCAATCCTCATCATGCAATTTATTGATCAAGTTGAAGTTTTAGTGGAAGCGGGTAAAGGTGGCGATGGGATCGTCGCCTTCCGCCGAGAAAAATATGTTCCCGCCGGGGGGCCTTCCGGTGGCAATGGTGGAAAAGGCGGTTCAGTGATTTTAGTCGCCGTCGAAAACCTGCAAACGTTGTTAGATTTTAAATATAATCACCGTTTTCGGGCTGAAGATGGCCGACGAGGTGGCCCCAAAAATATGACCGGGGCAAACGGAAGCGATCGCGTGATTGAAGTTCCTTGTGGGACGGCGGTTTATGATGTAGAAACTGACGAACTTTTAATTGATTTGATTCATCCCCATCAAGAATTTTGTGTGGCAAAAGGGGGTAAAGGCGGTTTAGGAAATGCTCACTTTCTCAGTAACCAAAATCGCGCTCCTGACTATGCTTTACCTGGACTTCCGGGTGAACAACGACAGCTTAGACTGGAGTTAAAACTGTTAGCTGAAGTCGGAATTATTGGTTTACCGAATGCGGGAAAATCAACGTTAATTTCGTCGTTATCTGCGGCTAAACCGAAAATTGCCGATTATCCCTTTACGACTTTAATTCCCAACTTAGGCGTTGTTCGCAAACCGACGGGAGATGGTACCGTTTTTGCAGATATTCCCGGCTTAATTGAAGGCGCTCATTTAGGCTTAGGTTTGGGGCATGAATTCCTGCGCCACATCGAACGAACTCGGGTTTTATTGCATCTAATTGATATTACCGATCCGACTCCTCTTGAAAATTATCACACGATTCTGCAAGAATTAGAAGCCTATGGCCGAGGTTTAACGGATCGTCCGCAAATTGTGGCATTAAATAAAGTGGATGCGGTGGATACTGACAGCGAAGACGTGCAGGAAATCATCACTAAAATTCAGCAAATTACTCAGTCTAAAGTCTTTTTAATTTCGGCTGTTTCTCAAATGGGGTTAAATGATTTAATGCAAGAAGTTTGGCGATCGCTCGATGAGTTGTCACTCTCTGAAAGTTCAACATCCAGGTAGTAGAGTGCATCAAATTCATCGATTTTAACTTAGGTAATCCCGAAATTGATGGTTTGATGCACCCTACTGGTTTTTTTGGAAAAAACCTATTCTTCGAGTTCAATACCCTCAGCCCTCAGTCGTTCGAGAAGGCGTTGGGCGCGAAGTTCAGCAAGTTCTGCGCGTTGATGTTCTTGTTGGGCTAGAAGTTCAGCTTGATCAGCGCGAAGACGTTCTTGATCAGCGCGAAGACGTTCTTGTTGGGCTAACTCAGAACCCCATAAAAGCAACGTTCCCGCCTCATCCCACCACCGCAACCAATAGCCTGTTCGGTTTTCACGGGTGCCTTGCCAAATTCCTAAAAATAACTCCATTTCAGCGATCCAATATCGCCCATTTTCATCAGGTTTTTGTACCTTATATCTGCCGGAATCATCAAGTCGATACAGTTCTAAAACGGCATTTTGAGGTTCAAAAATCGCATAGTTAGGAACTTCCAACACCTGTTCATAAAAAAACCATTTTCCGGGTGGATAAGTGGGTTTAATCGAATATTCACCGCCTTCTGTTTCAGAGATAAATTCCATCACAATGACAGGAATATCCCCTTCCAAACGCGGCGTATAACTGCGTTCGACTTCTGAACGTTCAACTCGAATTTCCCGAATAAACGCCCAGTCTGGTGCTTTGACAACCATTTTGTCATTAACCGTTGCACAGATGCCATAATTAGTCGGAGTTAGGGAATTTTCGGGCAATTTTCCCGCAGTGCTTAACGCCTCTGTTAATGCCATTGCCAATAATGGCTGAGTAATATTGTCCACTGGATCATCGGGTAAAATATAGTCTTCGGGTAACTTTTCCCAAGTTACTTTTAGACTTGCAGTTGTGTTAGTAGGGTGCATCAATTTCATACATTTTAACTTGGGTAATCACCAAATTGTTTGATGCACCCAATTTTTTTGGGGGAGTGGTGCATCAATTTCATACATTTTAACTTGGGTATTCCTGAAATTGTTGTTTGATGCACCCTACTTTTGACGGTTTTCGAGATACCATTGCTTAAAGGTTTGTTTGGGAACAGTGGGTAACGCCCGATGTCTCACCCAAGGATTTAACAGTTTACTGGAAAATAAAAAAGGAAAATATTTCATTACTTTCTGGATTACCACATTTTTTGCAAAGCGATAAACCAGAGGATTTCCTAATACTATACCTGCGGCTTTCATACTGTCTTGACGCGGTAAAGAAAGTAAGTGTTTTTCTGCCATGACTCGACGCCATTTATAAATTTGTTCGGGAAGATCAATTTTCACCGGACAAACATCCCCACAGGAACCACAAAGCGTCGAAGAATAGGGTAAATTGCTGTATTTTTTAGCATCAAAAGTTGGGTCAATAATCATCCCCAAAGGCCCTGAATAAACCGCCCCATAACTTAAACCGCCACTGCGACGATACACCGGACAAGTATTCAAACAAGCGCCACAGCGAATACATTTTAAAGATGACCAAAAATCCGCCATTCCTAACCGTTCACTGCGGCCATTATCGACAATGACTAAATGCAATTCTCCGCCATTTTTAGGCTTGGTAAAATGGGAGGTATATTGAGTAATGGGAGAACCAATGGCACTGCGAGACAGCAAGCGAATAAAGACTGCTAAATGTTCAACTTTTGGGATTAATTTTTCAATCCCCATACTGGCAATATGAAGCGGCGGAATATTCGCCCCCAAATCAGCATTTCCTTCATTGGTACAAACCACAAAACTACCTGTTTCTGCGATCGCAAAATTAACCCCAGTCATCCCTGCATCAGCAGTTAAAAAGCGAGGTCGGGCATTTTGTCGCATCATTTCATTAAGATAATGAGGGTTGTCATTATTAGGATCACTCGCAATTTTTTCGGCAAAAAGTTTCGCTATATCTTGACGGTTTTTATGAATAGCAGGCATGACAATATGGCTAGGCGGTTCTTCATCGAGTTGTTGAATTCTTTCGCCTAAATCAGATTCTGTAACGGTAATTCCGTTCTGTTCTAAAAAGGGAACCATGCCACATTCTTCTTGCAGCATTGATTTACTTTTAACCAANCATGACAATATGGCTAGGCGGTTCTTCATCGAGTTGTTGAATTCTTTCGCCTAAATCAGATTCTGTAACGGTAATTCCGTTCTGTTCTAAAAAGGGAACCATGCCACATTCTTCTTGCAGCATTGATTTACTTTTAACCAACGATTTAACGTTGTGGCTGTTGAGAATAGTGTAAACAATTTGATTATGTTCTACCGCATCTTTTGCCCAATGAACCTGTATTCCGTTTTGTTTAGCTTGGGCTTCAAACTGTTCTAAATAGTCCGCTAAATGAGTCAGGGTATGTTCTTTAATTTGTGAGGCAATTTCGCGCAATTGTTCCCATTCTGGAACCGCAGCAGCCCCTTGATCTCGTTTGAGTCGCGCATTCCAGAGAATTTGATCATATTGTTGGGCGTGTGCTTGATCTTTTAAAAATTGTTCGGCTGCGCCTGCTTGGTTAATGGGTTTAGTCATAATGGATATCCGTTGAGAATTTGGGCAATATGAATGGTTTTTAGGTTAATTTTATAATAGTCAATGATGCCTTTTTGGTGGAGTAAACAACTCATGTCGCCAGAGACAATATATTCAGCACCATTACGGAAATGATCGTTGACTTTATCATAGCCCATTTGAGCAGAAACCGCTTCTTCAAACACACAAAACGTTCCCCCAAAGCCACAACATTCATCAGGACGATCTAAAGTAACAAATTCGATGCCTTTGACTGTTTCTAAGAGGGTTTGACTTTTAGAAAAAGAAGCAATCATTAATTCTGAAGGTCGAGAAATTCCGAGTTTGCGAATAGCACTACAACTATTATGTAAGCCGACTTTATGCGGAAATTCTGCCCAAGGAAAGCTATTAATTTGTAGAATATCATGCAAGAATTCGACCAATTCATAAGTATTTTTACGAACATTCTGCACCTCTGAAGTTTGAGGAATGGCGTCTAAATGCGCCCGAACATGATACACACAACTCGCCGACGGACTGACAATATATTGATAGTCTTTAAAACAGTTGACAAAGACTTGTTCAGTCGCGGCTGCTTCTTGTTGGGTTCCGTTGGTTCCCATCGGTTGACCACAACAGGTTTGTTCGAGGGGATATTCAACTTCTACGTCGAATTTTTCTAATAATTCTAGTGTGGCAATTCCCACTTCTGGGAAGAACGCATCGACATAACAGGGAATAAAAAGACCGACTTTCATAGTGAGTTTGAATGGGTTAATTTGACAGTAAAAAAATGGTTAAACTCCGAACTCCTTGGGCGCCGCGAATAATAACAGCTTCTACATCTCCCGTTGCCGAGGGGCCAGCCATAAAAACACCGTAGGATGTTTGAGTTAATTCAATGCGTTGATAGGCTTGGTGCATATCTCTAACAAGCTGTTTGGAGTCAAGTAAAATGATTAAATGTTGAGAAAGAAAACCCAACGCATTCACGACTAAATCTTCGTGTGTTAACCAAATTGCCCCATTTTCTGCGACTCCAAATTGCCCTCGAATAATGGCAAGATCAACATCTGCTAATTCATGGGGGTTGGTATCGGGCTTTATGGGTTTATTTCCGGTTATTTCAGGAAGGGTAGAACAGATCATTTTGGCATCGGGATAAAGTTCTGTTATTTTTGCTTTTNTCCAAATTGCCCTCGAATAATGGCAAGATCAACATCTGCTAATTCATGGGGGTTGGTATCGGGCTTTATGGGTTTATTTCCGGTTATTTCAGGAAGGGTAGAACAGATCATTTTGGCATCGGGATAAAGTTCTGTTATTTTTGCTTTTATGTCCTCAATATTTTCAACTTTAAATGCTTGTCCTCCCATGCGTGCCAGTTGGGTTTGAAATTCAGAAATTAAGGGTTCTGAGTTGTTGTTAAAAATCGGAATTTCAGGAAGTTTAACTTCTGAATTTGGTTGATTTTTACGAATTGAACTCAAGATTAAATCACGACTGTTCATCAGATTAGAGATTGATTACTAAATAATATGATATCCGATTAATCAATAATCTCAAGCGTAGGGGCGGGTTCGACAGCAATCTTTACTACTACTCAAAGATTGAGATAAACCCGCCCC
>NZ_LATL02000002.1 GCF_000972705.2 Limnoraphis robusta CS-951 | reverse complement strand
GGCGGGTTCCCACCTAATCTAAGTCTCCCCACAGACAACCTCTGTAAACCCGCCCCGCCTTGTAGCAACGGGTTAAGAATAAATGTATGTTTCCCAGTGTGTAAGGGCGGGTTCACATAGATTTATTCATCTGACAAACAACCTGAGTGAACCCGCCCCTACTAAACCTGCCCCCCTTCTTGTCTATTGCCTACGAATAACTGATAATTGCGATCGCACTAAAGATTTTCAAGCAAGATTCCGCCTCAAGTGACCGTGCAAGTTGTTGTAACAGGTATTGGTTTAAAATCCGCTTTAGGAACACTGCAAACAAGTTGGAAAAAACTTCTCTTAGGTCAATCAGGAATTCAATATTATCAACCCTTTCCTGAACAAAAATCTAGACCTTTAGCATTAATTAATCAAAAGCCAACTCACCTCACAGAATTAACTCAAACAATATTAATAGATACGCTCGAAGACGCTAATTTAACGCCTCCTTTACCCCATTGTGGAGTTGTGATAGGTTCAAGTCGAGGATATCAAGCACAATGGGAAGAATTCGCGACTCAACACTATAATAAACAACATAATCAACAAAAATCTATTAATTATTCTGTTCCTATTCCTGATTTTTTCCATCATATGGCGGCGATGAATACCGCTCATTTTATCGGTTCAAACGGGCCAGTATTAGCACCGATGGCGGCTTGTGCAACAGGTTTATGGACAATTGCCCAAGCTTATGAGTTAATACAAATGGGATACTGTGAACAAGTGATTGTCGGTGCTGTAGAAACACCAATTACCCCTCTAACTTTAGCAGGGTTTGAGAAAATGGGAGCATTAGCTTTAACCGGAGCTTACCCTTTTGATCGCTATCGAGAAGGGTTTGTATTAGGCGAAGGCGGTGCGATGTTTGTCTTAGAATCTATGGAGTCAGCAAAACATCGTTCGGCTCAAATTTATGGCCAAATATTAGGGTTTGGCTTAACTGCTGATGCAAGTTCAAGTAATCGACCCGATTTAGAAGGTAAAAGTGCGATTACAGCGATTAAAAATTGTCTGAGTCGCAGTCATTTATTCCCCCAAGATATTGATTATATTCACGCTCACGGTACTGCAACTCTACTCAATGATCAACATGAAGCCAATTTAATTAATACAATATTTCCTGATGGTGTTGCTGTCAGTTCAACCAAAGGCGCAACGGGTCATACATTAGGCGCATCTGGAGCGTTAGGAATTGCGTTTTGTTTGATGGCTTTACAACAACAAATTTTACCGCCTTGTGTGGGATTAAAAGAACCAGAATTCGAGATTAATTTAGTCAGAGAAGCGAGAAAAGCTTCGATTAAAAATGTGTTGTGCTTGAGTTTTGGGTTCGGAGGACAAAATGGAGCGATCGCCTTGGGAAAACCAAGAATTTCAAGAGATATTGTCTAGACTTGATTGTAAAATAGATGAGGATTTATTCAAAACTTATGGAAAACAAGATTAACAACGCTTCTCAATTGACTTTTTTAGAACGCATAGAATCTTTAAAAGCAGGGATACTTTCCGGGACTATGGCGTTTCTGGCATTGAGTCTGTTAATGGCTTTTAATCTTTTCATTCTGGCGAACCAGTTTGAGGCTTTAGAACCCATACAAATCACCTTTGATGTTCGGTTAATAATTAGAGGTGCGATCGCGTTTATTAGTGGTTTTTTATTTGGGGTAACGTATCGTTATGTTGTGCGATCAGATCAAAATCCTCACCTCAATTCAGGAGCGGTTTTAGCCTTTGGACTGGTGCGAGGTTTAGGCGAACTCGACGGGGGACTCAATACTCAGGAAAATGGGTGGTTTTTTGCGGTGATTGTCGCCGAAAGTATTCTTTTATTTGCAGTGGCTAGAATAATTTTAGATTTAGCCTTAAAACAGGGTTGGTTAAAACCGTTTAATTCCACTCACTAATTAAGTCAGTCAAATTAATGTAAATATGTATAGTGAAGAAGATTTAACAAGACCGAGGGATTAACACCACGATGCCAGATGATTGGATACCGTTTTTAATCGGTGTAGGAATTCTAGTGATGTACTTAATTTTTTCGGCTTTGACCGAGATGGGGACTCGATGGCCTTGGAAAAAGTAAACTGAATTACATTTGATCACGAGTCTAAAATTATTCTCCAGGTAGTAGACGCTTTAGGGTCGGAATTCGCTAAACTCTAGAGTAAAAATTCCTGTTGACCAACCCATGATCCCCTTAAATGATCCCGAAAGACCCGCAGAATTTGATCGCCAGATGATGCTGAGGTGTCTGGAACTGGCGCGTCGAGCCTTGGGAAAAACAGCACCGAATCCGTTGGTCGGATGTGTGATTGTTCAAGATAATATGATTGTCGGGGAGGGATTTCATCCGGGAGCAGGTCAACCTCATGCAGAAGTGTTTGCGCTGCGAGACGCCGGAGAACGGGCAGTCGGTGCAACGGTTTATGTGAACCTCGAACCTTGCAATCATTACGGAAGAACGCCCCCCTGCACTGAAGCTTTAATACAAGCAAAGGTGGCTAAAGTTGTGGTGGGAATGATTGATCCCAATCCTTTAGTTGCAGGTCAGGGAATTGAACGGTTAAAGCAAGCCGGAATTGAGGTGATTGTGGGTGTAGAACAAGATGCTTGTCAACTTTTAAATGAAGGATTTGTTCATCGTATTCTTCACCATCAACCCTTGGGAATTTTAAAGTATGCGATGACTCTTGATGGCAAAATTGCCACAACGACAGGTCATAGTGCTTGGATTACCAGTCCTACCGCGCGACAACAGGTTCATCAATTGCGGGTGGCTTGTGATGCGGTGATTGTCGGGGGGAATACGGTGCGTCGAGATAATCCTCATTTAACGACTCATCATGCAGGTGAACCCAACCCTTTACGAGTCGTGATGAGTCGGAAGTTAGACCTACCTTTGGAGGCGAATTTATGGGATATTACAGCAGCAAATACGCTCGTTTTAACCACAAAGGATGCTGATCCGGATTGTCAAGAACAGTTACAGAAAAAAGGAGTTGAAGTGGTGGCGCTGTCGCCTTTAACGCCTGCAACGGTGATGAATCATTTATATGATCGTCAATTTTTAAATGTGTTGTGGGAATGTGGAGGAACATTGGCGGCTCAAGCGATCGCAGAGGGTGTTATTCAAAAAATTTGGGCGTTTATTGCGCCGAAAATTATTGGTGGAGAAACTGCCCCTTCCCCCGTGGGAGATTTAGGTTTCACTCAGATGAATGAAGCGTTAACTTTAAAACGAGTTACCCTACATTCGATAGGCTCAGATTATTTAATCGAAGGTTATCTCTCATCACCTTCTGATTAATTAAAATAATATAAATTAATGTTATCCATCATTCCTTAGAGGCTAAGGATCAAAAATGATGATCGACCATCAATCCCATGACTGAAGTTGTATTTCTGAGCCTACTGATTAGTAGTTTAGGGTTTGAAGCCGTTTTAATTAGCAGTTGGATCTACTCTGAACATAGCACGGTAAAGCAACAAATAGAGGAGGAGGAAATTTTGACATCTTACGAACCCGCGAATAAAAAAGCATCCGCACCGTTACAACCTAACGGTCATTCTGATCAAAAACAAGTCGATGATTCTGCTTTGTCTGAATGGGAATATAAAATAGTACGAGCAAATCGTGATTTATTTCGGAATCCTGCAATTTTTCATAAACTTTGTGAAGAAGAAGCGGAAATGGGTTGGATGATGTTAGAAAAACTCGATGATCGCAGAGTTCGCTTTAAACGACTCGCCAATTTACCTGATCAAAAAAATGATGAACTCCCTCGCTTTGATCCCTATCGCAGTCATTATGGATCTGATCTTGATTTTACTTCTTGGTTAGCGGCGATCGCTTTTCTGACAGCTATTGTTTTACCTGCTTATTTGGGTTATGCTTTAGTCTCCGCAACATTAAATAATCTCCCCAATAGTTTACCTCGAATTCCTCTGTTAAATCAACCTCCAGAGGTTGAAACGGAAGTAGAAAATAATCAACAACCGCCGGAAGAAATACCATCAGAATTGGAAGCTAAACCGTCGGGAACCTAGAAAATAGTTCAACCTGAAATTCATCACCATCCTGATAGAATTTCAGTAGATTTAACTCGATTCATTCCGGCTTCAGCAAAGCGTTTAAAAGCCGTTTCTGCTTGTTCGGTATAATCAACGATTCCCGGTACAACCACAGGCGAGGTACAATCTTCTAACAGATAGATTTTCTGGGCGAGATTGGCATCTCGTTTTTGAATTTCTGTGAGTAAATCCTCAACTGTCCAAGCAACACAATGACTTTTGGCTTGTCCGGCGATAATCACTCGATCAAACTCTAATACATTTTGGATTAAACGGTCATTTTTTGCAGTCATTAAACCTCCTGCAAAACTCTCTAAAACTTCAGGTTTAAAGACCGAATAGTTTTCAGTGAGAGGATGATCCCCTTTGAGTTCAAATTTGGCTTGAGTTTGGCGAGAAATCGTCTGAAAAAAAATCGCTTCTTCTACCGCAGAAACTAACCCATGACCAATTCCCCCTAACATCGAATGATAGGGCCAAACGGTTAGGGGAAATCGACCCCCATCAGTCAATTGTTGGGTATAATGAAGGGCGTGTTTTTCTAGGGTTTGATAATCTCCCCCTGCTAAACTTTCCGCTACCCCAGGGTTAACTTTCCACAGTCCACTTTGAACATCTTCAAACTGAATGAGTGTAGCAGGTTCGGGATGTTCTCCTTTGTCGTTTACCCAAAAAATCGGGTGAAAAATCTGCATCGCGGTGTGAGTATCTAGCGTAACAATAACCTGGCTAATATTCCCTAAATTGCCATAAATAAACTCACACAAACGAATATTATCTTCAACTGCGCCTTTACCCGAATTTCCGGCGACAAATAACTCAAAGTCGGGAATACAAAACGTGTTTTGAACATCAATTAATAGCAAACAAACCCGCATTTTATCTGTAGCTGCGGGTTGAATACTGTGTTGTTTTGTCCAGGTTTTTGCTTCTGTCGCTCGTTGTTGGTAGGGGACGCGCCAAACCTCCCCAACCTTTTTCGCATCAAAATGATCAGGAATCGGCAGTTTTTGGCACTGCGGTATTGTCATCGGTTTTCGGAAAAAATAGACAAGTTGTTGAGGAGTGAAGCTGTTATGGAGAATTTAACTTTCTACCGTGTGACCCACCGACGTAATTGCTTGTTTAATAGAGTCTTCCGAAGGCTTTCCGTCTACCTTCACCGTCTTGGTTACTAAATCAATCTCAACTTTTGCGTCTGAATCTAGTCCTTTAATCGCTTTGGTAACAGTGTCTACACAACCATTACAAACCATACTGGGGACTTTCATTTCTAGTGACATAATAGATCTATAAACTCGACTCACCTTATAAGATAGCAGAATTTGGGATATCTGCCCTCTGTTTTCTAGAAAATGATCAACTTTTCCTCTTTCTGGAAAATTGATCAGATTTGATTAGAGTTGATCTCTACTTCTTTAGATAGAGATTTAGATGGTCATTCCACATTCATCAACTAAATAACACATCGCCCGAAAACGCAAACCGACCACTTGATCATAAAGAGGATTGAGTTTACATAACGGCGGAATTTTCAGAAAAGTTCGACCTGCAATTTTGAATTCTCGTTCAAAAGGACATTGAGCCGGAATCGCTTTGTAGAGGAATAAAGCGAATTGTGGATCGTGAATTTCTAAACTGTCGAGCCATTGACCTAGAGGATTAAACAAACGTGAGACTTGATTATTCATAGCTGCCTCTAACTGTTCAGAATGAACAAATTTCTGCTGTTTTCTGTTCTATATCTTCTAAGATACAAACCTTTACATAGAAATAGGTAAAGGAATTGAAAAAAATATTTTAACAATTGTAAAAGTTTTGTAAATCAGTCTGTATTTTACAAAACTATTCTATGAGTTCTGCTTATTTCTCCTTTAATTTTTCGTTAAAATCAAGAGATTTAACCTCGTTGATTAATCAAAGCTCATCAATAAATTAAATCTGATTTATCTTGCAAATTTTAGATAAGCAAACCTCATCAAAGCAATTTGTGGAATAATAAAGAAGGTTTTATCGATCGCTCTATCTCCAACTCAGTCCTGATGATGCTCTCAACCTTATCTCAACCGCAAACCTGGATGTGGAAAGGCTTTCCCATCTGTTACTACGCCGAAGGAAATACTGGCCCTGCGGTGATTTTAGTGCATGGCTTCGGTGCATCCTGGGGACATTGGCGTAAAAATATCCCCGAACTTGCATTAAATTGTCGTGTTTTTGCGATAGATTTGTTAGGGTTTGGAGGTTCAGCAAAACCCCTTCCCACTCTCGAACTTTCTTATACCTTTGAAACTTGGGGTCAACAAATCGCTGATTTTTGTCGGGAAGTCGTCGGAACACCTGCATTTTTAGTCGGAAATTCGATAGGTTGTATTGCAGTTATGCAAGCGGCTGTTGATTATCCTGAACTTGTCATTGAAGTTGCTTTACTCAATTGTTCGCTGCGACTTCTTCACGAACGCAAACGCTCACAAATTCCTTGGTATCGAAGTTTTGGAGCCGATATTGCTCAGAAAATTCTAGGTTTAAAATGGGTGAGTCAGTTCTTTTTTAAACAGTTAGCGACACCTCAAACCGTTAAAAAAATTCTCTTACAAGCCTACAAACGCTCCGAAGCCGTAACAGAAGAATTAGTCGAAATGTTATTAATTCCGGCAAAAGATCAAGGTGCGGTTGATGTGTTTGTCGCATTTACGAGTTATTCTCAAGGGCCTTTACCTGAAGATTTACTGCCGATTTTACCCTGTCCAGCGATTATGTTATGGGGAACAGATGATCCTTGGGAACCGATAGAATTAGGTCGTGAATATGGTAAATTTGAGGCGGTTAAACAATTTATTCCCTTAGAAGGAGTTGGTCATTGTCCGCAAGATGAAGCCCCAGAATTAGTAAATCCGATTTTATTAGATTGGATTTTAACTTCAGAACGTTTGCTGACAAAAGTGGAAAATTAATCTATCCAAAAAAAGTAGTGCGGGCATCTTGCCCGCTACCCCTACCCCATTTAAATGGTTAACTTATCTTTTCACCCCTCTTGATTATCATTAAATTTTAAAAAGCTTGTAGTAGAGCTAGTTGCTGGGCTTCAGCCCTATTTCTATATTTCTATTGCGCGTGTATTGCAACAACGAACCCAGTTATTATATTACTCATTGGGATTTAATAATGTATACTCTTGTTCAAATACTTCTTCCCAAGAAAGTAAAGTTAGATCACATTTTTTATTCATTTCAATTTCAGCCTGTTTAACAGCTTTATTAAAAGATTGCTCCCAAACAGACTCTAGATAATTTCGATTTAAACTGGGAATCTCTTCTTGAATATCCTCAATTTCATTACGAGCCGATAAAATTGTCACCGCCCAACTTGAAGAACGACGTTCGGGTTGACATTTCCATTTAATTACATGACTCATTAATCGAATAAGCTGGCTTTTTAATGCTAATTTTTTAGATTTTCCCATAGATTCAATTAAAACACCTAAACCCTGATCCGCTTCCATCCATTTTTTCTCCTGTAATAGTTTTTGAATAATAATTGCTGTCTGGTACTCAGAAGAAGCTGCTAAATTATGCCAATCTGGTTGAGTTTTCATCATAATTTTTCCAGAAATCTTTAATTTCTAGGATAACGAATTTAGAACCTTGATTGAGAAATTCTGCAAACACCCCAGTTTCTTGATCGTGAGTCATCAACTTTTGTATCAATTCCGATACTTAAGTTTACAAAAAACCTAAAAGATTAAGATTTTTGTCATTAAACAATAAAAGGATTGCTTTAGTGGCACACTGAATCCTGAGTACAAACTCAATTTGCGATCAAAGGGTCAATTTAAAGTTTTATGATTCTCGACTTTGATCCGCAAAATATTTGAGAAAATCACAACAGACTCTTATCAAATCACACAAAGACGGAGAAAAATGTTATGAAATTGGCTTACTGGATGTATGCAGGCCCCGCTCACATTGGCACCCTTCGCATTGCCAGTTCATTTAAAAATGTTCATGCGATCATGCACGCACCGTTAGGAGATGACTATTTTAACGTCATGCGTTCGATGCTTGAACGAGAACGGAACTATACCCCAGTAACGACAAGTGTTGTTGATCGAAACGTTTTAGCACGGGGTTCTCAAGAAAAAGTCGTTGATAATATTGTTCGTAAAGATCAAGAAGAAAACCCAGATTTAATTGTCTTAACTCCGACTTGTACTTCTAGTATTTTACAAGAAGATTTACAGAATTTTGTTGAACGCGCTCAAATTGATTCTAAGGGCGATGTAATGCTCGCGGATGTCAATCATTATCGGGCGAATGAACTGCAAGCAGCCGATCGCACCTTACATCAAATTGTTGAATTTTATCTGAAAAAAGCCCAGAAAAAAGGCGAACTTCCCGAAGCAAAAACCGAAAAACCTTCTGTTAATATTTGGGGAATGACCACCCTCGGTTTTCATAATAACCACGACTGCACCGAATTAAAACGGTTGATGGCAGATTTAGGAATAGAAGTCAATGAAGTCGTCCCTGAAGGCGCTTCTGTTCACAACCTGAAAAATTTACCTCGCGCTTGGTTTAATTTGGTGCCTTATCGGGAAGTCGGCGTGATGGCGGCGAAATATTTACAAGCAGAATTCGCCATGCCTTATATTGATATTACCCCGATGGGAATTGTAGAAACAGCCCGTTGTATTCGGATGATTCAAAAGGTATTAAACGAACAGGGCGCCAATGTAAATTATGAAGACTATATTGACAATCAAACTCGGTTTATTTCTCAAGCAGCTTGGTTCTCTCGTTCGATAGACTGTCAGAATTTAACAGGTAAAAAAGCTGTTGTATTTGGGGATAATACCCACGCCGCAGCGATGACAAAAATTCTGGCTCGAGAAATGGGAATTAAAGTGGTATTAGCCGGAACTTACTGCAAATATGATGCAGAATGGTTCAAAGAACAAGTGGGTGAATATTGCGATGAAATCCTGATTAGTGAGGATAATGGTGAGATAGGAGATGCGATCGCCCGGTTAGAACCTTCGGCGATTTTTGGAACCCAAATGGAACGTCATGTTGGGAAGCGCTTAAATATTCCTTGTGGGGTAATTGCAGCGCCCATTCATATTCAAAACTTCCCCGTTGGTTATCGTCCGTTTATGGGCTATGAAGGCGCGAATCAGGTGGTTGATTTAGTGTATAATTCCTTTACCTTGGGAATGGAAGATCACCTGTTAGAAATCTTTGGCGGACATGATACAAAAGAAGTGATTCACAAGGGTATTTCGGCGGAATCTGATTTGAATTGGGCGAAAGATGCCAAAGCGGAATTGAATAAAGTTCCGGGGTTTGTTCGCGGAAAAGTGAAGCGAAACACCGAGAAATTTGCCCGTGAACGCGGTTTATCTGAGATTACGTTAGAAGTGATGTACGCCGCAAAAGAAGCGGTTGGGGCTTAATTTTGTTGGGGTGGGTTCATCGCCCACCCGTTCTCAATTTACTTCAACTTATGCCGAAGCTGCACTGCCCTGATTTTCGTTGTTCAGATTGTTTAGAATGGTGTAAAACAACCCTGCTGGATTGCCAACTTGACGATTACTGTAAAACGTTTCGTATCTTTTTATGGCCTCCTGTACATTTGGAAAATCCGAGTTATTAATCAAAGATTTCAAACGCGGAGTCAGTTCAATCCCCGCTTTCTCAATCTGAACAAGCATGATTGCTTTCCTTCCCTGTTCGAGAGTTTCAGCAATTGCTTTAGATGCAGGTTGCTGAGTTTTGGACGTTTCGCAAACCCCGCTAAACTTCAGGATGTCAAGTACAGAATTAGCCCCAAGTTGACTTGAGGCTTCGGTTACAGTTTTCAGCAAATCGTTGACTGCTTGAATTGTCTCAAGCGCTGCGTTATAATTGTGGTACATCAAATTAGCCCAGAATTTACTGGGTGCGAGATTACATAAATGACATTTAGAGAGTCAACTGCGCCACAGTTGGCTTTCTTTGTTTTTATCTTAGACTGCTGCATATCAATCTGTCTAGATCCGCACAAAATGCAGACAAAGTAGTACCAATATAAAAAGTAAGTTATATGGATTAACTTTCTAATGGATTAACTTTAAATTTCATGGATATACTTTATCTGCATCATATGCACGGGTATGATCTGCATGATATACTGGGGTCAGATAGATAATCTGCGATAAAAACAAGATGAATATCCCCAAGAAATCCAATCCATCCAATGGAATGATATTTATCCACGCTGACCTGGACTTGTATGGTCTAAATCCATATCAGTTCAGACTGTACGCACATATTGCTCGTCGGGGTAAGTGTTACTCTAGCCTACAAACTATTGCTCGTATCTGTAAAATGAGTGTCCGAAAAGCACAGTACGGCTTAAAAGAGTTGGAAAGTCTCGGTATGATAAAGAAGGAAATTCGCCAAGGTAAAACAGATGTTTATGAGTTGACTAATAGAGAAGAATGGAAAGAAGTAGAACGTGACAGTGAGTCAGAAGCAGAGCGAGAAAAAGTTAAAGCTTCTTTATCGAAATTGGAAGAAAAGGATGCTGAACTTCAGGATTTTTGGGCGAATTGATATTTTAAAGACTACAACTCAGTAGGTGGTCAAAAATAAACGAATATAAAATCCTCGGTTCGTAGTTGCGCTTCAGCGCTTAATAAAGAGGGCTAAAGCCCAACAACAAGCGGGTAAAAATAATTATCCCAACTCAAATTAATGAAGTTGAGTTTTCTTGAGAGGACTTAAAACTCTTAGCCAGGGATTTGAATCTCTGGCGTATTCCTTTCTCAAAATTAGCTAAAAACAGCTTTTAAATTAGCGATCGCATCAACCAATTTATCAATTTCAGAGGGTGCTGTAAAATAATGAACACAAGCACGAATACAATCAGGATTTGAAATCGTTCGCACAAAAATATTCTGTTTTTCCAAAGCCTCAACCGTTGGTTTGTGGGCTAACCCATTCGTGAGTTTAAACGAGACTAAACCCGCCTCTGGGGGCGAAGTTCTCAAACAATCAACGTGAGATAATTCTGATAAACCTTCCCATAAATATTGGCTGAGATCACAAATTTTTTGATAACGTTCTTCTATCGTTCCCCAGTCGTGATGAAGCTGTATTGAACGTCTCAAACCCGCATATAATGGATAGGCAGAAGTCGCGATTTCATAGCGTCTAGCATCGGGCTTCCAATTCACCGGATTTCCCGTTTGATCATAGTCAATACCCCGCCAACCCATATAAGTCGGAGATAACGCAGTTAACGCCTCTGGACTGATATAAAATCCCCCCAAACCTTCCGGCCCACACCACCATTTATGACCCGTAAAAGCGTAAAAATCAACGGCTGATTCTGTTAAATTTAAGGGCAAAACTCCCACAGATTGCGCCGCATCAACTAACACTCTGACTTTTCCATGCTGGTTTTGATGACAACATTTAACAATTTCATCTAAAGGCAAAACTTGACCCGTATTCCACAAAATATGACTAATCACTAATAAGCGAGTATTGGGTTGTAAATGCGCTTTAATCACAGAAACCGGATCACCTTGATTTAACGTTTCTTTCAAGGGACACATCGATACTTCTAGCTGAAAACGGCGCTGAAGTTCTTGAATCGCCGCAATCACCCCAGGATGTTCACAGTCTGAGAGTAACACAGCATCTCCCGGTTGCCAATCGATGCCCCACAGCGCAATATTGCAGCCAAACGTGACATTTTCAGTGATAGTTATCATTTCAGGACTCACCCCCAATTCCCTGGCCATAGAGTCACGCAGCAGGCTAGAGGCTTCAGTTACCCAACTTCCCGCTTCCCCCGAAAATGGGCCTTTTTGTTGGACTTCTTCGTAGGATTGATAAATTGCATCGAGAGAAATCTGAGGCAACGGCCCTTGTCCGCCATAATTAAAGTAGGCTTTGTTTACTAAAGCTGGAAACTGTTGCCGATAAGTTTCTAATGTTAAATTCGTCATAATTGTATCAATCCGTTGTCCGTTGTCATCGATTACTGCTTTTCTTACCCTATACCATGAAGTTAGACTTCAATGATAATAAGGAAAGGAATCCCAGAGGGGTGGGGATGAGGATTTAACCGCTTCGCTTTCTGTTTGCTTCCCTCTCCCCTGCAAACTGTCTTCTATTTTCCATCACTTCAACCTAGATTTCATGTTGATTACCGACCAAAAACTTTTATTCTACCAACGGTGTTCTAGACGCACCTATCTTGATGTTTATGGAGATTTTAATCAAAAAGATCCTCCCAGTGATTTTTTACTGAAATTGATGCAAGATAGTTTCAATTTTCAGCAAACGATTTTAGCCGAACAAACCTATCAGCAACCTAATTATCCCAGAGGAGACTGGTTTTTAGGCGCACAAGCCACTCTAAACTTGATGAAGCAAGGGGTTGAACGCATTCATAAAGGGGTTTTACTTTTGAGTGAGGAACCCTTAGAAAATCTTCACTCTGTTGAACATTCTCATCAAGTTGTTTTACTGAGTTATCCGGATTTGTTGGTTAAATCTCCGGGATCGTCACAATTTGGCGATTGGATGTATGTTCCAACTGATATTAGACTCGGTAAACGTCCGAAACTTGATTATCAAATTATTGCCGCATTTCATGCTAAAGTTTTAGCCGCAGTTCAAGGTACAATGCCTGAAACATCTTGGTTAATGTTGAGGAATAAAGGTGCTTATGCGGTAAACTTAAATCAACGCCTTCCTCAGATGCAGAACCTTTTAACAGACTGTATCGAAATGCTGCGAAAAGACCAAGAACCTGAAGTTTTTATTGCGCGTCAAAAATGTAATTTATGTCAGTGGTATAGTTATTGTTATGCGATCGCTCAATCTGAAAATCATCTTTCTCTGCTTCCCGGTGTAACGCCTGTTCGTTATACTCGTTTGCAAGCTTTGAACATTACATCGGTTGCATCTCTGGCTGAAAGCACACCAGATTTTTTGGAAAATTATCCCGAATTTAATCTAGGAATTGCCGCTCAAGTCATTCAGCAAGCTTATTCAACTTTGAATAATAAAGCGGTACTTCGTTCTCAGGAAGAATCCCTCAAAAATGGTAGCTTTAAAACGAGCGAAGCTGCTTCATCTTTAAAAATTATTTCGGAAAAATCTGTTAAAATTCTGAAAGATTCTGTCAATTCTTTAGTTTGGCGATCGCCTGTTGAACTCTATTTTGATATTGAAGCCCAACCTGAGTTGAACTTGGATTATTTGCATGGCGTTTTAGTGGTAGATAGGCGTTCAAATACTCAAAAACTCTATTCATTTTTAGCAGATAATCAAGCCGATGAAGAAAAGATTTGGCAGCAATTTTTAGAGTTAGTTTGGACCTATCCAATTGCGCCTATTTTTCATTTTTGCGACTATGAACCCAAAACCATTCAACGGTTAGCCCGAGTCTATAAAACGCCAGACTATCTCTGTAAACCGTTACTGAAACGTTTGATTGATATTCATCAAATCGTCACTCAAACTGTAACACTTCCTGTAGAAAGTTATGCGTTAAAACCGATTGCACGTTGGATGGGGTTTGAGTGGAATGATCCCAGCGCTAACGGCGCTCAATGTGTTTACTGGTACGAACAATGGATCAAAACAGGCGATCGCACTTTACTCGATACCATTGTCCGTTATAATCAAGATGATTGTCAAGCAACATTTCATGTCAAAGAATGGTTAACCAATTTCTTAGAAACGGTTGAGTACAATGTTGAAGATTTCCAACTGGAATTAAACTCGAAATGAATGTTAAAGCCAAAACAATTCTAATTTTGTTTTTAGGATGGGGAATTCTTCTCTTGGCTTTGATGGCTGAGTCAAGGATCACTTTAGCCGAAGATATTGACTTTAATTTCATTGGAAAAGTCACCCTTCCAACGGGGTTTTTGTTTAAAAATACCGAAGTCGGGGGATTATCAGGAATGACTTACAACCCCGATCAACAAGTTTATTATGCGATTTCTGATGATCGCAGCAGTCAAGCCCCCGCCAGGTTTTACACCCTAAAAATTGACTTGAGTTCCGATACACTTCCACCTGATGGAGTAGAAATAATCGCCAAAACAACCTTACTCAATTCAGACGGTGAACCCTTTCCAGAAATGAGTTTAGATCCCGAAGCAATTGCATTTACAGGGGAAAGTGTATTCATTTCATCAGAAGGAGATGTTCAGCGATCGCAACCGCCTTTTATCAAAGAATTTTCCCTGAACGGAGAAGAACTCAGAAGCTTACCAATTCCCGATAAATTTCTCTCTGCTTCTGCCCAAGAAAAACGCGGAATTCGCAACAATTTTTCCTTAGAAAGTTTAACCCTTACTCCCGATAACCGTTATCTATTTACCGCTACTGAAAATGCTTTGCTTCAGGATGGAGAAGCAGCCAGCCCAACCGCAGGAAGTCCTTGTCGAATTTTAAGATATAATCTAAAAACAGGTCAGCCTGATCAAGAATTTCTCTACATTAGCGATCCGATAGTGATAGCCCCTCGTTTCCCCAAGAATTTTCAGATTAATGGTTTAGTCGATCTGTTAGCCTTAGATGAAGATCATTTACTGGCTTTAGAACGTTCTTTTGCGCTGGGTGTCGGATATACGATAAAATTATTTGAAGTGTCTCTGGATGGGGGCGATCGCATTCAAGCAATGGATCGGCTGAAAGGTGAACTCTTAAATATTTCCCCAGTTCGCAAAACCCTACTCTTGAATTTAAACACATTAAATATTACCCTAGACAATATCGAAGGCTTGACGTTTGGCCCTACATTGTCAGATGGTCGGCGATCGCTAATTTTTATTAGTGATAATAACTTCAATTCCCTGCAAATGACCCAAATATTAGCCTTAGTGATCAGGGCGGGTTTACACATATTATCTCTGATTGGCATACATCTAGGCTGAACCCGCCCCTACAGTTATCTGTGATCAGGGCGGGTTTACACAGATTATCTCTGATTGGCATACATCTAGGCTGAACCCGCCCCTACAGTTATCCCTACAAAACTGGTTACTGTCCCCTGTCCCTCAAAAAAAATCTGATTAACCCCTTGACATATTAAGACAGATTGTGGATAATCGAATATAGTCAAAAAAAAAGGGACTGTAGTTCAATTGGTTAGAGCACCGCCCTGTCACGGCGGAAGTTGCGGGTTCGAGCCCCGTCAGTCCCGTAAAAAAGAGAGAGCAGTAACTTAGTAGACGATTTATGGTACAAAAGGGTACTATCTGTAAGATCAGATAATAGATCTATGCAACGAGCCTTCAAGACCAAACTGAAGCTGAACAACCGTCAAAGAACCTTAATGGCGACCCACGCGGGATATTCTAGGTGGGTCTGGAATTGGGCTTTGGCGATGTGGAATGAAGCTTACAAGCAGGGTTTAAAACCTTCTGCGAATAAGCTAAAAAAGTTCTACACCAATCACATTAAGCCAAACTATCCCTGGCAGTCAACCCTAAGTTCTAGAGTTTATCAATTTGCCTTTATGCACTTAGGGGAAGCTTTCAGTCGCTTTTTTCAAGGCGTTGCCAAACATCCTAAGTTCAAGAAAAAAGGCAGAAATGATAGCTTTACGATGGATAATTGTGGCAAAGTAATGAGGTTTTCAGGGAGGAAATTGAAGCTTCCTTTTATTGGATGGATCAGCACTTATGAACCCCTACCTGAAATCAACACAAAGCGAGTCACAATTAGTCGAGTAGCTGATTCTTGGTATCTGTCTGTAGGCTACGAATTTGAACCAGAACAGACTGTTAAATCAAGAGTTTATCTGGGTGTTGATGTTGGGGTTAAGGCATTGGCGACCTGTTCAGATGGTACTGTTTTTGCCAATCCAGCAGCCCACAAAAAAGCTCAAAAAAATCTGGCAAAACTTCAGCGCGAACTTTCTAGAAAACAGAAGGGTTCCAATAACAGGAATAAAGCCAAACTAAAATTAGCGAAAGCTTATCAGCGAGTCACAAACATCCGAAAAGATGGAATTCACAAATTCACCTCATGGCTATGCAAAAACCACGCGGTCATCGGGTTAGAAGACTTGAATGTTTCTGGGATGATGAAAAATCATAAATTAGCAGGTGCTATTGCTGATTCTGCTTTTTCTGAAATTCGCCGCCAAGTTGAGTATAAGTCCGAGTGGTACGGCTCAGTTGTAGTTTTTGCTCATAGATTCTATCCGTCAACTAAGACCTGTTCAAGTTGCGGTCACGTTCAAGAAATGCCGCTCAAAGAACGAGTTTTCAACTGTCAGGCTTGCGGTGTAAGCGTTGAGCGTGATTTGAATGCCAGCCTGAATTTAGAAGGTTATGCCGAGGGCTTCTTGGTGAATTGCCTGTCTGACCGGGGGAAGCCGACAGTCCGGGGTGAGGCACCGAAGTAAACGTTAACACGGTTTATACCGCGTTATATCAGTTTTATAAAGCAGTAAGGATTTATAGAAAGCTGAGATTCAGCAAAAATCTATCATAGGATAGGTTCTGTAGGAATTGTACTAAAATCAACGATTTTCAGCCAGAACTCGCACTCTGAGTTGGTAGAATGAGATGGAGATCGAAGGAAGCGATCGCCCCAGTTTGAGAGAGTAGAACGATGGTATAGACAACCTTCACTCTCGCTCACCTGGGCAATCTTACCGACTTAATCGCGCCTAAATCCAGAATAAACATCCTTAGATTAGTATGAGTGTCAGAGTTCGTCTTGCCCCCAGCCCGACCGGAAATCTTCATATTGGTACAGCGAGAACGGCTGTATTTAATTGGTTATTTGCTCGCAACCAGGGCGGTAAGTTTATCTTGCGGATAGAAGACACCGATATAGAGCGATCGCGTCCAGAATACACCCAAAATATTTTGGATGGACTCCAGTGGTTAGGCTTAGACTGGGATGAAGGCCCGTTTTTTCAGTCCAAACGTCTCGAACTCTACGCCAAAATCATTCAAACGTTACTGGATAAAGATTTAGCCTATCGCTGCTACTGCACATCAGAAGAACTAGAGCAAATGCGAGAGGCTCAAAAAGCCAAAAACCAAGCACCCCGTTATGATAACCGTCATCGCAACTTAACCCCCTCTCAGCAAGCCGCCTTTGAAGCCGAAGGACGCGAACCCGTAATTCGCTTCAAAATAGACGATGATCGTGAAATAGCTTGGAATGACTTGGTACGAGGGAGGGTCGTTTGGAAAGGCAGCGATCTAGGGGGTGATATGGTAGTAGCACGGGCATCTAGCGGGAAGGAGATTGGTCAACCGCTTTATAACTTAGCCGTTGTCGCCGATGATATTGATATGGGAATTACCCATGTGATTCGAGGTGAAGACCACATTGCCAATACTGCTAAACAAATTCTGTTGTATGAAGCACTGGAGGCGAAAGTCCCGGAATTTTCCCATACGCCTCTCATTTTGAATCAAGACGGGCGTAAACTCTCAAAACGAGATGGTGTTACCTCGATTTCTGACTTTCAACAGATGGGGTTCACAGCCCCAGCCTTGGCAAACTATATGAGTTTGTTGGGTTGGACTCCACCCGACTCGACTCAAGAAATTTTTTCCCTCAGTCAAGCCGCAGAACAGTTTGGTTTTGAACGAGTTAATAAAGCAGGAGCTAAATTTGACTGGGATAAGTTGGACTGGTTAAATAGCCAATATATCCATCATATGCCCGTGGTTGAACTCACCGATTTGTTGATTCCCTATTGGCAGGAAGCTGGATATCAATTTAATCCCGAAAGCGATCGCCTTTGGTTAGAACAGCTTACGGCTTTAATAGGCCCGAGTTTAACTCGTCTCAAAGATGCTATCGATCAAGCAAAATTGTTCTTTGCTCCAACGATAGAAGCAGACTCAGAAGCCAAAGCCCAGTTACAACAAGAAGGAGCCATTACGGTTCTGCAAGCGATTTGTGAACAAATGGACTTTGATCAACCCCTGACGGCCGATCGCGCCCAAGAGATTATAAAGGTCGTCACAAAAGAAACGAAATTGAAGAAAGGGCTAATTATGCGATCGCTGAGAGCCGCTTTAACGGGAGCGGTTCATGGCCCGGATTTAATAGAATCTTGGGTTCTTCTCCATCAAAAAGGAGTTGATCGGATTCGCTTTGAGAATATCTTGAATGGTTAATTTTTTCAGAGGCTAATATTATGACAGATTCTTCCAAATCTCAAAAACCTACCTCTCCGACTCAGGGTGTCGGATTCCAAAAATTGGATAACCAAGCCGAGTCAGGATCTCAGTCATCTACATCCGAACAGTCGGCCAAACCGACAGATGCTAAAAAACCTGAACCTGAAGTTCCAACTGAGTCGATCTCAATTTCTCCAGTCACAGCAGACGAACCTGTTAAAGCAGAAGCAAAACCTGCTGAACCTCCCAAACCTGAACCCGAACCTGTCAAAGCAGAAGCAAAACCTGCTGAACCTCCCAAA
>NZ_LATL02000001.1 GCF_000972705.2 Limnoraphis robusta CS-951 | reverse complement strand
TGCATACACATCTCAAAACTGCTCAAATTGCGGTGAAAAGGTTGTCAAAACTCTCAGTACGAGAACTCATAAATGTCCTCACTGTGGGTATGTAGCAGACCGAGACGAAAATGCCGCCAAAAACATTCTAAAATCTGCACTTAAACAACTATCAAATACCGTCGGGCAGATGGAAATTAACGCCTCCCGAGAGACTGATCTCTGCTTAAGTGGGGAAACCCAGTTGAGTAAGTCAACTCATAGAAAGAGGAAACCCAAACAGTGATGTTTGGAATCTCCGTCGTTTACGGCGGAGAGGATGTCAAAAAGAATCTTCAACCGATCCCTTATGATCATAAAATGAAAAACAATTAAACTAGAGTTAATCCTGTGAACTTTCAATCCGTCATTGCCACTTTACATCAATTTTGGAGCGATCGCGGTTGTTTAATCGCCCAACCCTACGACACCGAAAAAGGGGCGGGAACCATGAGTCCCCATACCTTCCTACGGGCGATTGGCCCTGAACCTTGGTCTGTCGCTTATATTGAACCCTGTCGTCGTCCCACCGATGGACGTTATGGCGAAAATCCTAACCGTTTTCAACATTATTATCAATATCAAGTCCTGATTAAACCCTCTCCAGATAACATTCAAGAGGTTTATTTAGACTCTCTAAGAGCGCTCGGAATTCAACCCGAAGATCATGATGTGCGGTTCGTCGAAGATAACTGGGAATCTCCCACTTTAGGCGCTTGGGGAGTCGGTTGGGAAGTCTGGTTAGACGGAATGGAAATTACCCAGTTTACCTACTTTCAACAATGCGGTGGAATTGATTGTCGCCCCGTTTCGATAGAAATTACCTACGGACTTGAACGACTCGCCATGTATCTTCAAGATGTCGATGCCATGACTAAAATTGCCTGGACAGATACTATTAATTATGGGGATATTCATCTTCAGGGCGAAGTCGAACATTGTACCTACAATTTTGAAGCCTCTAATCCCGAATTACTCTTTACACTCTTTAGTTTGTACGAACAAGAAGCCGAACAATTAATCGAAAAAGGATTAGTTTTACCCAGTTTAGACTATGTTCTAAAATGTTCTCACAGCTTTAATCTCTTAGATGCGCGAGGCGTGATTGCTGTGACTGAACGAACTCGTTATATCGGTCGAATTCGCAACTTAGCCCGACGAGTCGCCCAACGCTATTTAGAACAGCGAGAAACCTTGGGATTTCCGTTGCAAAAATCTGCTTAATGGGCAGAATATAAATTTTTTCAGAAGGAGAGGGCTGAGAGTAGTAGACAGTGATCACTTAGCAGCGAAAACCGCAATCAAAACTCACAGAACTGTTAACTGTAAACTATTCACTGATTACTGCTTTCTACCTTTCTCTCCGTAACTACTTTTAGCATTCTTTAAACTCATCTGATCAATTTGAAACTCGATGAGTAGACATTAAACGAATCAAAGACAGAGTAGCCGCATCCGCAATCAATTCTTGCAGTATTCTGCCCGTTTGTTCTGATGGCCATTGCCATTCAGTTTCAGACTTTTTCCCCATCGGCGAAAGAAACTTCAGAACATATGCGATCGCCTGAGTTTTATCAATAGACTGGGTAATCTGGCTCGGAAGGGTTCCGAGTTGAAGTTCAACTTCTCTCACCACCCAGGATTCGAGGGTTGGACACTCTAGCGGCATTGAGTTTACAAGCATTTGACTCATCAGACTGGTATAGAGTTGAGATGAACGAATATCCATCAATGTACAGAGGATACAGATGAACTAACATCTGTCAATAGTACATATAGCTCGAGTTTTGACACTTATGCGTTGTCTGATCAGAAAAAAAGCCTCTATCCCCAGATAGAATTCTTTTTCAGGAAAATCGGGTGTCGCAGAAAATCGGAGGCCTGGTCACTGGTCACTCTCTTGCAAACTTTGCTCTCTTACGAACTTCCTTCAACGCGGGGAACCCGCGCAACGGAGTTCGCGCTACCGACGGAAACCGCCGGGTCGCAAGGCAAGCGCTGGTCACTGGTCACTGTAAAAGCTGGTCACTGGTAACTGGTCACTGGTCACTGTAAAAGCTGGTCACTGATAACTGTAAACTGTAAACTGTAATCAAGCCCGCCCCTACTCACGCCTCACTTGTTAAACTGATATTTAACCTATTGACAAACAGCTTCAATGATCACATCCGCAGAATATCAGCAACGACGCGAACAGTTGATGGCAAAAATCGGCACCGGAACGGCTATTTTCAGAAGTGCGCCGATGGCAGTTATGCACAATGATGTCGAATATAATTTTCGTCAGGATAGCGATTTTTTCTACCTCACCGGTTTTAACGAACCCAACGCCGTTGCTGTACTTGCGCCCCATCACGAAAAACATAAGTTTGTGCTATTTGTACAGCCAAAAGACCCAGAAAAAGAAACCTGGACAGGATATCGCACAGGCGTAGAAAAAGCCAAAGAAGTTTATGGGGCGGATGAGGCTTATCCCATCGCGGAACTTGATGAAAAATTACCGCAATATTTGCAAAAAGCTGATCGCATTTATTACCGTTTAGGACAAGATGAAGCGTTTAATAATAAAGTCCTGAAACATTGGCAAAAATTAATGCGAGTTTATCCTAAACATGGCACTGGCCCGATTGCCTTACAAGATGCGGGTACTCTTCTCCATCCGATGCGTTTACTCAAGAGTGAAACTGAATTAGAGTTGATGCGAAAAGCAGCAAATATTTCGGTTAAAGCCCATAATCATGCTCGAACTTTTGCCCAAGCCGGACGCTATGAATATGAAATTCAAGCGGAAATCGAACATCTTTTTGGCTTGAATGGAGGAACGCCTGCTTATCCGTCTATTGTCGCATCAGGGGCAAATGCTTGTATTCTGCATTATGTCGAAAATAATCGACAGCTTCAAGAGGGAGATTTGTTATTAATTGATGCGGGATGTTCCTACAAATATTATAACGCAGATATTACTAGAACTTTCCCCATTAGTGGCAAGTTTACTCCAGAACAAAAAACAATTTATGAGATTGTTCTCAAGGCTCAAATTGCTGCCATTGAACAAGTTAAACCTGGTAATCCTTACCAACAAGTTCACGATTCAGCCGTGCGGGTAATTGTTGAAGGATTGATGGAGTTAGGGCTATTAACCGGAGACATTGAGGAGATTATAAAAGAGGAAAAATACAAGCCTTTTTATATGCACCGAACCGGTCATTGGTTGGGGTTAGATGTGCATGATGTTGGGGTTTATCAATGGGGAGAAAACCCTCAAGAATTACAACCAGGACAAGTATTAACGGTTGAACCGGGAATTTACATTTCACCCGAAATTAAACCCGTAGAAGGACAGCCAGAAGTTGATCAACGTTGGCGAGGAATTGGCGTGAGAATAGAAGATGATGTGTTAGTAACGCCCCAGGGTTATGATGTCTTAACTGCGGGTGTACCCAAGTCTATTGAGGAGATGGAAGGCTAAAATAAAAGAGAATTTCTCAAGCTTTCTTTGACAATAGCAGTCTTCAATAATTTGTGAGCGCAAGATTCCTATTTTTTCAAAGAAGCTTATATTTCGCAACTCAAATTCAATTTCTAGATAGAGTTTATGAGTTTGGGTTGCGACTTTTAGCTCAAAAATAGAGATAAACTTAAGCAAAACCACTCTTTAAATAGACAAAAACTTTTTTGGTTGATTTTTTAAAATGAAAAATATGTCTTTAGATAGAAGTTTTTTAAAGAAAAATTCAAGTCAATCTCAACAATTTAATCGGTAGACCGAACCGAATAACTAGACAACCCTACCACAACCGTTGAAATTCGTTATTTTTCGTTTTTTAAAGTTAAGTAAGGATTAAAAACTGCCTTGATGAAAGGGTTTCGGAGAAATGTTAAATTAGATAAAGGAAAAGAAAATTTACAACTCGAAAAGCTATACTATAATTAAAAGAAAGAAGTAAAGAGTTGAATAAAAATTCAGTCTATAAAATTCTTTAATTTTTTTATCTTAATTCAAAAAATCAATCTTGCCATTGTTAAATAAAGTCAGGTGTGGAACTCTTTTCAAGCTCATCTATTTGTCAACTAAATCTAGCTGTAATCACAGGGAGAACGATATGAACGAACGTGATAAATTCCTATATCCGAAAAATAATTACCGAGGTGACTTCACACCGGAAAACCTGGTTTTCAATTCAAACTTGCAAGAGTTTGCACAGAAGGTTAACTATATTTGCGGCTTAGAAACCAACGGCAAAATCACATCAGAGGAAGCCTATTACCGGATTAAAAGCCTTTGGAAACAGCTAAAATCTTCTAAAAAGAACCTCAACATCGGTGATGGAGATTCAGAGGATAACAACGGGAATTCTCACCCCTAATCTGATATCATCAGCCTACAGTATCAATGCTATGCTGATTTTTGTGGGTCTGAAAACGAAGAATGTCTAAGTCCGTTACCGTTACTGTTCCAGCGACAACCGCCAACTTAGGGCCAGGTTTTGATTGTATTGGTGCAGCGTTAACCTTGTACAATATCCTTAAAATCTCTGAACAGGATTTATCAGCCGAAGAGACATCAACTCAGGCGATGATCACCGTTCAAGGTGTGGATGCTGAACGCCTATCAACCGATCAAGATAATCTCGCCTATCAAGCCTTTGTCAAACTTTACCAGCATCTCGGTCAATCTCCGCCTCCCGTCAAGCTGGAGATTAACTTAGGGTTTCCCCTGGCCAGAGGCTTGGGAAGTTCAGCCACCGCCATTGTCGGAGGGTTAGTCGGGGCTAACGCCTTTGCAGGTTCACCCCTGAGTCAAACCGAAGTGATGAACTTGGCGATCGCAATGGAAGGACACCCCGATAACGTAGTTCCGGCGTTGTTGGGAAACTGTCAACTCTCCGTCGCCGCCTCCCAAAGCCATTGGGAAATCTGCGAAATTCCCTGGCATCCGAGTATTATTCCGATTGTTGCCATTCCCAACTTTGAACTGTCTACAACCGAAGCCCGTCGAGTCTTACCAACCGAGTATAGTCGAACAGATGCCATTTTTAACACCGCTCATTTAGGCTTGTTAGTACGAGGCTTAGAAACGGGAAAGGAAAATTGGCTGCGAGTCGCCATGCAAGACAAAATTCATCAACCCTATCGTCAATCTCTGATTATCGGTTATGAAGCGGTACGTTTGGCTGCGATCAACGCAGGCGCCTATGAACTGGTGATCAGTGGAGCCGGGCCAACTCTCCTCGCCCTGAGTGATGCAACTTCAGCACCCGATGTAGCTTTAGCGATGGCAGAGGCTTGGCATCAATTTAGTGTTAAAGTAGAAGTGCGATCGCTACAAATTGATACTCAAGGGGCGGAATTTACAGTTAACAGTGAACAGTGACCAGTGGGGACAGTTATCAGTGACCAGTTACCAGTGACCAGTGGGGACAGTTACCAGGGAACAGTGAACAGTGACCAGCGCTTGCATGATTGCCTTTTGCATGAGCGCCTCTTGCCTGTTGCCTGTTGCCTGTTGCCTCTTGCCTTTTGCCTCTTGCCTTTTGCCTTTTCCAAGATTGCCTAGCGCCGAAGCGCTATATTTGTTGTGAACGACTCACCCCAATCATCCGGTATTCTGTATGGTGTTAGCGTCGGGCCTGGAGATCCCGAACTGATTACGCTCAAAGGGTTAAATATCCTCAAAAAAGCCCCCGTTGTAGCGTTTCCGGCGGGAATTCGAGGAAAATCTGGCATTGCAGAGAAAATTATCAGCCCTTGGCTAAATTCTCAGCAAATTCAGTTACCGTTAAACTTTCCCTACGTTCAAGACGAGACAATCTTAACAGAAGCTTGGCAACTCGCCGCCCAACAGGTTGGGGAATATCTCGCCCAAGGAAAAGATGTGGCGTTTGCTTGTGAAGGGGATGTCAGTTTTTACAGTACGTTTACTTACCTGGCACAAACCCTACAAGAAATCCGTCCTCAACTGAAAGTGGAGGCAATACCCGGAGTGTGTTCTCCTCTGGCGGCTGTAGCCAGTCTGGGAATTCCGCTCACGATCAGAGAGCAACGTTTAGCCGTATTGCCTGCATTGTATACGATGAGTGAGTTAGAAAAGACTTTGGATCAGGCGGATGTTGTGGTATTGATGAAAGTGAGTTCAGTCTATCGGCAAGTTTGGCAATTATTACAGCAGCGAGACTTGCTGGAAAATGCCTACGTGGTGGAATGGGCGACGCACCCTCAGCAACAGATTTATGCAGGGTTAAGCGATCGCCCTAACTTGCAATTATCTTATTTTTCGTTAATGATTGTCCAGGGGATTCGTTAAACTAGGAATACAGAGGAGTACAGAGTCGCTGCCGTCAAAAGGGCGATCACACAACCTAGAGGTGAAGTCTGAGAGATTTTCGCCTGATGATTTGACTCTAGCTTGCTATAACATAGCAGTAAAGATAGACAACTCAAAACTCAAGTTAATTGCTGGGGTCGGTGATACATCTTCTGCCTGTGCCTCAATAGACGCAAGTCGATTTCTAACCTCTAAAGTCAAGTATTATGGATTCTTCTACACCCTTTATCCAATCTGGACTAGCATCACTCCGTCAACCCGCTACAGTGGCAGTGTTGGCTTCCCTGGGAATTCATGGGTTATTTGCAGCGAATGTAGAGAAAATTTCGTTATTTTCCCGAGCGGCTCAACTTCCGCCGAGTGTAGAGTTACTAGAATTATCCCCCGAGCAAGTTGGGGGCATCTATCCCCCGCCACCGCCGAAATTTGGTTTAAGTGAAATCGCACCTCCTCCGTCGTTGGCTTCTATTTTGGGAGGCGGGCCAACGATTCCTGAGTTTCCCGTGAACGCTCCTCCTCCTCCCACTGCTGAAAGTTTTGCCAGTGTTCCCCAAGAGTTTTATACCATCCCAGTTTACCCCTCATCTGGAATCCCCGGAACGAATTTACCGCCTGTTGTGCAGCGTTCTCCAGAGAGTTACACGTTTAGCACTTTGCCTCCTTCGGTGAATATTCCTGACTTTACTCCGCCTCCCCCAAGTTCGATTCCTGAGTATACTCCCCCCGATCAAAGTAATACTTTCCCCGATAAAAATTCAGAGGAATTAGATCGAGCGAGAGAATTTTATGAACAGTTAGAGCAAGGCAATATCGAATTCTCTCAAGCGCCTCCTCCCCTTGGTCAATCTGGTATTCTCAATCCCCCTCGCATGGGTGATGATGAACCCGGAAACCAACCGCCTCGTTTTCCTCCACCAAAAGAGCCTACTGATGGTGTGGCGAGTGCAAATATTGACGAACAGTCTCAAACCCCTCCAGAAGAGTTTAGAGGGTCTATTCTCCAAGGTTTGCAAGAAGGTTCAGAAACAGCAGAAAATAGCAATGTTGTGGCGAATTCTCCGGTGTTTACCCAAGAGCAACCCCCAGAAGGACAGCTTTCTAACCAAGAAATGGCAAGCTTAGAAGGGGGAAGTCTTTATGTGAATTGGGTTTTGGGTTGGCTTGAAAGTTACCCTGATGTACAGTCAGCCCAAGCTATCTCTATCTCTGATGTGTATCCAGTAGAAGCCTGTGAACAACAGTTGAGTGGACAAGCTTTAGTAGGAGTGATTATCGGTTCCGGTGGAGAGATTTTAGCAGGGCCAGAACTGTTGTTGGATACGGGATATCCGGTTTTAGATGATACGGCGATTCAAAAAGTGCAGGAGTTTGTTAGCACTGAATCCTTAGCAAGAGGAAATCCTACGGCTTATCAATATGAATTTTACTTTAACAGCGAAAGTTGTGGCGAGGTGAGTTCACCCGAACAAGCAGCTCCCCAAGCAGCCCCCGAAAATACTCAACCTGCACAGAATAGTTCTACTCCTGGGGTAACTGAGTCTGAAGATTCTTCGGAAAATTCAGTGATCACACCGCCAGAGGATGTTATAGAGACAGAACCTTCAAACCTTGAACCGGAAATGCCGGCTCAACCGACAGAAGCTTTTACAGAGACAGAACCTTCAAACCTTGAACCGGAAATGCCGACTCAACCGACAGAAGCTTTTACAGAGACAGAACCTTCAAACCTTGAACCGGAAATGCCGACTCAACCAACAGAAGCTTTTACAGAGACAGAACCTTCAAACCTTGAACCGGAAATGCCGGCTCAACCGACAGAAGCTTTTACAGAGACAGAACCTTCAAACCTTGAACCGGAAATGCCGGCTCAACCAACAGAAGCTTTTACAGAGACAGAACCTTTAAACCTTGAACCGGAAATGCCGGCTCAACCGACAGAAGCTTTTACAGAGACAGAACCTTCAAACCTTGAACCGGAAATAACTCCTGAACCAACAGAAGTTCAACCAGAAGGAATGCCCAGTGGGTTCGAGCAACCGTTAGAAGTTGAAACTCCTGCTGAGTAGTCAAAAGAATTGATGAATTATAGCAATGACCAGAGAGCTGTTTACCAAAAATTGCCGCACACGCCCCTACCTTCAGGTATGGGGATATAAGGCTCTTTCTAATGCTATAATAACTCTACTGG